>CAJUJU010000014.1 GCA_910586835.1 uncultured Acetatifactor sp.
GTGACACCGACGGGTGGAGCAGGTACGAAAGTAGGACTTAGTGATCCGGTGGTATAAAGTGGGATTGCCATCGCTCAACGGATAAAAGCTACCCTGGGGATAACAGGCTTATCACTCCCAAGAGTTCACATCGACGGAGTGGTTTGGCACCTCGATGTCGGCTCATCGCATCCTGGGGCTGTAGCAGGTCCCAAGGGTTGGGCTGTTCGCCCATTAAAGCGGTACGCGAGCTGGGTTCAGAACGTCGTGAGACAGTTCGGTCCCTATCCGGCGCAGGCGCAGGATATCTGAGAGGAGCTGTCCTTAGTACGAGAGGACCGGGATGGACGGACCACTGGTGGATCTGTTGGGAACCAATCCCATGGCAGAGTAGCCAAGTCCGGAAGGGATAAACGCTGAAGGCATCTAAGCGTGAAGCCCCCCTCAAGATGAGATATCCATAGCTCCCCCGCAAGGGGGAGGATGAGACCCCTTGAAGAGTACGAGGTAGATAGGAGTGAGGTGGAAGCGCAGCAATGTGTGGAGCTGACACTTACTAATCGGTCGAGAGCTTAACCAAAGGAAAGGGAGATGGCTTGTAAGATAGATTCAGTGTTCGGTTTTGAAGGTACAAACGGAATAGGGTGTAAATGGTATCAGAAATAGAATAATCCTCGATAGCTCAATGGTAGAGCACTCGGCTGTTAACCGAGTTGTTGTAGGTTCGAGCCCTACTCGGGGAGCGAAAAGTGTCAAAGAGATGACGCTTGAAAGCCCGTAAACATCAAGGTTTGCGGTGACAAGGAAGTAATTTCAGATTAGGCGGTATAGCCCCGATTACAAGGGCTGTACCGTCTTTTTGAAAAAGTTGTTTATACATTACTTTACAATTCCGACATTGCTGAAGGAATTGATGGATTTGGATGAGGCTAATAGGGATTTTGTGATTGAATATATCACCGAAGAATTTCCTTTGATGTATGATAGACTGGTGGCATATATTGCTGATGGAAAGTTATCGTATTCAATTTTGGAAGCACCATACAGATATATTGGGGTAAGATTTGCAGGTGATGTGCTAAAACAAACGGATTACTTGTCTGGGGAAGAACCTGCTGCGGTTGATAATCTTATGAAGATTCAGAAGAAGACGGGTATCTATACTTTTAACTATAATCTTGTAAAAGCCTATTACCTCTTTAGGAATGCAGATGTATTAGATGTCAAAGAGAAAAAGTATCTGTGGGGGAACATAACAAAACTGGATGAAAGGAAAACAAGGAAACTGCTTAAGTCTAAGTTCGGAGTATTTAAACAAAAGGTGATAGAACAAGCTGTAGCCGGTGAGGTCGGGGTTGAATATATACGAGAGCAGACCGAAAAACAGCTAGACATACTCGGCAGAAAGCTTTCCTTAATTGGTGAATGAGATGGAGCATGAATTGATAATAGGCAAGTATACACTGGAGTCCCTTACCAATGGTATGTATTCATCGCCTATGGATATGTTTAGGGAGTATATTCAGAACTCAGTTGATTCATTTGACGATGCAATGGTGAGGAAGATTGAGAGGGAAAATGTTCTGAGAATTGATATTTATATAGATGATTCTGAAAGAAGAATAACAATTCGTGATAATGGGTGTGGTATACCTGCCGGGGAAGCAGTTGCTACTCTTCTTGATATAGGCAATTCCCAAAAGAGCAGAAACAATTTCAGGGGATTCAGAGGTATCGGAAGGCTTGCAGGGTTAAGTTATTGTGATTTAGAACGTCCTTTTCCAATGAGAAGATTGTTACTGTAATTGAATTTGATTCCGCGCTGCTTAGGAAACTTCTTCTCCCAGGCAGCTCCGGAAGCGTGAAAGAGGTAATAGAGAAAATCGTAACTATAAGAACTGAATCGGAATCCCTAAAGAAAAGGTATTTTGAAGTAATCATGGAAGGGGTGGATAAAGACGCAGGTTTGACAGACATAGAGGCCGTAAGAGAATATCTGATATAGCATGCGCCGCTCTTTTTTGATGAGAAGTTCAAATGGGGAAGAACCATATATGAGAAGATCAGGATGGAGGGATACCATATACCTCAGTACCGCATATATTTGAATGGTGATGAATTGACAAAGCCATATAGAGATTCTTTTATATCAGATCGGGTTAAAAAGAGCGAAGATTTGATTAAGGATATAGAGGTTAAGGCATTCTGTAGAGGTGGTTCATTGAGCGCGATACTTTGGTTTGCTCATACGGATTTCTACGGAACTATCCTCGAAAATGCTGTAAAAGGAATAAGGATAAGACAGGGAAATATACTGATAGGCGATAAGATCTCTTGTAACCAGTTGTTTAAGGAAGAACGTTTTAACGGCTGGATTATCGGTGAACTTCATGTTGTGGATAAAGAACTTATTGCCAATTCACGTAGGGATGGATTTGAAAAGAATACTGCTTATTATGAACTGATTGAAGGTTTAAAGGAATGGGCTTTGACTATATCTAAGGAAATAAGGCATGTGTCGTATGAAAGAAGTCTAACCGGCTCAAAGAAAGCGATAGCTAAAGCGGAGAAGGTTGAGGATGTGGAATTAGAAACTGATCTGTACGCTGAAGACATTGGTGATGACACATACATTACTGAAAGCAGCATCATGGATCAAAGTGAATCGGATGAACTTTCAGAGACAGATTACTTGTCAAAACTGTCTATGTTTCTTAACCAGAAAAAGGCACAGACAAAATATACAGCTTTGAATATTAATCCGAAGCTTACTATAGAGCAAAGACGTGTGTTGGAACGCGTGTTTGATTTGATAACACAGGAATATGAAAAAGAAACTGCAGAAAAGTTTGTTAATCTTATTGCTAGTAAATATTGAGCAGACATAAAATGCATTTCAGTATTTTCAAATTCTAGGAGGCATAATTGGTTGGGCTATGGCATTTTTACGAAGGGCTATAGTTATTAATCGAAATATCAAGGGGCAAGGTATTACTCACAGTTCATACGGAACTCTGCTCCGGTTGAAAATCCTCTTGGAGGTGGTTTGTTGTTGTTATAATGTAGTACCGTCTATGCGATCTGGCGTGAAAAAGAATCATGCTATATTCCGTGATGTTTTGGTAAAAATAAAGTAGGAGTAACAGCTATTGTTGTCATGATGAAAGTGGGGTGCATCCATGACTATAGAAGAAATTCTTGTCGGAGAATCCAAGAATGTGGAGTTTAAAGAGAAACTACCGGATAAAAGTATCAAATATATGAAATCAGTCGTGGCCTTTGCCAATGGCACCGGCGGCAAAATCATTTTTGGAATTGCTGATAAGACCAGAGAAGTGATAGGCTTTGGCAAAGAAGAGGTATTTAAGGTTATGGATGCCATTGCAAACGCCGTGTCGGATAGCTGTGAACCGGCAATTATTCCTGACATTACGCTGCAGACGGTTGACAGTAAAACCATTATTGTGGTTGAAGTGTCAGAGGGCAGACAGCGACCATACTATATAAAATCGCAGGGCAGGGACAACGGCATATATGTTCGTGTAGCCGGAACGACCCGCCCGGCGGATGAATACATGATTAAGGAATTGATGTTCGAGGGTAGCAACCGCTATTTTGATCAATCTCTATGTGCTGGTTGGGATATTTCGGAGGAGGATATTGACTCTCTTTGTCAATCTATGAGAGAACAAGCTGTTAAAAATGCTCATAATGAGGAACAAAGAGCAGCTATTAAAGATGTTGGGCGGAGACAACTGTGTTCCTGGGGCATTTTAATTGAGCGGGAGGGGAAATATTATCCCTCTAATGCCTATGCTATTTTAACCGGCTGTGGCGCAATCCATGTGGCAACTCAGTGCGGAGTATTTAAAGGAATGACAAAAGAGATTTTTGTGGATCGCCGGGAGTATACAGGACCGATTTGGGAACAGATTGATCAGGCATATCAGTTTGTTCTGCGGAATATTCACATGGGCGCAACCTTTGAAGGTATCTATCGGCAGGATGTTTATGAGATTCCGCCGGATGCCATTCGTGAATTGATTATCAATGCTGCGGTGCACCGTAGCTATCTGGATCACGGCAACACGCAGATTGCAGTCTATGATAATCGTCTGGAAATTACTTCTCCCGGCAAGATTCCCATGGGACAGACACTGGAGCGTATGAAAGAAGGGTATTCTCAGATTCGTAACGAGGCGCTTGCCTATGCTTTTTCCTACATGAATTTGATTGAACATTGGGGTAGCGGTATTCCGCGTATTATTGGCAAAGTGAAGGCTTCTGGTCTGCGGGAGCCAGAATTTATCGGCGGTGAAGTGGATTTGCGAATCAATATTTATCGAGGGCAGACTAGCGACACAAATTTTCTTCAGCATAGTATTTCTGATAGTATGGATGCCGATAAAATGCCGAAAAACTGCCGGGAAACCGCCGATAAAATGCCGATAAGTGAGCAGGAAAAGCTGATTTTTCAATATGCACTTGAAAATGGAGGTATCACAACTGTACAGGTGACCGGACTACTGGGCATCAAACAGCGCAGGGCAAGAGAAATTCTTGTCAAAATGGTCGAAAAGAGGTGGCTGAATAAGGAAGGCGCTTCCCGAAGTACTGTTTATGTGATTAACACGGAAGGGAAGTAATGACTATGGGTGCATCAGCAAAGCAGATCCATACAGGAAGAAGCGAGTGTTTCTGCCTTGAATTTTTTCGGTTGTATATCATACAACGGTAGAGCACTCGGCTGTTAACCGAGTTGTTGCAGGTTCGAGTCCTGCTCGGGAAGCGCAACCTGCCGCTGAAGCGGTAGCTGGGAGAAACATGTAGGCGGAATGTTTACAGGTTTTTGTGTATTGAGATTTGTTGTATTGTCACAGGGTGTAAGGAGTGTACCATGAACGTTAAAATCTGTATTTGCGATGACTCTTCGGAGGAGCGCGCATTCATAAATGTCTTGGTACGCGAATGGTCGCGGCAGACAGGGACGGATGTCAGCGTGTCCGAGTTCCCCACGGCTGAGGCTTTTTTGTTTGAATATGAGGATCTTGTACCTGATGTTCTGCTTTTGGACATCGAGATGCCAGGTATGAACGGCGTTGAGCTGGCAAAGCGTTTACGAGAGGGGAACAAACTTATCCAGATTGTTTTCATCACAGGGTTTTCGGATTACATCGCCGAGGGATACGAGGTCGCGGCGCTGCACTATCTGTTAAAGCCCGTCTCGCCTCAGAAACTGTTTTCGACACTGGATCGTGCCCTGGAGAAGCAGGAGACCGACGGTCGGAAGATTGTGCTCGAGACTACCACGGAGACGGTTCAGTTGCTGCTCTGTGAGATTCGTTACATTGAGGTGATCAAGAATTATATCACTGTTTATGCGGAGGGCAGCTATACCGTAAAAAGGACTCTCAAAGAGATCGAAAGGGAATTGGACGAGCGCTTTCTAAGGGTAGGAAGGTCTTATATTGTCAATCTGCATTTTATTTCCCGGGTGACGCGCTCCGAGATTTTTCTTCGCGGCGGCGCGTCGGTTCCCTTGCCCAGGGGCGCATACGAGAAAGTCAACCGGGCGGTCATAAACCTGAAGAGTTAAACTTTTTTGAAGTTGGATTTTAAATGCTTTGTCAGAATACAAAGAGGGGTGAGCAATCACTCTTCTTTAGGTACAGGGGGCATAGACATGAAAATACCACGGAAAACAGACAGAAAAATTGAGGCATATCAGCAGGAGCTGATCAAGACCCACTTTGCGGAAGTGGATAACATGTACCGCAAAATGCGGGGCTGGCGGCATGATTACCGCAATCATATCCAGGTTTTGAAGGCTTATGCCGACAAGGGAGACCTTCAGGCGATCACGGACTATCTCAAAGAGCTGGAGGCCGATCTTTGCACGGTAGACACAGTGTTCAAGACCGGAAATCCCATGACGGACACAATATTGAACTCGAAGATCTCCCTGGCAAACGATCGGGGGATCAGGGTCGAGGCAGACGCACATATCCCGGCACTGCTGAATTTATCTGCGGTGGATCTCTGTACCATTCTGGGCAATCTTTTTGACAACGCCATAGAGGCCAGTGTGGCTCTGCCGCCGGAGCAGCGGGTGATCCGGGTTTACATGGATATGAGAGGGGTGCAGCTGTACATTTCCTTTTTAAATTTTACAGGCGGCGGAAAGCTGAAAAAGCTTGGAAATATGATTAAAAGTTCGAAGGGCGGTGACCATGGACTGGGTCTGGGAAGAATTGACTCGGTGGTGAAGAAACTGGGCGGCTATCTGTCTGTAAATTCGGAAGACGGAGCGTTTACAACAGAAATTCTGCTGCCGGAGGCGCTGAGTTAGCCTGTGCAATTCTGTTTTCTTGCTTCGGAACATCTTATCCCCCACAGAATACGACTCATCCCCGAAAAATCTTTTCGGGGATTTTTGACTTATAATGTTCACAGAGAGTTACAAATTGAACGACGGCAGGAGTGAAAAGTATGTCTACAGAAAGAAAAAAAGAAAAACCAAAGTACGGTATGTGGCGCTGTGTGGGTTTCCAGTTCTCGCGGGCGTTCCGATACCGCGCCGAGATTCCGTTTATTCTGCTGCTGCAGATTATTTTTAATATTTCCAGCGGGGTGTTCGGGTTCTATATGTCCCCCATGATTCTGGCGCGGATCGAAGCGAGAAGTCCTGTCAATGAGCTGTTACTGACTGCGGCATTTTTGATCGGAGGATGTTTTGTTTCGGATGCAATGATTGCGTTGATCGGAAACGGCGTGGGTTGTTGGGGAGTAAAGTCGCCATACCAGGTAGAGCTGCGTTCCAGTATTCTGCGGGAACTTATGAATAAGATGGCGGATACCTCCTATGTCAATTGTCTGGATACCAAGTGGCAAAGGCTCATGGAGCGGGCCAAGCAGTGCTGTAACAGCAATAGTGCCGCCTGCGAGCGTATTTGGCACGTTTTACAGGAACTGATGGTTCGGCTGGCGCTGTTCGGCTTCTTTGCCGTGGTGCTGACACATGCCCATCCGCTGGTCTTTGTGGTGGCAATGGCATTGAGCATTCTGGATTTTATTGTGTCTTCCTATGTCTATAAGTATAATTTCAGGCATCGGGAAGAACTTTCGCATCTTGACAAACAGATGTGGTACTTGACCGGTCTGCCCCGGGATCTGACCATAGCCAAGGACATTCGTCTGTTTGGCCTGGGAAGCTGGATCCGACGTCTGACAGATAAAGCATTTCTGGCGCGTCAGGCGTACGCTAAAAGAGAACACGTCTTTTACCTGATCGGAACCTTTTCCAGTACGATCCTGGAATTTTTAAGGAGCGGGGCCACCTGCTGTATCCTGCTGAAAATGTGCCTGGAAAGCGGTATGAGTGCGGCAGAATTTATGCTCTATTTCTCAGCGGTCAATTCCCTCAACGGGCAGTTTGGCAGTATCCTGAATAATCTGCTGGAGCTTAGAAATATGTGTCTGGATCTTTCCAGTCTTATGGAATGCCTGTATTATCAGGAACCTTTCCGTTTCGAGGGCGGGAAAAGCATTCCCAGGGGTGAAACCCATGAGATTCAATTGGAAAATGTCAGCTATACATATCCCCAGTCGGATAAGAAAATCATTGACAAAATGAACCTGACTGTCAAAAAGGGGGAGAA
Organism: uncultured Acetatifactor sp.; assembly: GCA_910586835.1. Lineage (GTDB taxonomy): Bacteria > Bacillota > Clostridia > Lachnospirales > Lachnospiraceae > Acetatifactor. The sequence continues at coordinate 7,638 of CAJUJU010000014.1, forward strand.
GGTGGCTCTGGTAGGCTTAAACGGAGCAGGTAAGACTACGCTGGTGAAGCTTATGACCGGCCTGCTGGATCCGGACGAGGGGCGTGTTCTGTTGGACGGAATAGACATTCGGGAGTTTAATCGAGGAGAGTATTACGGGCTTTTTTCGGCGGTATTCCAACATTTTAACATTATGGATATCACTGTGGCAGAGACGGTGGCACAGTCTGCTGCAGACATCGACCTGGAGAGAGTGAAGGACTGTATTGAAAAAGCCGGGCTGACGAAAATGGTCTCCGAGCTGCCGGAGGGACTCAACACGCATTTGGGGCGGAGTGTTTACCTGGACGGCGTAATGCTCTCCGGCGGCCAGTATCAGCGTCTGATGCTGGCCCGGGCGCTTTACAAGAACGGGGCGATGTTGATGCTTGACGAGCCTACAGCTGCGCTGGATCCTTTGGCCGAGCAGGATATGTACAATAAGTACAGTGATATGACGGAGGGCAGAACGGCGGTGTTCATCTCCCACCGGTTGGCATCCACAAGATTTTGCGACAGGGTTCTGTATCTGGAGGAGGGAAAGATCGCGGAGGAAGGGACGCACGAGGGGCTGATTGAGAAGGGCGGGGAGTATGCACGGCTGTTTGAAATCCAGTCCAGATATTACAGGGAAGGAGCGGAGTTCGATGTCAACCAAATCTGAAAAAATCAGCTGGCGCAGGGCCATCAGAATTAATATTCGTGCGGTCAGGCTTCTGGCTTCCAAAAATAAATGGATGTTTCCCTATGCGGTTGTGAAGGCGCTGTTGAATGTGGTTGCTTCCTATGCGGGGCTGGTCATCATGGCAAGGCTGATCGGTGAGCTGGCGGGAGAAAGACGGGTGGAAACACTGACGATGTGGGTACTTGTCTCAATCCTCACGGCGGCGGCCTTCGGAATCATCAACGGGGTAATGTATCATGCATATGCGGTCAAATCTTCACTTTTCTGGGCCAACATGAAGAGGATCGAGGACGAAAAGTTCATGTCAATGGATTACTGTGATGTGGAAGATCAGAAGGTTCGGGATCTGCATGACCAGATTGATCAAAACAGAAACTGGGGCGGCTGGGGATTCGCGAAAATCTATTGGGCTTTTGAAGGGATTGTATCGGATTTCTTTTCCGTCATCGGAGCCATTGCTCTGTCGGTGGGGCTGTTTATAAGGAAGGTTCCGCTGGGAAGCTCATTTACCTATTTGAACCATCCGCTGGTCATTCTGAGTTTTCTGGGGTTGATGATGCTGACCGCCGCCGTAGCGCCATGGATGAACACAAAGATGACAGAGAAGAATGCCTCCATAAGTGATGCTGCAAGACTGGGAAACAGATTGTTCTCGCACTTTGGGTATCTGTGGGACGATGCTGACAGCATGGTGGAGTACCGGATGTATCCACAGGCTAAGATAGCCAGTCATTATGTATGGAAGGAGAATACCTGGTTTGTAGGCGGGGTATGTGACAAACAGTACAAGGGCAGCTTTGGGCTCTGTCTGATAGGAAGAACCCTGGGCGATAAGCTGTTGATGAGCGTGATTTACCTGTTTGTCTGTCTGAAAGCCTGGGCAGGAGCCTTCGGCATCGGGGAGGTCACTCAGTATGTGGGGGCGGTAAGCAGACTGGCCTCCGGTTTTACGGGATTTATGACCAAGGCAAATGAACTCAGGGTAAACGCGGGTTTTGTGGAAAAAATCTTTACCTTTTTGGATCTGCCAAACAATATGTACCAGGGCAGCCTGACCACGGAAAAGCGGCGGGATAGGAAGTACAATGTGGAGTTTCGAAACGTCAGCTTCCGGTATCCGAATTCTGAGAGCTGGGCGTTAAAAAATGTTTCGGTGCGCTTTGAGGTAGGAAACAGGCTGGCGGTGGTAGGTGAGAACGGCTCCGGCAAGTCTACCTTTATCAAACTGCTCTGCCGCCTTTACGACCCCCAGGAGGGAGAGATACTTCTGAACGGTGTAAACATCAAAAAATATCGATATGAGGAGTATACGGCGATTTTTTCGGTGGTCTTTCAGGATTTTTGTCTGTTATCCCATCAGCTGGGACAGAATGTGGCGGGCTCCTGCGACGTGGATGAGGCCAAGGCTGCGAAATGCCTTGAGGACGCCGGTTTCGGAGAACGTCTGGGGGAGCTTGACGATGGTCTGAACACATGGATTTTTAAGGATTTTGACGAGGAAGGAATTCAGCTTTCCGGGGGTGAGCGTCAGAAGATTGCCATTGCCCGGGCGCTGTATAAGGATGCGCCATTCATTATTCTGGATGAGCCTACGGCGAGTCTGGATCCTGTTGCGGAAGCGGATATCTATCAGAAATTTGATGAAATCGTGGGGGATCGTACGGCAATCTATATCAGTCACAGGTTGTCCAGCTGCAGATTCTGCGGGGAGATCCTGGTGTTTGAGGAGGGAAGCGTCATCCAGCGGGGAAATCATGAGGAGCTGATCGGTACAGAGGGGAAATATCGGGAGCTCTGGGAGGCTCAGGCGAAATACTACGAGAAGTCGAAGCAGTATGAAGAGGATAAGAAATACCTGTAAGGTACGCCGGAAAACATCCAGTGTGAAACAGCCTTAAGATCTGCGCTGCAGTCAGAGGGTTGAGAAATTTGAGATCCAGGTGTGGATTGACGGAAGGTTCTGTACCGTATACCGGGGAACGGTGGTGGGATATCAGCACATTGCGATTCTGGAGGAAGTGAAGACTGCAAAACTGCGGGTGAGGATCCTGGATGCAAGAGTGTCGCTGAATCTGGCCTTTTTTGGGGGTATATTAATGTGGGACGGATTCTGTCAGACAGCATAAAATGAGTAAACGGCGGCGCAGGCCATAAGCTGATTTCTCTCGTATGGAAGGAAAAGGCGAAGGAACTGTGCGGGTCTGGGCTGTAAGTGAGGGGCAGTATAAATGAAAAAACAGTTGAGGGGGATGCTTGGCGGAATTGCAGCCGCAGTTATCCTGGCTGCGGTAATCCTGGGCTTTTGGTATGTGGCGGCCCGCTCTATGCCGGCGATGCCGCAGCAATCTCCACAGGGAAAGGGAGCAGAAGAACCCGCCGGAAGTGACACGTTGCCGCTGAAGGAAGGCTCCTGCCGGGAACCGTATGACCCAGGGCAGGAAATGCAGAGCACTGCGCAGGAGCCGGACGACAGCCGGGATGATTCCTGGAGTGAACCGACGGAATCCTTTGACTTTACCCTGTGCTTTGCAGGGGATATCAATCTGGACGAAAACTGGGATACGACGCTGTTTCTGGAGGAACAGCCGGAAGGCATCTACGATTGCATTTCTGCGGAGCTGGTGGAGGCGATGCAGGCGGCGGACGTCATGTGTCTGAACAATGAGTTTACCTACAGCACAGGCGGTTCCCCTCTGCCCGGGAAGGCTTACACCTTTCGGGCGGATCCGGAGCGGGTGGAGGTGCTGCGGCAGCTGGGGGTAGATGTGGTGACCCTGGCAAATAACCATGTGTATGATTATGGGAAGGAAGCTCTGCTGGATACCTTTGCGGTGCTGGAGCAGGCAGGCGTGCCGTATTTTGGGGCAGGGCGAACGCTGGAGGACGCCATGGCTCCGCTGTATCTGGAGGTGGAGGGTAAGACCATAGCGCTGGTGGCGGCTTCCAGGGCGGAGAAAAACAAGATGACCCCTCAGGCCACGGACACAGAGCCGGGAATCCTGCGCTGCTATGATACGGAGTTGTTTTTGCGAGCCATTCGGGAAGGAAAGGCAAACGCGGATTTCTGCATTGCTTTTGTGCACTGGGGAACGGAATACAGCTTTGAACTGGAGCAGGTACAGAAGGACACGGGAAGGGAGTATCTGGACGCGGGAGCCGATGCGGTCATTGGGGCGCATTCCCATTGTCTTCAGGGGATGGAATTTTATGACGGAAAACCCATTATTTACAGTCTGGGAAATTACTGGTTTAACAAAAAGACGCTGGATACCATGCTGCTGCAGCTTCATTTTTTCGGGGATGACGCAGGGACGGAGCTTACGGTGCAGGTGATTCCGGCGGTGCAGTCCGGATGCCGGACGGTTTATGCCGCTGAGGAGACGGAGCAGAGAAGAATCTTTGAGTTCCTGGAGAGCATATCGGTCAACGTGGAAATTGGGGAAGACGGGACCGTCACGGAGCGCCATGACCAGGGGCCATGACAGGGGTGCAGTGATGGAAGGCGTTGCTTCCGCGCCGGGCCGGCCGGTACAGTTCTGCTGTTGTGCCTGTCTGCCATGGAGAAATTGACAGATGAATTTTTGGATACAAATAAGTTGTCAGAAAATTTATAAGGAATATAAATAATTTGCTGTTAATAATTCCCGGATTCTGCCGATATAATAATCAAAGAACCAAAGGTCACTGTTGAAATGTGCAGCCAGGGAGGGATTAACGCAGCAAAAGGATTTTATGATTTCAAGGTGTATCCGGTTCAGGTAGTTTCCAGGATGGCGGGAATGAAGAGTGAGAACGGCGGTTCCGGGCGGCGGCAGCAGGAATCCTCCGGATCGTCGGCTTTTACGGAGATTCTGAAAAAGGCCATTGCAGACGACCAGCCCATGGATTGTTACGTTGTCACCTACAATGTAAACAAGGAGCTGCAGACATATCACTATCGGCCTACCAGGGAATATACTTTTTAATCGGAGGAGGAACACACTTCAGCGATTGCGGGAGTGTGTTTTTTTGTTGTTCAGGAAATTTCGTCCCTGCAATTTTTTAATTGAACTCGGACAGTCTCCTGTGGATTGTCGGATTTCGTACAGTAACGGAATTTTTGTTGATTGACCATGGGCACCTGGGTTGCTATACCGAAATCCACATATTGTATTTTATTCTTACAAAGGAGAAGCATTTTATATGAAAACATGGAAAAAAATACTGCTCGCACTTTTCATTGTTCTTTTCGCTATTCTTCTGTTGGCGGCCGGCGGATTTGTCTGGATGTATTTTAACGGTCTGTCCGGAATTATGCCGGGAGGAGAGCCGGAGGAGGGACAGGTGCGCGTGGCCTGTGTCGGAGACAGCATAACCTATGGACATGGAGTAGGAAACTGGCCGAAAAATAATTATCCTGCCGTTTTGTCCGTTCTTTTGGGGGAGGATTATCATGTGGGAAATTTTGGGCTTCACGGCAGGGCGTTGCAATCGGATTCGGATCAGCCTTACACTGCTACCGAGCGCTATGAAAAGAGCCTGGAATACGACTGCGATATTCTGGTTTTCATGATGGGGTCAAATGATTCAAAACCGGAAAACTGGAAGGGCGCGGATCGCTTTGAGGCCGAGCTGCGAAAGCTTCTGAACAGTTATATAGATCAAAACGACGGTCTGAAATTGTATTTGTGCACTCCCGCCACAGCCTTTTTTACCGACGGGAAAGAGGGAACATGCACCAACTTTGACATTCAGCCGGAAGTGGTTGGCGAGATTGCGGATATTGTCCGCGAAACCGCTGAGGAATATGACTGCGGGCTGATCGACATTCATGCGCTGACCGGAGAGCATCCGGAATGGTTTGAAAAGGACGGCGTGCATCCGGATAAAAATGGCGCCCGGGCCATTGCACAGAAGGTGTCGGAAGAGATTGCGGCAGAGTAAATCAGGTGGTTTCAAGTATCTTTTGAAGCATGCGGGCCGCGAGTTCAGTCAGCTCGTTCAGCGAAACGGGAATACTGCCCGCAAACCATTGCCGATACAGGCTGGTGAGACCTCCGGCACAGAAGTGCAGCGTCAGCACATACTGCTCATGATTGCCGAAGCCGAGCTCCTTTTCACGCTGGATCATATATTCCAGCATTGTTTCCATAAGCCTTTCCTGCATCAGCGAGGAGGCGCTGGAATTCATGATTTTCTGATAGAAGGTTATGTCTTCCTCCAGAATCATCTGAATGCGCTGCAAAAGCGCAAGGGGGTAGTCAGAACGAGGATTCGGATGCTCGAATACATTGTCGCGGATGTGCAGAAACGTTTTGTCAATCAAATGCTGTATGACATCCGAAATATCCATGTAGTGGGCGTAGAATGTTCCTCTGTTGATTCCTGCGCGGCGCACCACGTCTGTGACGGTGATCTTGTCCAGCGGTTTTTCCTGCAGCAGATCGGCCAGCGCTGCATTAATTAACTGTTTGGAGCGGATCGAGCTCCGGTATTCTGCCTTCGCCATATTTTTCTCCTTAATGATTTTCCTGAAAAGTGTATAAAATATGAGATCTGTGTAATATCGGCAAGAAACGGATTTGCCGATTGCAGAAGGTGTTGATGATTGTTATATTGTAGCAAAAATAAATCAATAGTTGTCCGATTTTGGAGGGAAGGAAACGGGATGGACAAAAAAAGGGAGAAAGTAAACTTATGTATAGGCTTGCAGCATTTATTGTGGAAAAGCGATATCTGTTTTTTCTGCTGTATGTGTTTGCCATTCTTTTTTGCCTTTTTTCTATGAATTGGGTAATGGTGGAAAACGATGTGACCACATATCTGCCCGGTGATACAGAGACACGGCAGGGGCTTACGGTCATGAACGAGAATTTTGTGACATTTGCGTCGGCCAGGGTTATGGTTTCCAATGTAACATTCGGGACTGCGGAGGAAATAAGTGGTGTGATAGAGGGGATTCCGGGTGTGGATCGGGTGGAATTTGACAGTTCGGGGGAGCATTATAAGGATGCGGCAGCCCTTTATGACGTAAGCTTTACGGGAGAGACGGCAGACAAGGAAAGTATTGAGGCGGTAGAAGAGATCAGGGAGAAGCTGTCGGCTTACGATCTTTATATCGATACGCTTGTGGGATATGATGAAAACGCACTTTTGAGACAGGAGATGAACACGATTCTCGCTGTTGGAGTGGTGATCATCATCGTGGTGCTTGTTCTTACTTCTCGTGCCTATGCGGAGGTTCCGGTACTGATGATTACTTTCGGGGTTGCGGCGCTTCTGAATATGGGCACCAATTTCCTGTGCGGAAAAATCAGCTTTATCTCCGATTCCATTGCTTCCGTGCTGCAGCTTGCATTGGCAATTGACTATGCCATTATACTCTGCCACCGGTTTTCTGACGAGCATGAAACCAGACCTGTCCGGGAGGCGTGTGTCCATGCGCTGGCGAAGGCGATTCCGGAAATCAGTGCGTCTTCGGCTACTACCATAAGCGGACTGGCCGCACTTTCCTTCATGAAATTTGGCATTGGGATGGATATGGCGGTGGTGCTTATCAAGGCAATTTTATTCAGCCTGCTTACGGTATTTACGCTTATGCCGGGGCTTCTGGTTGCGTTTTGTCCGCTGATTGACCGAACGCGGCACAGGAGGCTTTTGCCGGATATTACGCTTGTGGGAAAATTTGCGGTAAAAGGCAGATTTATCATACCGCTGCTTTTTGCGGTTGTTCTTGCGGGAGCGTTTTTTCTTTCAAGTCAGTGTCCTTATTGCTACGGGTATAACGATCTTAGGACGGCTAAAATGACAGAAAGGCAAAATGATTATTTCAAAATTAAGGAAACCTTTGGCGTGGGCAATATGCTTGCGTTAGTCGTTCCGGCCGGCAGCTATGAATCGGAGAGAGCAGTTCTGCGAGAACTGGAGACAAGGCCGGAGGTGAAAAAGGCAATGGGGTTGGCCAATACTGAGGCGACGGAGGGAATCATGCTCACGGACGCGCTTACCCCACGGGAATTGAGCGAACTTGGAGGAATGGATTATGAGGTGACGCAGGCGGTATATGGAGCGTATGCGGTTGCGAACGACCAGTACGGGCAGATTCTCGGCGGCCTGGAGGGATATCGGATTCCGCTGTTTGATCTGTTGCTGTATCTGAAGGATAATATGGAAGACTATCACATTGTGCTGGAGGCACAGGAACAGGAGGAAATCGACGGTCTGTTCGCACAGCTTGAGAGCGCAGTGCTTCAGCTGCGGGGGCAGCGCTACAGCCGTATGGTTGTCTATTTGAACCTCCCGGAGGAAGGAGAGGAAACCTTTGCGTTTCTGGAGGAGATCCGCAGGATTCTCGGAGGATACTACGGGGAAGATTACTATGTGATCGGCAATTCGACCAGTTCCCGGGATTTGTCGTCGGCGTTTGTCACGGATAATCTGCGAATCAGTGTTCTTTCGGCGCTGTTTGTCATTGTGGTGCTGTTGTTTACTTTTCAGTCTGCTGCGCTCCCGGTGCTGCTGATCTCGGTTATTCAGGGAAGCATCTGGATCAATTTTTCTTTTCCGGCGGTGACGGGGCAGCCCCTGTATTTTTTGGGATATTTGATTGTCAATGCCATTCAGATGGGAGCAAACATTGACTATGCCATAGTCATATCCAGCCATTATCAGGAGAAGCGCGTCCTGATGCCGTCCAGGCAGGCCATTGTGGAAGCGCTGAACGCTTCCTTTCCCACTGTGTTTACCTCGGGAGGAATCATGGTTGCGTCCGGTTTGCTGATTGGGAATCTGTCCGCGCAGCCGGTGGTATCCATCATGGGTGTCTGTCTGGGAAGGGGCACCATTATCAGCATCTTTCTTGTGCTGTGTGTTTTGCCGGCCATCCTTGTTCTGGGGGATACCGTCATAGAACGAACCGGTTTCCGCCTGCGGGGGATTGATCTGAACGTGCAGACCGCGGAGGGCACATTGCATGTGCATGGACATGTGCGTGGACATGTGTCCGGGATAATAGACGCTGAGGTCAGCGGACTGGTACACGGGAAAATCAATGCCGCCGTCTCCACTGACGGAGAAATCAGGGAAGCCGGGAAAGGAGAGGATGAGGATGCTTAAGCGAATTAAACAGGCTGTGGGTTTGCTGTTTTTTTGCTGTGCGTTGTATTTGTCCGGTATTGCCGCCTGCGCGCAGGAAATGCCGCAGGCCGGGACAGACGTGAGGGAAGAGCTTCGCATCCGCACGGCAGAGGAATTTCTGACGTTTGCCGATGCCTGTCGTCTGGACAGTTACAGCCAGGGGTTATCCGTGGTGCTTGAGGGGGATATTGACCTTGCGGGGACGGGGTTTGCCGGCATTCCGATTTTTTGCGGGACGCTTGAGGGGGGCGGGCATATTGTTTCGGGCCTGTCTCTGGATGCCGACGGCTCCGTGCAGGGGCTGTTCCGATATCTTACGGAGACCGCCGTCGTGCGGAACCTGACGGTACAGGGCCGGGTAACGCCCCAGGGAAGCCGGGCCGGGGCCGGAGGTATTGCGGGAGAAAACGCCGGCAGGATTGAGGGCTGCAGCTTTTCGGGATACGTTTCCGGCGGTGACGCGGTGGGTGGAATCGCGGGACGTAATATGCTGACCGGTGTGGTGGAGAACTGCGGCGCTGACGGGCGGATCGCGGGCAAACATACCGTGGGCGGTATTGCGGGTGAAAATGCCGGCGTTTTACGCGACTGTGTCAATCTGGCTCAGATCAATACCAATGCGCAGGAAAATACGGTGAAGGTTTCGGATATTACGGTGGATGCCCTGATTCATTCCGAGTCGGCAAACGTGGCGACAGATGTGGGGGGAGTGGCTGGAATCAGCAGCGGTGTAATACGCGGCTGTGAAAACCGGGGCGATGTGGGCTATGTGCACATGGGTTACAACATCGGCGGAATCGCCGGGACGCAGGCGGGATATATTGTCGATTGCCGGAATCAGGGCAGCATCAGAGGCAGGAAGGAAGTAGGCGGTATCGTCGGGCAGATGGAACCTGCCATTGAGATTGTGTACAGCGCCGATACACTGCAGATTCTGCAGGGTCAGGTAAATACGCTCTCGGCCCTCACGGATCGCGCATCCGCGAACGTTCAGAACAGTACGGACGGAATCAACAAGGAGTTGGCGGCGCTGCGGGATCAGGTGGAGAGCGTGAAGGGCGCCTTGAAGATCATTACGCCGGGATATCCCCCTGATTTGTCTCAAATGCCGAATCGGGACAGCTATCTTGCCGCGGTAAATCAGCTGAACAAGGGTCTGGGGGATATGGAAGGTGCGGTAAACAGGATCTTTGCGGCGACTCAAAGCACGGCGCAGACGCTGTCCTCGGATCTGCGCGCAGTCACCGATCAGGTGAACGTCATAAACAGGACGAAAGAGGAATTGCTATCCTGAAAAGGGAGGATACTGTTTCCGGGACGATGGTGATCATTGTTTGCGCCGCATCAACGTTTCTTCTTGTCAACGGGATTGTTTTCTGCAGAAAAAAGAGGAAAAAAGGTAAAAAGGAATCCTGACTCCCTACCGCTTCCGTTCTTGCTTTTCCGGGAATGTCAGGGTAAAATAAAGAAAAACGAGTGGCCGCCATACCGGGCGGGAAGGGAGCAGCGATATGAATCTTGGAAAGCGGAAGGGCTACAAGGTTTTCGGGCAGAAGGTTGTGATTGAGTTTGAGCAGGGCAGAGCGGAACTGTGGGCGGTGACTCCAAAGATCATCAATGTATTCTGCGGTCTGGAAAGCGGAACACATGATTCCAAGGCAATTGAAGGGGAGAAACAGCAGCCGGTGGAACTGTCTGTGGAGGAAAAACAGGACGGGCTGTGGATCGGCACGGGCGCAGTGTCCGTCAGGGTCAGCGACGGTTTTTTTGTGGACTTTTATGATATACAGGGCAGAGAGGTATGTATGGACTACCGGGGAGAGCGCAGACCTCTTCAGGTACTCAGCGACGAGGCCATAGCCATTCTGGCCGGCGAGGGACATAAGGCGGACAGAAGGCTGGAGCATGCCTTCGACGTGGTGAAACAGCTGCGGGGTGACGAGCATTTTTACGGTCTGGGGGATAAGACCGGTTTTCTTGATAAGCGGAATTATGAGTACGAGATGTGGAATTCCGACATTCCGGATCCGCAGGTTGACAGCTTTAAGGCGCTGTATAAATCCATCCCTTTCTTCATGACCTTGACCGGAGAGCATGTATACGGTATTTTTCTGGATAATACTTACAAGAGCTTCTTTGATATGGGGAAGGAGTCCCAGGCGTATTATTATTTTGGGGCTGCTGCGGGAAATCTGGACTATTATTATCTGGCAGGGGCCACACTGGCAGAGGTATTGTCGCATTATAGTTATCTCACGGGAACCTGTCCCCTGCCCCAGAAGTGGACGCTGGGCTACCACCAGTCCAGATGGGGTTACATGATCCAGGAGGATGTGGAGGAGGTTGCCGCAGGCATGCGGGAACGGGACATTCCCTGTGATGTGATCCACTTTGATATTGATTACATGCAGGATTACAAGGTGTTTACCTGGAATCAGAAGCGTTACCACGGGGATCCGGCAGGCTACCTGCACTCTTTGGCGCAGCGGGGGTTCAAGCCGGTGGTCATCAATGACCCCGGGGTGAAAAAGGAGGCGGGTTATCCTGTCTATGAGGAGGGCGTTGAGAAGGGCTATTTTGCCAGAACACCCGAGGGGGAAGTTTATATCAATGCCGTATGGCCAGGTGATGCGGCATATCCGGATTTCGGCAATCCCCAGGTGCGGGAATGGTGGGGGGAGAACCAGAAGTTCCTGTTGGAGCAGGGGGTCCGGGGAATCTGGAACGATATGAACGAGCCTGCCAGCTTCAAGGGGCCGCTGCCGGAGGATGTGGTGTTTACGGACGAGGGCAGAGATTCGGATCACGCCAGGATGCACAATGTCTATGGGCATCTGATGGCCAAGGGGACTTACGAGGGGCTGAAGCGTCTGGACGGGCGCAGACCTTTTGTGATTACCAGGGCCTGCTATGCGGGCAGTCAGAAGTACACTACCTGCTGGACCGGTGACAATCACAGTATCTGGGCGCATTTGCAGATGGCAATCCCCCAGCTGTGTAATCTGGGGCTTTCCGGTATGCCCTTTGCCGGGACGGACGTGGGAGGCTTCGGCTCTGATGCCACCGGAGAGCTGTTGGTTCGCTGGGTTCAGGTGGGATGCTTCTCGCCGTTTTTCCGCAATCATTCCGCCATGGGCACCAGACGGCAGGAGCCCTGGCAGTTTGGCCAGGAGGTTCTGGATATCTATCGGAAGTATGTGAAGCTGCGCTATCACTGGATTCCCTATTTTTATGATTTGTTCCGGGAGACCGAGCAGACCGGCGCCCCGGTGATGCGGCCTCTGGTGTACCATTATGAGAGGGACGAGACCGCAGCCGTCTGCAATGACGAATTTTTGCTGGGTGATCGGATTCTGGTGGCGCCGGTGGTGTCGCAGGGTGTGACCAGAAGGCTGGTGTATCTGCCGGAGGGAACCTGGTATGACTATTGGACGGATCAGCGGTTTACCGGGCCTGCCTGGATTGTGAAGGAGGCTCCTTTGGACATCTGCCCCGTCTATGTGAAAGCGGGCAGTGCGATTCCTGCCATGGAGCCCATGTCCTATGTGGGAGAGAAGGAGGCGGATATCCTGCTTCTGGATGTGTATCCGGGCAGCGGGGAATGGGAGCATTACCAGGACAACGGGGAAGACTTTGCCTATCAGGACGGAGAGTACAATCAGTACCGCATCAGGGTTGAGGAGAACGGTACCGTGCAGTGCCGCCTGTCCCATCATGGATATGGAAAAACCTATCGCAGGGTGCTGGCTGACCGGTTCGGAACCGTAACGGAGGTGGAGGTGCAGTAACCGGCATCATGGAATCAGAGGAGGCGGCAATATGGAAGAGGAAAAACTGATAGAGGACATTTTGCGTCACCTGGATCAGGAAACCCGGATGGGCGTGGTTCGCATGAGCGTGGAGATGGACGAGGAGAAGAGCACAGGCGGACAGGTGTCCCACAAGTGCTGTAATATGTACGGCCGCCCGGCAAATGAGACGGTGGGGCTATTGGACTGCTATACGGACAGGAACGCGGGGCGGCCGGACAATGAGCGGTGACGCAGACGAAAACGCGGCTGTCCGGCCGGTGAAAGAATTATATCGACTGTGGCAGAGAAGCTGTGTTCACAAAGGACTCCAGCTCCTGTTCCGTCATGTCGGGTTGCGCTTCCTTATATTCCCGGAGCTTCCGGAACCATGCAAGTATCTCCCGGAAGTCTTCCGCTTCCTTTTGGGTTCTCCGCTTTCCGGTATGGCGGCTATGAAATCCGAAGTTTGTTTTCAGGGTGGTTTCCCAGAGGGGATCCTCAAGTAATTCGAAAATCTGGTGAAACGTTATCTTCGGCCTGACACTGGCAGAGTTGGTTTTGCGGTATAAGTGTGCTGTGGGAGAGTTCGAAGTCATGTGGAGTTCATTTTTCATGTACTGGTAAAAACTGGTGTCGGGTGTCTGCTGTCCGCCCTGCGCCGCGGGAGCCTGGGAGTCCAGGATCGCGGCCTTAATCTGCTCCCTTTGCACATCCGGTACACTTTGGGCGAAGAATACCTGGCTTATGCAGTCACGCGAAAGGCTTATGGGATCAAAAATCTGAACCTCCAGTTGTTCCAGATCATCGTTGGAGCCGGTTTGGCCAAGGGCCAGACGGACCAATGCTTGTCCCAGACGAACCAAATATCCGAACGCGTCGGTTCCCGGAATCAGCAGCTCCGCAGTCAGATGGTTTCTGTCGCACAGACTGGCAAAGGCGTTGAGGACGAAGGCCGCAGGGTCGGTATATCCGCGGAATCGGTCACCGAAGGTGTACATACAATTTTGGAACCTGTTTTTTCGGAATACCAGAACCACATCGCCGTAGGTTCCCGCGCGTAAGCCCTGATTCAGGCCGTGGTAATTTTGGGCTCCGGGCAGGCACAGTGTTCCAAAGACTGCGGGCTGCGCGTCCGGCTGTTTGCCGGCGAACAGTCTGTTTTTGTTGGAGCGGAAGATGGGATAGGATATGCCGCGCTCGGCTCCCTCCGGGGATTCTGCCGACAGCAGTGCGGTGTAGGAGATATCCCGATCGTCTCTGCGTTGGGTGCGGGGTTGTGTATATCCTGCAGCGATTCCGGGAGGCTCGCCGGGCTGAGGGCGGTGGAATCGTATTTCCCGGTCTGTGGTGAGGAGTTCCTCCAGGGAAATGTAGGAGACCGGGGTGCCGGGCTTCATGGTTCTTTCCAGGGGCGTCCGGTTCTGGGGAGCCAGTTCCCGGGACAGCAGATCGGAAGCAAAACGTGTGACGCAGACGGGAGCCTCCCTTATGCGGTTGGAGATGGTGTGCAGCAACCCGTCACAAAAGGCTTCGTCCGGATTCAGGTCGGGGGCTATGTCGCGGCAGCGGGCTGCAATTCCTGCAATGGCTTTTTGCCTCAGATCCGTCACGGGCTGTGGGGCGGCGCCTTCAGGCTGTCTTTCTGCGGCTTCTCCCGGCTGCGCTGCCGCCTGCTCAAATGATTTTGCCTCATGGCGCCGTGCCTTTATGATGGCGGGAGGGCTCCCCTGATATTTTCCCGGCCGTCCGTCCTGAGCGGGATCCAGAAAGAGAGTCCTCAGCTTTTGCAGTTTGGCTGTCGCAGCGTCGCTCCAGTGTTCTTCGTCGGGAGCGGCATCTGTGTGGGCATGGTTTTCCGCCCTTGTCAGGCTCCGTCCCAGGAAAACCTCGGAATACAGGCCTGCGGCGTCGTCGATGGAGAGCTTTTGTGTCCTGGCGGTATATACATTTTTTCCGCTTTGTTCCAGATTCTTCATCGCGGTAAGCTGGATCAGAGTCTGTGTTTCCATCAGCCCAAACAGGTCTTCCCGTTCCATTTCCAGAGTGTTTGACAGTCTCAGAAGAACAGCCGCCGCATCCTGGGAGTTGAGATCGTCGTGCAGGTACATCAGGACAGGATTTCCCCAGTCAAGGGAACCGGCCCTTTTCGGAGTCGTTTGTCCCGGGTTTGCTTCCGGGGCGGGAGAGAGGCGTTCCGTCAGCTTTCCCAGGATTTGCTCCGATGCGCCAGGGTCTCCCAGCCAGTGAGCCAGCATGCGGGAGATACCGTTCAGAATCGCTCCGAGCCGCAGGAGAAAAGTGTGCTCATCCGGAGTGCGTGAAGCACGCTGGTGGATTATGGCGAGCTGTTCCAGGATGAATTCCTGAATGGTTGCCTCCCGGGTTTCAGGGTTATAGGCATAGGTGTTGTGGGAGCCGGAGTTTAGAATGTTGCTGTCGTTGAGCTTGTTATAATTCATGTGCTGATTCTTCAGGAGGGCCGCCCGGTCCGACGGGATGCCCAGAGCGGCAAGCAGAGCGTCGATCCACTCCTGCGGATTGGGCTTTTCTCTCCGCAGTTTCGAAATAGAAAATTTTTCCGTGCTCGTGTCTGCTGCATAGATGATTCGCGTGTCATTGAGGGAAGGGTTCGGGGTCTGCTCCGGGGCAGTTTGAGGGGGAACTGCGGCGGGGGTGGCAGAGGAAGGTTTCATTGCTTTTTTATTTCGGTGAGCCGGTAAATCGGTTGTTGACACATGTGAGATCATATCGGCGCTCCTTTCTGCGTGGGCGGCGGAGCCGTTTTTGTTCGGCTGCCCGGTGTTCTGGATATTCACATTTTATCATGCGGAGCGTGGCGTTCCCCGGTTTTACTATCAAATGATAGATGCGCTGTGGGGCGGGCGGAAAACAATTCCGGTCAGACGGCGCTTAGTCGTTGACGGGAACGGCTCCAGCGGCTAAAATTGTATCAAAGGTATTATTCAGGTAATTGCGAAATTACACAATTTGGTTTGCAGAAAAGAAGGTTTCGCAATAGAGAGGGGAAATATGCACACAGACAGAAATCAGGCGTTGACCATGCATCCCATGTTCTTTGATCCTATCTATAAGAGGGTTTATCTGGAAGAGAAAGACGGCAGAAAAAGCCTGAAATATAAGGATGACATTTGGGGTGTGCGGCTGGAGGATAACGGGGACGTGACCTTTGCCATGTATGCGCCCACGGCACAGTCAGTGGAGGTGGCAGGACTGGGAGGCAGCATGGGCAGTGAGCGAATCGCCCTGAACAGGGAGGAAAACGGCTGCTTTACCCGGACGGTGTCGGGCATCGCCCCCGGCTTCCATTATCACTTCTGGTATGTGGACGGAGTGCAGGTGACGAATCCAGCGGCGCCGGTGGCATACGGCTGCTTTGGGGCGACCAACTTTTTTGAGGTTCCCAAAGAGGGGGAGGATTTCTGGTTTCTGAAGGATGTGCCTCACGGCGACGTTCAGATCAGAACCTATGTGTCCTGCGTCAACAATCATGTGAAAAAATGCTATATCTACACACCGCCGTCCTACAGCGCAGAGCCGGAAAAAAGGTATCCGGTGCTCTATGTGCAGCACGGTGTGGGGGAGGATGAGACGGGATGGATCTGGAACGGCAAGCTGAATTTTATTCTGGATAATCTGATCGCGGAGGGCCGCTGCAGGGAGATGTTGGTGGTGATGTGCTGCGGCTATGCGTTTCAGAAGGACGAGGATCCCGTATTTTTCCCGGGAGATTTTGACAGGGAGCTGATGGAGAGTGTGGTTCCGTTTATCGACAGCAGCTTTCGGACGGCGAAGGGAAGGAGCAACAGGGCCATGGCAGGTCTTTCCCTGGGATCGGCGCAGGCCGTTCAGATCGTTGCCAGGTATCAGGAATCTTTTGCGCACCTGGGTGTGTTTTCCGGTCCCAGGGACGAGGAGATGGAGCGTATCCTTGACAGGAATGGGGAGTATCCCATGGAGACGGTTCTGATGACCGCCGGTGAAGGGGAGACGGGACTTGCGGAAAGGCAGAGGAGCTATACGGAGCAGTTTGAGCGGCTTGGAACGGCGGGGGGACAGAGAAGCTACCCGGGCTTTCATGAGTGGCATGTGTGGAGAGCCAGCCTGCGGGATTTTGCGGAGCTGATCTTCCGCGGGGAAGGCGGAGAGGAACCGGAGGCAGTTTTTTCCTGTCAGGAGAGGGTTCTTTCCAGGGAACAGCTGGACCGACAGACCATGGCGGAACATCTGCTGATGTTCGATCCTGTCTATAAGGGGCTGATCCTTGCCGTGGACGAGCAGGGGAGACCCGCCGGAAGATACCGGGATCAGCACTGCGGTGTGGAGGTGACGGATCCGGGGAGCAATACGGCCAGGTTCTGGTTCCGGGCGGAGGGAGCGAAGACCGTGGAGGCGGATATCTGGGGCATGGGTGTGTTCGCACTGGAAAAAGGCTCCGACGGCTGGTGGAACTGTCAGGTGACGGGAATCGAAAAGGGCTTTCACTATTATGGGATTCGGGTCAACGGCGTCGATGTGCTGGACGGAAATGCGCCGGTGGGTTACGGCGGTTTCCGATGTGTGAATTATCTGGAAATGCCGGAGGAGGACTTTGAGGAATACAGGCTCAGACAGGTGCCTCACGGAACCGTACATCTGAATTATTACCCTTCGGAGCAGACGGGCCGGATCAAGCTTTGCTATGTCTATACCCCGGCTTCCTACGACAGAGAGCCGGAGCGCAGATATCCGGTGCTCTATCTGCAGCATGGCGGCGGGGAAAACGAGTCCGGGTGGCTCTGGCAGGGGAAGCTTGCCAATCTGGCGGACAATCTGATTGCGGCAGGCAGTATGCAGGAGATGATCATTGTCATGAACACGGGTTATTCCTTCCCGGACAGCGGGGCGTATCATCCGGCTCTGGGCGCTTTTCCGGAGGAGGCTGCGGACAGCGCCGTGCCCTTTATCGACAGAACCTACCGGACGATTTCCGACAGAACCCACAGGGCCATGGCCGGGCTTTCCATGGGCGGTATGCAGACTCAGAGGTGTGTCTTTGCCCATCCGGAGCTGTTTGCCTGGGCAGGTATTTTTTCCGGCGGGCTTGTCATCCGGGACGAGGAGGTGGATTACAGCGATGTGCTTTTGAACCCGGAACGATTTGCGGAGCGGTTCCGTCTGCTGTATGTGGCCTGCGGCACACAGGAGGTTCACTTTGTGGGTACAAGGGAGGCGGAGGAGACCGTGCTGGCAGCAGGGACGCCCATCGTCACCTTTGAGGATTACGGATATCATGACTGGACCTTCTGGAGACACTGCGCCAATGATTTTCTGAGAAGGCTTTTTGTCGGAGGCGAGGGATGACCAGAGCGTTAAAAAAGCTGTTCTCGGAGGACAGGGCATTTTACGTGAGGGTGCTGACGCTGGCAATGCCCATTGCGCTGCAGAGTCTGATTACAGTGGGCGTCAATATGCTGGATACCATCATGGTGGGGAAGCTTGGGGAGGAGGCGCTTTCGGCTTCCTCCCTGGCCAACCAGTTTATCAATATCTATCATATCTTCTGTATGGGGCTGGGCATGGGAGCGTCGGTGCTGGTGTCGCGGTATTGGGGGATGCGGGAGAGCGAGCCCGAGAAGGCGGAAAAGGCCCTGAAGAAGACAATCTGTATCATGGTGCGGCTGACGCTGGGGCTGGCGCTTCTGTTTGCCGTGGCTACCGCCCTGATCCCGGGGGCCATCATGAGAATGTATACTCCGGAGGAATCCATTGTCTCACTGGGTGTCACCTATTTCAAATATTCCATTGTCACCTACTTTTTCCTGGGCCTGTCCCTTGTCTGCACCATTGTGCTGCGCAGCGTGGGGCAGGTGAGAATGCCCCTGTATGTATCCATGGGAGCTTTCTTTGTGAACCTTGCCGCCAACTATGCCCTTATTTTCGGAAAACTTGGGATGCCGAAGCTGGGCATCGCAGGCGCGGCGCTGGGAACCCTTTTGGCCAGAGTGTTTGAGGCCGGCATGATCTGCGGCTATCTGTTTTTTCGGGACAGGGCTATCGGCTTTCGCATCAGACACCTGGGTATGAAGACCGGGGATTTGATGGGGGAGTATATCCGCATCAGCCTTCCCGTGCTGATCAGCGACGGCATTCTGGCCATTGGGAACAATACCGTGGCTATGGTGATCGGACGTCTGGGCATGGCTTTTGTGGCGGCCAATGCAGTCACCAGCGTGACCCAGCAGATGAGCAATGTGCTTGCCCAGGGGGCGGCCCAGGCCGGAGCTATCGTCACCGGGCAGACCCTGGGGGAGGGAGAGCGGGAAAAGGCCCAGAGTCAGGGCTATGCCTTCCTGGGGCTGGGACTGTGTCTGGGGCTGTTTGCCGGCGCGGTGATTATGCTGATCAGCGGGCCTGTCATTCGGGCCTACAGCATGTCCCGGGAGACTGCGGAGGTGGCGGGACAGCTGATGGACGCCATCGCCTTTATCATGATTTTTCAGTCCGCCAACAGCATCATGACCAAGGGGGTGCTGCGGGGCGGCGGAGACACAAAGATGCTGATGCTTGCGGACAACATTTTCCTGTGGCTGCTGTCGATACCCATGGGACTGCTGGCAGGGTTTGTGCTGGGGCTTCCGGCCTTTTGGATTTATACCTGTCTGAAGGCGGATCAGATCGCAAAGGCGGTGTGGTGTGTCTTCCGGCTGAGAAGCGGAAAATGGATCAAAAAGATCACCACCGGAAAGATCTGAACAGAAGGAAACAGACCGGTGTAAACGGTTTGTGACAGCGGAGGACGGAAAGTCAGAAGGGAGAAAGAGAGACTGCGGATGGAGAAGGATGTACGGATTATCGAGGTGAAGAGGAGTATTTTTGAGGACAATGACAGGGACGCAGCCAGGTTGCGGGAGGAACTGAGGGAGAAAAGGGTCTTTCTTCTGAATCTGATGTCGTCTCCCGGTTCGGGGAAGACCGCGACCCTGCTGGCCCTGGCCAAGGCATTGAAGGGGCGCGTGCGCATGGGGGTGATGGAGGCGGATATCGACTCGGCTGTGGATGCGGAAAAGATGCAGGCAGCAGGAGTGAAATGTATCCAGATCCATACAGGCGGCATGTGCCATCTGGACGCGGATATGACCAGGCAGGGGCTGTATGAGTTCGGGTTGGACGAGGCCGAGCTGATCGTGCTGGAGAATGTGGGAAACCTGGTATGTCCGGCAGAGTTTGACACGGGAGCGGTGAAGAATATGACGATCCTGTCGGTTCCGGAGGGGGACGACAAGCCGTTAAAGTATCCTCTGATGTATGAGAAGTGTGATCTGCTTGTGGTAAACAAGGTGGATGTTCTGCCTTACTTTGATTTTGACATGGAAAAGGTGACAGAGTATGCAAGACGCCGGAATCCCCGGATTGAGATCCTTCAGATTTCCGCAAAGACCGGGGAGGGCATTGCCGGGCTGGCGGACTGGATCGTGGCACAGGTGAGAGAATTTACAGGCGTGGACGGCGAGACGCGCAGAGAGGAGTAAGTATGGCGTTTGATATGGAGCAGTACGACAGATGGCCCGCAAGACATAAGAACGATAAAGAGCCCAGCCAAAAGATTATTGCCCTGGGCAAAAAGATCACGGATGTGGCGGGCCATATGCTGGGCGGGGTGAAGGCAGAGGATCCGGAGTATTGGGGCCTGGCAGAGATTATCACCGAGGAGATGGCGGAGGTGGGGCTGACCATGAAGAGGAGGACGCCCTATACCTTTGCTGAGCTATGCAAACTGAATAAGATCGACAAGGCGGGGGAAGAGAAGTTTCAGAAGCTGCTGGATGAGATGAGCTATATCGGCCTGCTGGAGTATGATTACGGTTATCATTATGATCACAACGGACGCACCGGCCAGCCGTCGGAGCGCAGGTATATTCTGCCCATGTTTGTGCCCGGGTCAGCCGAGCTGTTCAACATGGAGGAGCTTCCCGACGGAAGTAACCCAAGACTGAAGGAGCACCCGGATGTGGCGGCTTTCTTTGAGCGTATGACCTACATACCGCTGGCGGGCATCACCCAGATGGTGCCGCCCGGCGGGGCAGGCATCGGCATGCATGTGATTCCGGTGGAGAAGGCCATTTCCATGGAGAACCAGTCGGTGGATCTTGAGCATATATCCTACTGGCTGAAAAAATATGAAGGCCATATCATCGCGGGCCGCTGCTCCTGCCGGGCGTCCAGGAAGGTTCTGGGAGAGGGCGTGGCCGATGACGACTACGGCTGGTGTATCGGTGTGGGAGATTTTGCGGACTACTGCCGGGAGACGGGAAAGGGGCATGACATTACCCTGGATGAGGCGCTGGCCATTCTGAAGCGGGCGGAGGAAAACGGCTTTGTTCACCAGATCACCAATATCGACGGTGAAAACAAGATCTTCGGCATCTGCAACTGTAATGTGAATATCTGTAACGGCCTCCGCACCTCACAGCTGTTCAATACGCCCAATATGTCCCGTTCCGCCTATGTGGCCCATGTGGATAAGGAAAAGTGTGTGGCCTGCGGGCGCTGCGTGGAATATTGTCCGGCGGGGGCCGTGAAGCTGGGGCAGAAGCTCTGCACGAAGGACGGAAACGAGGTGCGGTATCCGAAGCAGGAACTGCCGGACGAGGTGAAGTGGGGGAAGGAAAAGTGGGATCCGGACTATCGTGACCACAACCGCGTCAACAGTCATGAGACGGGCACCTCACCCTGTAAGACAGCCTGCCCGGCGCATATTGCGGTACAGGGGTATCTGAAGAAGGCATCCCAGGGAAAATACAGGGAGGCTCTGGCGCTGATTAAGAAGCAGAATCCCTTTCCGGCGGTCTGCGGGCGCATCTGCAACAGGCGCTGCGAGGAGGCCTGTACCAGAGGAACCATCGACCAGGCGGTGGCCATCGATGCGGTGAAAAAATTTATTGCGGAACAGGATCTGAAGGCGGAGACAAGGTATATTCCGCCGGTGGTGATCCCGGCAAGCATTCATATGGACCATTTCCCGGAGAAAATCGCAGTCATTGGAGGCGGCCCGGCGGGGTTAAGCGCGGCTTTTTACCTGGCGGAAAAGGGATACCGTCCCACTGTGTTTGAGAAAGACGAGAAGCCAGGCGGCATGCTGCAATACGGAATTCCGTCCTATAAACTGGAGAAGAATGTGATTCAGGCCGAGATCGACATCATGCGGGAGATGGGAGTGGAGATCAGAACCGGGGTTCAGGTTGGCAGGGACATTTCCCTGAAGGAGCTTCGCGCACAGGGCTACCTTGCCTTCTACATTGCCATTGGCTGCGGCGCGGGACGCCGTCCCGGGGTGGACGGAGACGAGGCGGAAGGGACAATGACGGCCATCGAATACCTGCACGGCGCCAATACGGGGGAGGAGTCCTTCCCGGGCAGAGTCGTGGTGGTGGGAGGCGGCAATGTGGCCATAGACGCCGCAAGGGTCAGCGCCAGAAGCGGCGCTTCGGAGGTGACTCTTTTCAGCCTGGAGCAGGAGAAGGAGATGCCTGCGTCTGCGGAGGAGGTTCGCGAGGCGGTGGAGGATGGCGTTTTCGTCCGAAACGGATGGGGGCCTGAGCAGGTTCTGACAAGGGACGGAAAGGTGACGGGAATCCGATTGAAAAAGTGTCTTTCTGTTCTGGATGAAACAGGGAAATTTGCTCCGGTATATGACGAAAAGGAAACTGTAACTTTGGAATGTGACCGGGTAATCTTTGCCATCGGTCAGAAGACGGTCTGGGGAAGCCTGCTGGAAGGAGAAGGGGTGGAGTTCAACGGACCTGCCGTGGCGGCGGATCCCCTTACCTTCCAGACCGGCCAGCCGGATATCTTTGTGGGAGGAGACGTGTACACAGGGCCGGGGTTTGCCATCGACGCCATTGCGGCGGGGCACTGCGCGGCGGAGTCCCTGCACCGCTATGTACAGAACGGTCACATGACCATCGGGCGCAACCGTTGGGAATTCAACGAGTTGGATAAGAATAACATCCGGGTGGAAAGCTATGATAATTCTTCCCGGCAGATGGAGGGAACCGACGCTTCCGTTCCCGGGAAGTCCTTCCGGGACGCGCATCTTACGCTGACGGAGGAGCAGGTGAAGAAGGAGACTGCCCGGTGTCTGGGCTGCGGCGCTACCATTGTGGATGAAAACAAGTGTATTGGCTGCGGTATCTGTACGACCAAGTGCGAGTTTGATGCCATCACGCTGCACCGGGATCATCCGGAGTGTACCAACATGGTGAAGGCGGAGGACAAATTCAAGGAGATCATTCCCTATCAGCTGAAGCGTGCCGTGAAGATCGTGAAGCATAAGAAGAACTGAAAAAGGTGGGAATGGGACATGCATGAGCTGGGCGTGGTATTTTATGTGGTTCGTGACGTTAAGCAGGTGGCGGAGGAAAACGCCGTGGAGAAGGTATCCGCGGTAAAGCTGCAGATCGGTGAGGTATCGGGAATCGTTCATGAGTACCTGACGGATTGCTGGAACTGGGCGCGGAAAAAGGAGCCTGTCATGGAGGAGGCGGAGCTGAAGATCGAGCAGATTGACGCGGTCTCCTTCTGTGAGGACTGCCAGGGGGAATATCCCACGGTGCAGTATGCGAAGGTATGCCCGCACTGCGGCAGTGAGCGAACTTATCTGAAGAGAGGAAATGAGTTTCTGATCAAGGAGATCGAGGTGCTTTAGCCGTGAAAACGGGAGAAGGAAAAACTTTAAAAATTCCTCTTGCCAAATCCGGGGAAATATGATATCATGACATACGTTGAAGTCGCCAAAATGCACAGATGCAAGGTGAGGCGCTTCAGCGTATGTCCCAGAAAAGCCGGAAGGGCAGACAAGGCTCCATGGTCAAGCGGTTAAGACATCGCCCTTTCACGGCGGTAACACGGGTTCGATTCCCGTTGGAGTCATTTTTGCATCGAGGGATGCATAGATTGAAATATGGTATGGTGCGATAGCCAAGTGGTAAGGCCCCGGTCTGCAACACCGTTATCGCCGGTTCAAATCCGGCTCGCACCTCTCAAAAGCCCCGAGAATCGGGGCTTTTTACTATTCGCATTTCCGTGTACCCGGCACTTTTGTGCAGGAGGTTTCTCTGGTCGGGAGCAGACAGCCTCACTGATATCTCGGGGATATGGAAGGGAAAAGGACACAAGATTACGGGCGGAGGCGGAATACAGAATTGAAAGAGGGTGAGAATATGTTTGGCAGGAAAGTGCAAAAAGAAACCTATGACAGGGATGAACTTAGACCTGTGATCCGAAGCAGCATCTGCACCGGAGAAAAGGTTGCGGGTTTTAAAGAGCTCCGCACCGGAAAGTTTACGGAGATAATGCTGATTCGGAATGAAGAGGACAGGAAGCTGTTTCTTGAAAGATATGACATTTCACCGTCAGAGCTGAAGACGGAGTGGTAGACTCCAAAAGCATGAAAAGGGTTGACGAATTTCGTCAACCCTCTTTTTCTATGGTGTCCTTGATATTTTGCATTTTTGTGTCCAGGAGGGCACTCAACTCTGCGCATTCGCTCAGCTCTGCCTCTATTCCGGCCAGGATTTCAGGGGAGAGATCCTTTTTATAGCGAAGCTGGTGCTCCAGGTTGGCCCAGAACTCCATGGCGATGGTGCGCAGCTGCACTTCTACCTTCATAAGTCTTTTTTCATCCTGGAGGAAAATAGGTACTTCAACGATCAGATGAAGGCTGCGGTAGCCGTTTTTCTTGGGATGCCGAATGTAGTCCTTTTTTTCGATCAGGGTGATGTCATCCTGCTGCAGGAGACAGTCTGCCAGCATATAAATGTCGTCAGCGAAGGAGCAGACCACCCGGACGCCGGCGATGTCAAAAAGGTTTTCCTCTATGGCCGACAGGGTAAAGGGCAGATTTTTCCGAATCAGCTTGTCCCGGATACTCTCTGGGGATTTCAGCCTGTTCTGAATGGTGTCAATGGGATTCCGGTCGTGATGCATGGAAAACCGTTCGTTCAGAACACGGAATTTTGTCTCTATTTCCATAATGGCGCAGCGGTAGCAGGACATCAGATCTCTGGAAGAAGCAAAAAAACGCTGAAAGGCCTGAATGGATTCGTTGTCAAAAGCATTTTTCAGCTTATCCTGTAGTATTTGTGCAGATTCGTGATCATCCATGGTAATTTTTCTCCTTTTGTCAGTTCTGCCGCAGTCTGATTTTAACATGAATCCGTATTCCGCGCAAGGAGCAAGCGTTGGCCTGTGAGTCAGTGAAGAGGAGCTTCAAAGCTGAGGGGATATTATCTCTTTTCCAGCAGTACTTCACAGCAGAAGCCGGGAGTGGGTGGTTCAATGGCGCCGGTCTTCTGTGCATGAGCCAGGAGAACGATGCAGAGATCAAGATAGAGATTCCGGGACATGCGATCCGCATCCTCCTGAAGATGCTTTGGAAACAGTTTTTTATAGCCGGCAATAAACTGTTCGGTGAGTCGGGCATACTCGTCTGTCAGCGGAGACAGATATTTTTCCACCAGGGCCTCAAAGGCATTTTTCTGTTCGCAGGTAAAGGCGGGAACCGTCACAAAGAGGCTTCCGTCCTCCCGGCGGAGAATATAGGCGGCCTGGATTGCCCGGGCGGCAGAATCCGTGTCATCGGAGGAACCGGTTCTAAGAATATCAGCACATGTGTCGATGTATTTGCCGTACATGATATCCCGGAAGGAGGTGCCGTCGATTCCGTGGTATACGGTGTGTGTGTAGCGGCTTCTGCCGTCTGCGTTCCCGCAGGAGTTGACGTTGAGACGGCATCTGCTGTGCGCGCCGGTTTCCATGCTGCCTATATAACGCCAGCGCATGCCGTTATAGTTCTCCGGGATGGGGGGCAGGGGAAGCCGGCAATAGTGATGCAGCAGATATTCAAAGGCCATGCTGCTGTAGAGATAAAACAGATCGCTGTCCTTTTTTTCTGCCTTATAGAAGCCCAGGCTCCCGGCCTCTGCGGCGAGGAGCTTCAGTGCCTCGAGAATTTTGTCCTGAATGGGCAGGAGTGCTTTTACAGCGTTTTCCTCACAGTAGATTCCGTATTTGTCGGACCAGATGATGAAGTTGGTCTGATATTTTCCCCTTACCGCTTCCAGGACTGCATTGCGTTTTACCAGGTTATCCACGCGCTCCTCCACATAGTAGGCGGGGACGCCGCAGAGCTTTGCAAGGTCTTCCGCGGATTTTGGATTCTCATAGCAGTAATACAGGATATTCTGGGACAGGGCGTCATTGATGAACGTTGTAGGGAAGGGGATTCTGACGCCGTCAAAGTCACCGCTTCCGTATAGATCAAGGTGCAGCTTAACAGGTCTCAATGCGTTTTCGTTCATTTTGATACACTCCTTTTTCAATTTCCGCCTGGCCTCGGATAAACGCCAGGTGACGGTCCCCTCGGGGATCCCAAGCCGGGCGGCGATGATTTTGGTGGATAAGTTGTCGTAGTAGAAGAGAATGATGATGTCCCGGTACATGGCGGACAGTCTGGAAATTTTGATGCGAAGGAGGTCGTAAAGCTCTTCCGTTTCCTCCTCAGCATTTTCCTCTGCGGGAAGGTCTTCCGGTATATCGTAGGTGTACATCGCGCGCTGTTGTCCCTGTCTGCGCCGGAAGGTTTTTGTCACATTGCCCGCAAGGCCCCAGAGCCAGGGCTCAAAGGAGTTTTCCTCCCGCAGTCCGGGAAGCCCTTTTACCGCCTGAAAGAGAATTTCCTGAGATAGTTCGGCCGCTTCTTCCTCGGAAAAGGTTCTCTTTACAGCGTAGGCATAGACCTTGTCGATGTATTGTTCAAGCCTTGTGACGTCCATTTTCATACTCCCCGCCTGCTGGATACACAGGCAAAACCGCTTTCTGCATTTTAACAGGACGGTTTCATTTTCTTCTTACACCTGTAAAGTGCGTCAAAACAGAATTTCATTGGGTATTTTTTAAATTTTTACAATTGAGAGAATACTTCACCGATGGGAGCCTGGATGAGAAGATCTGCATGAGCGTCCCTTGGGGTGGGGGCCTTGTTGATTACGACAAGCTGATCGCCCTTAAAGTAGTCGATGAGTCCGGCAGCCGGGTAGACGGCCAGGGAGGTGCCGCCGATTATGAGAACATCCGCCTCGTGGATATACCTGACCGCGGCATTTATGGTCTTCTGGTCAAGGCCTTCTTCATACAATACAACATCCGGTTTTACCGGGCCGCCGCACTTTTGGCATTTTGGAACGCCCTCGGTTTCCAGAATATAGGAAACATCATGAAACTGTCCGCAGGACTCGCAGTAGTTGCGCAGGACGGAGCCATGAAGCTCCAGAACCGTCTTGCTGCCCGCCGCCTGGTGCAGGCCGTCGATGTTCTGGGTGATGACGGCGCGGAGTTTTCCCGCCTGTTCCAGCTCGGCCAGCTTTTTGTGCGCGGCATTGGGTTTTGCATCTGTAAAAAGCATTTTGTTACGGTAAAACCGATAAAATTCTCCGGTGTTTCTGCGGTAGAAGGTATGACTCAGGATGGTTTCGGGGGGATAATCATATTGTTGATGATACAGACCGTCCACACTCCTGAAATCCGGGATGCCGCTCTCGGTGGAGACGCCTGCGCCGCCGAAAAAAACAATGTTGTCATACCGCTGCACAATCTCGCGTAAAGTGTTGATAGCTTCCGAATAGTTTCCCATGGTTACGCCTCCTTGATTTGTTTCGATTTGACTTTTAATAAGAATATTTTACCAGAAACCCGCAAAATAAAAAGAAAAATCAGAAAATCTTAAGAAAACAGGACGTCTCGCCTATTGAGAACCCGTCCCTTTTGGTGATATAATAGTCCCGGAGACATGGATGGGAAGGCACCCTGCGAAGCAGACAAAAATGATTGTATATGGGATCAGGATGAAGAATAAGAGGAACAGTCTTGTGCCCTTCGAGAAGAGCCGAAGGGTGATATATTTAGAAAATCGGGGCCGAAAGAGAGGAAGATTTTCCGTGGGCAGCGTGATATTTGGAATAGTGGGTGCGCTGTGCATTTTTTATTGTATTGCCATTGGATTTTCCGGATTTGGAACAAAATTTTTCCTGATCTGGGGCGCGGGAGGCGCTGCCTGTATTCTGATCGGCGCAGCGTTGGCGCAAAAAGAATGGATAGCTTCTCTTCCCATGTGGCTGAAGGGAGCCGTCACAGGCCTGTTCTGCATGGGTGTTTTGTTTTTTTGTGCGGTGGAAGGGCTGATCCTGTCGCAGTATGACGCCCAGGCCCGGCCGGGAGCGGACTATTGTATTGTGCTGGGAGCACAGTGGAAGACGGACGGCCCCAGCGAGGTGCTTCGCCGGAGGCTGGATAAGGCAATAGAATATCTGAATGCGAATCCGGAGACGGTGGCGATTGTTTCCGGGGGGCAGGGCAGCAACGAGATCATTTCCGAGGCAGCAGGGATGCGCCAGTATCTTTTGAGCGCAGGGATTGCCGACGAACGCATCCGGGTGGAGGATCAGTCCACCAATACCTGTGAGAATCTGGCCTTCAGCGGGGCATTTGTGGATAAAGCAAACAGTAATGTGGTGGTGGTGACAAATAATTTTCATGTGTTCCGGGCTGTGAAGATTGCACGGAAACAGGGGTATCAGGCGGAAGGGCTGGCTGCGGATTCCGTGCTGTGGATGGCGCCCAACAATCTCCTGCGGGAGTTTCTGGGTGTCCTGAAGGACTATGCGGTGGGAAATATGTAATAAGTGCACAAAACAGGCGGCTTTCATGGGAAACAATGTCCCGGCCTGTTTGTAATTATAGTAATGAAAAGGATATGACGGAAAATGGAAATCAATGTGGGCGACACGTTAAAATTGAAAAAGCAGCATCCCTGCGGCAGCAAGGAGTGGGAGGTGCTCCGAGTGGGTGCGGATTTCAGGATCAAATGCAGGGGCTGCGGGCATCAGGTGATGATTGCCAGAAGGCTGTTGGAAAAGAGTATCAAAGAGATTTTATAAAGGGAAGACCCGGTATCTGAGACCGGTCTGCGGAAAAAATTCTTGCGATCAGACGTCTGGTGTGTTATGATCAGGACAAAGCATAACAATTTCTAATATACATTCGTTCATCTTTTTATTCATTTTAGAATTTCGGAAAATCTATGCTTTTAAATCACACAACTTGAAAGAGCAGGAGATTTTCAATATATGATCTGCCCCAAAACCTCCTGTGCATAAAGGAGGAGAAGAATGGGGATTGTATCGCCAAAGTGCGACTTCAGCTTCAAGCAATTGATGCTGAATGAAAAGGTGAGGAAGTATTTCCTGAGTGATGTTTTGAGGATTCCGGTTGAGCAGATCAGAACCGTGCGGCTGTCAAATCCGTTTTTATGGAAAAGGTATCTCTGGCAGAAGCAGGGTATTCTGGACGTGAAGGTGGAATTGAATGACAACAGTAGAGTGAATGTGGAGCTGCAGATTCGAATGGTGGCAGACTGGGACAGGAGAAGTCTGTTTTATCTGGCGAAGATGTATACGGAGGATCTATTGATCGGGGAGCGGTATCATAAGCTGAAGAAATGTATCTGCATTAATATTCTTGACTTTGTCATAAATGAGAAACCGGAATATCACAGAGTCTATCGACTGAGGGACGAACAGGGAAGTGATTACTCGGATCTGTTTGAGATTCATGTCATTGAGCTACGAAAGCAACTGACGGGTAAAGAGCCGGTGGATGACTGGATCCGGCTGTTCAATGCGGAGACGGAGGCGGAACTGGATATGATAAGGACGAAGAATCCCGGAATTCTGGAGGCGATCAGAGAGGTAAGGATTATGAGCCTGAGAAAGGATATGCGGGCGTTGTATGAAGCGCATATGAAGGAAGTACGGGACAGGTGTGCCAGAGAGGACTATGTCAGGGCAGAAGGAAAGGCAGAAGGAAAGGCAGAAGGAAAAGCGGAATATGTGCTGCAGCTTTTGGATACAAAGGGAACAGTGCCGCCGGAGTTGGAACGGATTGTCTGTGAACAGAGAAACACGGATATGCTCAACAGGTGGCATTTGCTTGCGGCCGGGGCGGAAAGCATCGAAGAGTTTGTGGCGGAAGCCGGAATAAACCTTCCGTAAAAGGGAAAACCTTCCATGAAAACGGGAAATAATACTTGAAATGCCCTGACAAGTATGTTAGTATATATATTTGTGATGAATCAAATTCCTTGCTCGCATTTTGAGTGCGGGCCAGAGACCAAAAGGAGGTAACAGGCATGAACAAGTATGAATTAGCCGTAGTTGTGTCCGCTAATATCGAAGAAGAAGAGAGAACAGCAGTTGTTGACAAGTGCAAGGCTCTGATTGAGAGATTCGGCGGTGCTATTACAGAGGTGGATGATTGGGGCAAGAAGAGACTTGCTTACGAAGTCCGGAAGATGAAGGAAGCTTTCTATTATTTCATCAGATTCGACGCTGAGAGTACTGTGCCCGCTGAGATCGAGAGCCGTGTCCGCATTATGGACAACGTTGTCAGATACTTGGTTGTGAGACAGGACGAGGCTTAATTGGAAAGCGAGAAGTGTAAACTATGAACAAAGTAATTCTTATGGGACGTTTAACAAGGGAT
The DNA here is from genome assembly GCA_910586835.1 of uncultured Acetatifactor sp. GTDB lineage: Bacteria > Bacillota > Clostridia > Lachnospirales > Lachnospiraceae > Acetatifactor. Next base: position 37,842 of record CAJUJU010000014.1, read on the forward strand.
CCTGAGGTGAGATATTCTCAGGGGGCCAGCCAGACATCGGTAGCACGTTTTTCGGTGGCAGTAGACAGAAGGTTCAAGCGTGAGGGCGAGCCTGACGCGGACTTTTTTAACTGCACCTGCTTTGGCAAGCAGGCCGAGTTTGTGGAGAGATATCTGCACAAGGGAACAAAGGTGGTTCTGTGCGGAAGAATCCAGAACGACAACTACACAAACAAGGACGGTCAGATGGTCTACAGTGTCCGTGTTATGGTGGACGAGATTGAGTTTGCCGAGAGCAAAAATGCTTCTGCCGGAAATAATGACGGCGGTTATAACAACGGCTACAATAACGGCGGCTTCGGAGGCGGAAATGCCCCTGCAGCTTCCGGCGCAGGCGACGGCTTCATGAACATCCCTGACGGCATCGATGAGGAGTTACCGTTTAATTGAGTATGACTATGCGAGACAGGAGGTATTGAAATGGCTTACAATAGAGCAGAGAAATCTGATGCGCCGATGAGAAAAAAAGGCGGAATGCGCAGAAGGAAGAAGGTTTGTGTATTCTGTGGTAAGGATAATGTAATTGATTATAAGGATACCGGCAAGCTGAAGAGATATGTTTCCGAGAGAGGAAAGATCCTTCCCCGCCGTATTACCGGCAACTGTGCGAAGCACCAGAGAGCGCTTACTGTTGCAATCAAGAGAGCACGCCACATTGCGCTGATGCCCTACGTTCAGGATTGATTTTTGCAAAAGGCAGAAAAACCAGTCAGCCTCCAGAGGATGACTGGTTTTTCCTTATTCATGATTCTGCAGGACGGAATCACAGGAGGTATGATGATTAAGAGGTTTCTGGAAATGGCGAAAGATTATCTGAAGCAAGCGGGAGAGAGAAAAATCCGGCTTGTTGTGGCGGCCTTGGTTTCCGCAGCTTTGTTTGCAGTTTCTTCCGTCTATTTATATGAAGGATTCAACAAACGGCTGATCATTTACACCTTGCTTTCTCTGGGGACAGGTGCGCTTATTGTCCTCCCACGGTTAAAAAGGTGGTATGTTTCCTGCCCTGTTGTGTTATTGTATGTTTTGATGGTGCCGCAGAAGCTGTTTCAACGGATAGAGCTGCCGGTTCATAATATGGAAAATCTTTTGGGGGGGGGTATTTTTGCTCAATGCTCTGCTCGTTATTCTTGTCTATGCGGTATTTCTGCTGATCACACAGCGGATTTCTCTGGCGTTGGGATGCGGCAATATTTTTCTTCTCATTTTGTTTTTGATTAATTATTATCTGGTTCAGTTTCGCGGAAACAGCCTGACAATCAATGATTTGATGGCAACAGGGACGGCATTGACGGTTTTGGATAATTATGAGCTTACCATGAGCGGCGAGTTGTGGTACAGTATTCTCTATTTCTGTTTTTTCATTGCGCTTGGATTCTGGTGCAAAATACCTTTTCGGGGGAAAAAATATCATTTGGCAATAACGGCGGTATCTCTGGCGTTCTGTCTGTTTTTTGGCATTTTCTGGAGATGGTCAGGCTTTCTGGAAAAGAATGATATTAAAAATCAATATTGGAATTTGAGCGGAAATCAACCGTTGAACGGTTTTTTGCTCAGTTTTGTATTCAGTTTGCAGGATTTTTATGTAGAAGAACCGGAAGGCTATTCGGAGAAAGAATTAATGCGTGTGGCGCAGGCGGCGGAAAGTGCGTATCAGGCTCCGGAGGGAATCGAAGCACAAAAGCCCAATATTATCATGATTATGAATGAGGCCTGGTCCGATCTGCGTGTGTTGGGAACCCTGGAAACCACGGAAGACTTTATGCCCTTTGTGGATTCTCTGGAAAAAAATGCGGTGAAGGGCAACACTTATGTGGGAATATTGGGCGGGCTTACGGCAAACACGGAATTTGAGGCGTTGACAGGGGACAGTCTGGCTTTTCTTTCCGGCGCGGCCATTCCTTATCAGATGCAAATAAGTCATGATATGTATTCACTGGCCCGGGTGCTGAAGGAACAGGGATATCAGACGATGGCAATGCATCCCAGTATAGGAGGTGCATGGAACAGAGACAAGGTATATGAATACTTTGGTTTTGAGGAATTCGTGGATGTAAATGGATTTCAGACCGAATATAAATATGTGGGTCCGTTCCTGTCGGATGAGTGCAATTTCAATGAAATCATCTGGCAGTATGAGCACCGGGAGAAGGAGCAGCCTTTTTTTCTGTTTGATGTGACCATTCAAAACCATGCGGATTACGGCGGCAATACTCCGATTCTGCTGGGAATTGAAAAGATAGGGGAAAAAACGACAGAAGAGGCGGGAAACCTGTACGATATCAATACCTATTTAAATCTCATGAAAGTTACGGACGATGCGTTCAGAGATCTGCTGGCTTATTTTGAAGGAGTGGAGGAGCCCACCCTCATCTGCATGTTTGGAGATCACCAGCCAAAGCTGCGGGATGCTTTATATAATCTTATCTTTGAAAATAACGGGTTGACAGAGGAGGAGCAGCAGGAGCTGAAATATATTACGCCCTATGTTATCTGGGCAAATTACGATGTGGAATTTCCGGAGTATGGCGACATGAGCGCCAATTATCTTGGAGCGGTTCTTTCGGAGTGCGCAGGGGTTGAGCTGCCGCCCTATTATCAGTTTCTGCTGCAGCTTCGGGAACAGTATCCGGTTATCACCCAGAGAAACATTGAGGAGCTGTCGAAGGAGCTTCCGGTCAGGCAGTACCAGATGCTGCAGTACAACCATCTGATCGAAAAAGACGCAAACAGGGAATTGTTTTCTGCAAGGAAAAAGGGACGTCAGAAAGCGGCGGCAAAGGAGTGGTATGAGCGCTGGCCGGTGATTTGCCACGCATTGGGCAGGACGGAGGAGGGGGACAATCTGACAAACTCTTATGAAGCGCTGTTGTACAATTACGCGAAGGGCCAGAGAGTATTTGAGGCGGATATCGCAATTACCTCCGATGATGTGGCGGTGCTTCGGCATGATTGGGAATCCGATCTTGGCCAGGGAGTACGGTTCGGGTGGACGGAGGAGGACAGGCAGGTGCCTTCCGCAGAGAAATTTCTTGCTGCGCCCATCTATGAAAAATACACACCTATGACACTGCTTGATCTGTACAGGGAAATGCAGGAGAAACAGGATCTGTATGTGGTGCTGGATCCCAAATATTCGCAGGATGTCCGGATGCAGTTCGGCATTTTAGCAGATACTGCGCTGGAAAATGGTTGTGAGGAGGTGCTGGATCGAGTTGTTGTGCAACTGTATTACGAGCAGATGTATGAGGAGGTAAGGGAAGTCTATCCCTTTCAGAATTATCTTTATACGCTGTATTATGTCGGCTATCCGGGAGAAGCGGCAGGCGCATTCTGCGAGAGGGAGGGCATTCCCGTGCTGGTAATGCCCTCTACCTGGTTGAATGACACGATTCTGCAGGAAGTGGATAACTATCCGGTGAGACTGTATGTTCACACGGTGAATGAACAGGAGGATGCCGGGAGACTGTTCAACCAGGGGGTGGACGGAATTTATTCGGATGTCATTTTGCCGAAAGATCTGAAGCTTCTGCCCGCTGAACTGGGGTATGGTAAGAATGCATCTTTGACGGCGGCAAGTCCGGGTGCAGCTGCTTAAGCAGCAGGGAAGCAAGGATTTAATCCGTGTTTTCTCCATTCAGGATATTCATCTGGCTGCTTCCTGACACGATAAAGCCGATATTGCCTGCAGAGCCGCCGGAGCTGATGCTGCCGTTGTAATCCTTGTTGGTGATTTGGAGCTTGCTGTCAGATACCGTGAAGTTTCCGTTCCAGCTGTCGGAGAGGGATACTGCCTCGCTGAAAAGAACTTCTATGGACCAGCCGGTGCAGTCTGCCCCGGAATTGTTCTGCAGGGTGAGTTCATACTGATAAAAGGTCTTTCCCTCGGACTCCCAGCTGTTGATCAGTCGGGCGGAGAAGGACAGTGTTTTGTCTGTATCCGAAACGTCAGCCGGCGGTTCCTGTTCCTGGGAGGCGTGGTTCGGTGCCGGGGTATTGGTAACGCTTTCCGGTTTCTGTACAGGGGAGTCTCCTTCGCCGGGAGCCTCCGGGTCGGGGGCGCCAGAATCGGAGGATTGACCCGTCAGCATGGCATGCAGCCATCTGCCGGAGGCGCTGAGATCGCTGTCCGTAAAATCGGAGGTTTTGCTGCAGTTTTGGTTTAAGATGGCGGAGGTCTCGTTTTTGTTGGAAAGGTTCCAGGCCACATAGCTGACGCCGTAATCGTTCATGGCAGTTACCCATTGATTGGCCTGATGCTCGTCGATTGTGCCGTTTCCGCTTGCGTCGCAGATTCCGTACTCGGTGACAAATACGGGCAGTCCGGCATCCACAGCTGCGGCCATGGTATTTCGCAGGGACTCTTTATGGGTTGCCGCGTAGAAGTGAAGGGCGTACATGATATTGCCGTAACCGGTGATGGGGTCTGCGGCCGCCTGATCCACATACTGAGACCAGTTTGGCGTGCCCACAATGATAATGCCGTTCTGGTCATGGCTGCGGATGACGGAGATCACTTCCTCCGCATAGGATTTGATTTCACTCCACTGGGTTCCGCCGTTTGGCTCATTGCAGATCTCATACAGGACATTGTTGTGTCCGGCATATAATTCGGCCATTTCCCCGAAGAAATCTTTGGCCTGAGCCAGATAGGTATTGGGGTTGCTGTCGGACAGGATATGCCAGTCGATGATGACATACATGTCCTGCGCCGTGGCGTATTCCACGCCGTTATGAATCAGTTCCTTCAGGGCGTCCTGATCTCCGCCGGTGCAGTAGCCGCCGTATTCCGCGGTGTACATGGCCAGACGGATCACATTTGCGTTCCATTCCTCCCGAAGCTGCCGGAAACAGGCTTCGTTGATATAATCCGGAAACCAGGCCAGACCGTGTGTGCTGATCCCTTTCAGCTGCACGGCCTGGCCGTTTTCGTCTACCAGCCGGGTATTGTCTACCCGAAGTGCACCGGAGACGGAAGGCAGGGCAGCGGACAGGGTGCCGGAAACGGGCGGGTGGGAGGTTGCTTTTTCGGCGGTGCCTGCAAAAATTGCGTCGAACCCGCTGCCTGCGGGAAGTGTTTCCGGGGAAAAGGCTGTCGGGTCGCTTGTGACTGCAGCCGAAGCTTCCGGGGATTTGGGCCCGCATCCCGTCAGGACGGCGGAAAGGATCAGCAGGGTTGAGAGTTTTATCCAGATACGCATTGTGAAATCTCCTTGTTTACACCAATTGTTTTCTGTATTCGGTAGGGCTGGTCTGATAATAGTTTCGGAATGCGGAGGAGAAGTGTTCGGAGGAGCAGTAGCCCAGGGCCTCGGCAATGGAAGAGATGGAGCGGTTCCTGTCGGACAGCAGAATGGTCGCGGCGGACATTCTGGCCTCGGTCTTTTTCTGCTGGAAGGATTTCCCATAGTACTCCAGGAGCAGGCGCTGGGTCTGGCGGGTGCTGAGTTTCAGTCTGTCGGCCAGCCCTTTCAGGGAAAGAGACACATATTCGTATAAAAAGTATTCTTCTATAATGATGGAGGTGGAGTCTGCCAGATTATTTTCCCGCAGTACAGTGCCCGGGGCAAAACGCAGGCCCTGATTGCGGACAATACAGATCAGGAGCTGGGACAGAAGCAGCCGGAGCTGATGCTCATAGCCCAGGTAACGGCACTCCAGCTCGCCAAACAGCTTCTTCATCAGGCTGTGAATATCCTGAGTGTCTTTGCCGAACCAGAAGGGAGTGGCGATAAAGGTATCCATTACGGAAGACGGGCTCTTGGGACGGGAGGCGCCCTGGAGCTTCAGGTAGACACAATATTCCTGCATGGGATCATGCAGAAGCGGCGTTTGGGCATGTTCCACATGGGGGCCGGTGACATAGAGCGTGCCGGGCACAATGTCATAGTATTGACCGTTGACCTTCAGCGTTCCGCAGCCGCAGGGGATGTAATGGATTTCATAACAGCCGTTTCCGTGACTGTGAGATGGAATCGTGCGGGTGAAGCGCTCGTATGTTATATTTAATGCATGAATATGAATGTCGTCAATGGCAAAACGAATATTCAGGTTTGTATAGGCTGTTCTCATTATGTAAGCACCTCATTCGGCCATTTGGCTGTTTTCTGCCTTGAATAAGGCCATTTTGGGCCTTGAATAAAGTTATTATACCATATACCACATGCAAAAACACGACATTTTTGTTTGAAAAATGGCAGGTATGGTACTTCACGGGGAAAGAGAATGTTCTATAATGAAGGTACAGGTATTTAAGACATGATCTTCAGTACAGGAGTACGGAAAGCGAGGTAACCTATGGCTGTAAAAATGTTGATGAAGGGTGCTGTCCTGCCCGGGAACAGCACGGTGGAGCTGAAGGATTTTGAAGTGCCCAAACCCGGTCACGGACAGGTGCTGTTGCAGACAAAGGCAACGACCATCTGCGGAAGCGATATCCGGTGCATCTACAGGGAACATACCGGAAAGGGACCGGAGGGGTACATTCCGGGTATGGTAGCCGGACACGAGCCCTGCGGCGTCATCGTGGAGGAAGGCGAGGGGCTGAAGCGTTTCAAAAAAGGCGACCGGGTGATCGTGTATCATATCTCAGGCTGCGGTGTCTGCAATGACTGCCGGAGGGGATATTATATCTCCTGTAAGAGCAAATTCCGTCAGGCATATGGATGGCAGAGAAACGGCGGTATGGCGCCTTATATTCTGGCGGACGAAAAGGATCTGATTGCGCTTCCGGACGAGCTGACCTATAAGGACGGCGCGCAGGTGGCCTGCGGGTTCGGCACGGTGTACGAGGCAATCGAGAAGATCGGTATCTGCGGAAACGATGCCGTTCTTGTCACGGGACTTGGCCCGGTGGGGCTGGCGGCGCTGATGCTGGCGAAGGCATTGGGGGCTGACAAGCTGATCGGTGTTGAAATAAACGATTACCGGATTGATCTGGCAAAGAAGCTTGGACTGGCAGACTATGTATTTAAGCCGGGGGAGGATACGCTGGAGCAGATTCTGAGTGTGACCGGCGGCAAAGGCGTGGAGAGAGCCATCGACGCATCGGCCAACGACGCCGGAAGACAGCTTGCCATCCGCGCTACCAGAGAGTGGGGAAAGATTGCGTTTGTGGGAGAAGGCGGAACCTGTACTTTCAATCCCAGCCCGGATATTATCCATGGTCAGAAGACAATCTATGGTTCCTGGGTGACATCGCTGTGGAGGATGGAGGAACTGGTGGAACGTCTGGTGCGCTGGGGAATACATCCGGAGGATCTGATTACACATGAATTTCCCATTGACAAGGCAGACGAGGCCTATCGGCTGATGGCGGAAGGAACCTGCGGTAAGGTGGCAGTGGTTTTCGGTGACTGAAAATGCAAAGAGATGGGAGCGGATATGGAAAATAAGATTGCGCAGGAAAGCATACCGCAGAGAAGACTGTACAGCGGAGAAACGATCCCCTGTGTCGGACTGGGCACCTTCGGCTCGGACAAATACGATGCGGATACCGTTTCTTGGGCGGTGTATGGAGCGGTAAAATATGGTTATCGGCTGATCGACTGTGCCGCGGTCTATCAGAATGAAAAACAGATCGGAGCAGTGCTGAACCGTCTGTTTGCGGAAAAAGAGGTGAGCAGGGAAGAATTGTTTATCACCTCAAAGGTGTGGAACGACAGGCACGGAGAGGGGCAGGTTCTGGAGTCCTGCAGGAAGAGCCTGGAGGATCTGGGGCTGGAATATCTGGATCTGTACTTTGTGCATTGGCCGTTTCCCAATTATCATGCCCCCGGCTGCAGCGGAGACTCCAGAAACCCGGATTCCAGGCCCTTTTCCACTGAGGAGTTTATGACGGCCTGGAGACAGTGCGAGAAACTGGTAGATCAGGGGCTGGTGCGTCATATCGGTATGAGCAATATGACAATACCGAAGCTGGAGGCAGTGCTTCCGCTTTGCAGGATACAGCCCGCGGCACTGGAGATGGAGCTGCATCCATCCTTTCAGCAGCCTGAACTGTTTGACTATGCGGTGAAACACAATATTCTTCCGGTGGGCTATTGTCCCATCGGTTCGCCCTCCAGGCCGGAGAGAGACAGAACTGCGGAGGATGTGGCGGACACGGAGCTGCCTGCAGTCAAAAAGGCGGCGGAGGCGCATGGGGTACATCCGGCTGTGATCTGCCTGAAGTGGGCCGTACAGAGAGGCCAGGTGCCTATTCCGTTTTCGGTGAAGGAAGCACAATACATTTCCAATCTGAAATGTGCCACGGAAGATCCGCTTACGGAGGAGGAGATGGAGGCGATTGGCAAAGAGGACAAAAACTGCCGTCTGATCAAGGGACAGGTATTTCTCTGGGAGGGAGCCGGTGGCTGGGAAGACCTCTGGGATCCGGATGGTGTGATTGTGACGTAATGTGGCTGTAAGTTCGGCGCTCCCGCTGTCCTGGGCGGGAGGCCGGCCGTGGAGGATGGGCATGGAATTATATGGGGAAATGAAGCTGCGGGGAGATGACTATGCCGGTGGCTATTCCTGTGGGATGACAATGTGCGGCAGCGGCACCATGGCGGGCTTTTCCAGGGAAGAGGCGACGGGAAAGACCGTGTACCGCAGTGAAAAAGGAGTGGTTCTCGCCGTAAGAAAAAGTCAGGAGGGAGAGGCACAGCGCATACAGACCAGTGTGTTCAACGGAAGCAGAGAAGAGATCAGTCTGGAGATGCTGGCATCCATAGCCGTTCGGGGGATCCGGGCAGACAGGATCCACAGGCTGCAATCCTTCTGGAGCGCGGAGGGAAAATTGAGAACCGAGACGGTGGAGGAGCTGCATCTGGAGCCTTCCTGGGCAAAACATGGTCTGCGGATTGAGAAATTCGGCAATGTGGGCTCCATGCCGGTCAGAAAGTATTTTCCCTTCCTGGCGCTGGAGGACAGCCAAACCGGTGAATTTCTGGGAATTCAGTTGTACTGCGCTTCCTCCTGGCAGATGGAGATCCTGTGCAGGGAGGATGAAACCCTGACTGTGACAGGCGGCCTGGCGGACGAGGATTTCGGACACTGGATGAAAACGCTTGCGCCCGGAGAAAGCTTTGACGCGCCGGAGGCGGTGATGGCCCGGGGAAGTTCTCTTTGCCAGGTATGCGACAGGCTGGTAAAGGCACAGCATCCGGCCATCTCTCCGACAGACGACCATATGGGCATTGTGTTCAACGAATACTGCACCACATGGGGCAATCCCAGTCTGGAAAATATAAAGAGAATCTGCGACCGGATTGCGGGAAAGGGAATTCAGTATCTGGTTATCGACAGCGGCTGGTATGGCAAAACCGGTGTGTGGTGGAACAGCGTGGGCGACTGGGATGTGAACGAAGAACGATTTCCGGGCGGCCTGAAGCCGGTTGCCGATTACATACGTTCCATGGGGATGATTCCGGGGATCTGGTTTGAGCCGGAAACTCTGGCTTCGGAGTGTGAGTACTATGACGGGCCGGAGCATCTGGTGCAGAAGCATGGAAGCCCTCTTACCGTGGGATGCAGGCGCTTCTGGGATATGGAGGACGAATGGGTCACGGAATACCTGGACGAAAAGGTGATCCGGCGGCTGAAGGAAGACGGGTTCGGCTATCTGAAGGTGGATTACAACGAGACCATGGGAATGGGCTGTGACGGAGCGGAAAGCCCGGGGGAAGGGCTGCGCAGAAAGGCAGCGGCTTCCGGACGCTTTCTGAAACGGATTGCAGAAAAGATACCTGATATTGTGATTGAAAACTGTGCAAGCGGCGGACACAGGCTGGAACCGTCCATGATGGCGCTGGTAAGCCAGGCCAGCTTTTCGGACGCCCATGAGACTACGGCAATTCCACTGATCGCCGCCAATATGCACCGGGTGATCCGGCCCGGGCAAAGCCAGATCTGGGCCGTGCTCCGGGCGGGGGACAGCAGGGAGCGGCTTTATTATTCGTTGATCTCCACGTTTCTTGGGAGAATGTGTCTCAGCGGGGATATTTATGATCTGTCCCCGGAGCAGTGGGAGATTGTGGATCAGGGAATGGCGTTTTACCGGATGGTATCCGATATTATCCGCGACGGAAGCACCGTTCTTCATTACTGTACCGCGGACTGCTACAACAGGCCGCAGGGGGAACAGGTAGTGATCCGGGAGCTGGGAGACAGAGGTCTGGCGGTGCTGCATCGTTTTGAGCATTCCGTGCTGTCGCTTCCCCGGCTGCCGGAGGGCAGCAGGATTCTGGCGGAATACGGGAATGCGGATCAGGATTTTGGCGCCAAGGCATGGCTTTATGAGAGAAGGAAGGGGGAGAAATCATGTTAAAGGGAATTCCGAAAATTTTATCGCCGGAGCTTTTAAAGGTGCTGTGTGAGATGGGGCACAGCGACCGTCTGATTATTGCGGACGGTAATTTTCCGGCGGAGTCCATGGGGAAGGAGCACAAGGTGATCCGGATGGACGGACATGGCACTTGTGAGGTGCTGGAGGCCATTTTGCAGCTTTTCCCGCTGGATACCTATGTGGAGCATCCGGTGAATCTGATGCAGGTGATGCCGGGGGATCCGGTGGAGACTCCTATCTGGGAGAGCTACGGAGAGATCGTAAAAAAGGCGGACTCCAGGGGGGAGAGCGCCATCGGCCACATTGAGCGGTTTGCGTTTTATGAGGAGGCCCGCGGCGCTTATGCCATTGTGGCAACGGGGGAAAGCGCACTGTATGCAAATGTGATGCTGCAGAAGGGCGTAGTGTGAGAAAGGTTCCGCTGTGCGGAGCCTTTCCCACACCGAAGAATGCCTGAAGTGCGGCATTCTTCACAGGCGAATACCGGAAAGATAAGAACCAGGAAGGACATCCACGAGGGCGTCTTTCCTGGTTCTTTGCAATTACGGTATTACTCAGTGGAGGTGTTTACGATCCTGTAGCTTTCGTTCTGCTTTGTCTCAAATTGAAACCGGTTTTTCTGAAGGGTTTCGCAGGGAACCGGATTGCCGGAGGAGTCGGTGACGGAAAAGGATTCCCCGGCGGAAAACTGGATGGCGCAGGGGCCGCCCTTGCGGGACAGAACCGTGATTTCCAGGGGGATTCCGTTTTCCCATCTGACGGACAGTTCAAAGCTGCCCCGGGCCACAATACCGGCAATGCTTCCGTTTTCCCACTGGGGGGGAAGGGCAGGCAGAATATTGAGATAACCCAGGTTGCTCTGCATCAGGCATTCCGTAACGCCGGCTGTATAGCCCAGGTTTCCGTCGATCTGAAACGGCGGATGGGTGTCCCAGAGATTATCCAGGATACCGTTCTGGAGCAGCATTTTAATCAGCGTGTAGGCGTGCTGGCCGTCGCCCAGGCGGGCCCAGGAGTTGATGCGTTGTCCCATGGCCCATCCGGTGGAGAGATCTGTCCGGGAATCCAGGGAGACCCGTGCAGCTTCCAGCCATTCCGGGGTATTCTCGGAGATCAGGTCTCCCGGGTAAAGCCCCAGCAGGTGGGAAAGGTGTCTGTGCTTGTAGGGTTCGGAACCGGGTACGCTGCCGATGGAGGTTTCCTCATACCATTCCTTGATCTGGCCGTCCGTGCCGATTTCCACAGGGGGGCGCAGGTTGTGAAGGATGTCCCGCCATTCCTGCAGTACTGCAGGATCCTCGCCCAGGATTTCTCCTGCCGTGAGGGTGTCCGTAAACAGCTGCCAGATCAGTGTCTGCTCGTAGGTGTTGCCGTTGGTTCTGGGGCCGTGCTCCGGTGAATAGGCCGGCGTTGAGAGCCATCTGCCGTCTTCGTCCCGGCACAGAATCTGTTGGTAGAAAACGGTCTGCTCTTTCATCATGGGATAGATTTTCTCCCTCAAAAGGGCTTCGTCCAGGGTATACTCGTAATATTCCCATACATTCTGCAGGATCCAGGGAACTGCTGCGGGGGACCAGCCCCAGTCAAAGCTCCAGCCGGGACAGGTCCAGCCGAAGGGCGTGGTCTGGGTGTTGGCGGTAAAGCCGTTTTCGGGATTTTCTTCCGTGGAGCTGACACCGAAATAAATTTCTGCCGTAACTCTGCCCGGCTCCCGCAGACTGTCAACATAGTCGATCAGCGGCAGCATGCATTCCGCAAGGTTGGTCTGGCAAGCCAGCCAGTAATTCATCTGCAGATTTACATTGATGTGATAATCCGAGCTCCAGGCGCTTCCGTTTTTGCCGACCCAAAGCCCCTGCAGATTGGCGGGCAGGGTATCTCCCCGGGAAGAAGAAACCAGGAGATAACGTCCATACTGGTACAGAAGTACTTCCAGATATGCCTTTTCCGAGGGCTCCAGAGTGTTTTTCTTATATTCTGCCAACAGCTTGTCCGTGGGAAGGGCGGATTCCGTCTGCTGCAGGGACAGATCCACCCGATGCATCATTCCCGTGAAGTCGGTGACATGGGCATCCAGAAGCGCGGCATAGTCTTTGGAGGCAGCCTGCTCCACGGTATCCTGTACGCCAGCGGCCAGCTCTTCGGCAGTTTCTCCCGTGCGGTATTCCGGGTAGGTGTTTGCATAGTCAGTGGCCATGCTCAGAATAATGGTGACCTGTTGGGCGCCGCTGATGCGCAGCTTTTCGCCGTCCGGAGAGGAGACAGTTCCCGACGGGGCCGCCACCTTCAGGAAGGAGGTATAATTTAACTGATTGTCACTTAAATGTCCGGAGAGCCGGATGGAATCCCGGTCAGCCTGTATGCGGGTCTGCCTGGGCGCTTCCCCGTCGTTGGCAGGGGTGATGCTAAGGTCGAAGTCCAAGGTTCCGCCCTCGGCTGTCAGATACAGAACCATCACATGATCCTCAAAGGAGGCGAAGGCTTTTCTTTCATAGTGGGCGGAGCCATTGTCATAGGCAACGTCTGCGATTCCGGTCATCAGATCCAGACTGCGGGAATAGTTCGTTATTTCCGAAGAATCCACTTTTCCGAAATCCAGCCAGAGACTGCCAAACAGCTGATAGCCGCCGTAACCGTCCCAGGTGCCCACCAGATCCTCGCAGAGTCTGGAACCTTCTTTTTCCTTTCCCGACAAAAACAATTCCTGTATCTGTGCCAGTGTTTCGCCGTTTTTTCCCTTTTCCGGAAGGTTTCCGCCCAGATAGTCAGGGCGGCCTGCGGAGGGGCCTCCGGTCCAGAAGGTTTTTTCGTTCAGGGTAATGCGTTCGGTGTCGTATCTGCCGAAAAGATTGCCGCCGAGAAAGCTGTTGCCGATGGGGAGGGAATTCTGTTCCCAGCCGTCATAAGTGTTGTCGGCGGGAGTGTCGTACCATAGTCTGTAATTCATGGAAGGTCTCCTTTCTTCAGAAGGCTGTGCAGGGGGCTTCTGTCTGGTATAAACTATAGCATATTATAGCATGGTTCCGTGTTTGCGGAACAGGGAGAATATGTCGTGTTTCCGGAAAAGTCGTCACTTTTTTACCTGACACCCTAATCCTGATAGAAAATTATGCCGCAGCCGGGGAAGAATGTTTTGTCCGATGTAGGGCAAAAAGTGAAAACGGTTTCACTAAAAAAGAAAAAAGTGACGGCAGAATCAGGGAATAAGAAAAAGTCATGTGCAAAACACAAGGATTTTTCTGATGGGCAGAGGAGGAAAGGAGCAGCAAATAAGCTATTTACACAAAGAAAAGACAGAAAATAGAAATAACTGTACAAATTTCACATTTGCCTATTGACAAGAGAGGGAATGATGACTATCATTAAAGATATGAAACGGGTTTCAAGCGATGAAATACCCAAACATAACTGAATGATATAAGGAGGACAAAAATGAAAAAGAAAGTATTGGCAATTCTGCTGAGTGCTGCAATGGCTTTTTCTTTAAGTGCGTGCGGCGACAGCGGCAACGAACCGTCTTCTGACGCTTCCACTTCCACCAGTGAAGCGCAGGATGAACCGAGTTCACAGCCGGAACAGAGCACGGAGCCGGATACACCTTCCGCACCTGCGGAGACCACGGTGATCCGTTACGGTATGCACTGGCTGCCGGATATTGATCCGAACAATACGGATGCGGTGACCGGTGAGTACACCATGGACGAAGCCAGAAGGCAGGCGTCCCTGGCAGGGTTACAGGCGATAAAGGATACTTACAACGTAGAATTTGAATTTCTGCAGTTCCCCAACGACGTGCAGGAGGACTTGATGACCAGCGTGCTGGCCGGTGATCCCATCTGCGATCTGGCTGTATTGTGGAACGGTGTGGAGCCTACGATTCTGGCGCAGAACGTGGTGCAGGATCTGACTCCCTACATGGATCTGTTTGAAGGAGAGGGCGGCTGGGTGCTGGGCGATCCTCTGTTCGGCGGAAATTACCTGATGAGCCATGAGCTTGCCATGACGGATTTCCCGCTGGTGGTGAACCTGACCATGCTGGAAAAGGTTGACGCCCTGAAGGACGAGAGCGGCAAGACCATCTATCCCATGGATCTGTTCAAGGAGGGCAACTGGACCTGGAGTGCCTTTGAAGATTACCTTTCCAAGGTGCAGGCGTACTACGCAAATGTGGAAGCGCCCGACGGAGCTACTTTCGAATATGTGAAAGCTTATGAGACGGATCATCGTTACGCTGCCCTGGCTGCCATGTATGCAAATGGGGGGGGCATTGTGAAGGACGGCGAGGTTGCGGCGGACTCCGAGGAGTCCATCGAAGCAGTACAGTTCATCGACAAGCTGATGAAGGCGGAGCTTTTGGTTGACTGTGGTGTGTATGACGACGGATTTACTCCCAGATGGACCGACGGCGGCCGGGATATCGGCCTGGGTGCAACCGTATTTACCGACTGCCCCAGCTGGTGGATCGGCGGTGCTGCTTCCTCCTGTGCGGAGAGAGGCGAGAGCATCGGTATCATTCCCTGGCCCAGACCGGATGATGTGGCTCAGGACAGCGAGGACTATCAGCAGAGTGCCAGTGTGGGCAACAGCACCGTTGTGCTGAAGGGTGTGCCGGAGGATCGTGCAAGGCTGGCGATTCAGTCCTTTATGCTCTACTGGGAGACCTACTATAAAACATTGGGCAATGTGGAAAGCGCGTCGGAGTACCGTTCCGCAAACGCTGCCTCCATTCTTTCCAAAGACTATGGCGTGGATGTTTATAACGAGACCTACGGCGATTCTCTGATCGAGTGCTACAATTATATCCTTGATAATCTTGGACTGAACTATGCGGGTAAGATGGGCCTCTGGGACAGAAACTGGGAGTACATTGTGGGTAAATCCCTCTACGGCATGGACGGCATGAGTTCTTATGACGTAGCCATCAAGGCAAACCTGACAGACCTGACCAACCCCATGAACACCATTGCAGAAGCGCTGAAGAGCAACGAGGTTCATGATAACAGAGGGCCGGCGATCACCAAGGAGGACGTTGTCCTTGAGGCGGGCACGGATCCTGCAGGCGTTGACTGGACGCAGTATTTCAGCGCAGAGGATTCCGTGGACGGAACCATCGCCGTTACGGCGGACAATATTACGGTCAGCGAGGAACTGGATCTGGCTACTCCCGGCGAGTACGGCGACGCAGTGGCGGTAAAGGTTGCGGATAACTCAGGAAATGAGAGCGAAGGAAAGATCAAGGTGACGGTTTACAATCCTTCCAATACCACGGCTCCTGCTGTGGAGGTAAAGGCAGAGCTGCCCACGGTAGCGCTGAACACCGAGACCTCCGGAATCAACTGGGCCGATTATCTGGAGTCCGCCGAGGATGCTGACGGAATCGACGTAAAAGATAAGGTGACGGCAGATTTGTCTGAGTTGGATACCACGACTCCGGGCAGCTACAACGTTGTGCTGACCGTAACCGACTATGCGGGCAATACCAGTGAGGTAACGGTTGAGGTTACTGTGGAATAATCTGAAAGACAATGCTGCCATGTAAGGGCGGCGGCTTCGGAAAAGGGCAGGTGGTGCAGAGCCTCCTGCCCTTTTCTCTTATAGAAAATTTCGACTTGGCAAGGGAAGAATGCGGCACTTTTTTCCCTTTGAGAAGAGCGTCTGTTTGAGAAGTCTGCTTCCTGCGGGGAGCTTTTGAGAGGTGGGCTTATGAAATCTGGCAAAACTGGCAAGATAATAAAAATATCGGCTTGCGCAGCTGCGGCTGTCGTCGTTCTTTTGCTGGTCTGTAAATTGATCGGCGGAAGCACTGTTTCGGAAAACAATGCGGTTCCCGGAGCGGGTGTGACAGCCTATGAAGAGAGTTATCAGGCGTATCTGGAGGAAAACGGATATGCGGGAACCCTGTCCGACCAGGTGATAGAAATAGATCTGAAGAAGTACGAGGCATCGGCCGGGTTGGAGGCTTATGTGGGGGAACAGGGCATTGTTACGGAAGACAACGGAACGATTACATGGAATTTTCAGGTGGGACAAAGCGGATTTTACAATCTGGAGCTGGGATATCTCCCTTTGCCCGGCACCACCTCGGACATACAGAGAAAGGTATACATAGACAATGAGATCCCCTACGAGGCGCTTTCGCAGGTGGTGATCAACAGATATTGGGCCGACGAGGAGATCAGGACAAAGAATCACAATGAGATTCGTCCCGAAAGCTATGAGGTTTATTCTCAGGTCACATGGTTTCTGGAGGACTACCAGAGGAGAAGCAACGAACCGTTGGTCTTCTGGCTGGAGAAGGGGCAGCACAGCATCAGCTTCGAGGCGGTGAAGGAGCCGCTGGAGTATACATCCCTTACCTTCCGGGCGAGAGAGCAGGCGCCTGCTTATGAGGAGGTCATTGCATCTCTGCGCAGCCGGTACAAGGTATATGAGGGGGCGGCTCTGGTGGGCCAGGCTGAGCGCAGGGAGGGTATCACACTGGACATCATCAAGAGCTCTTCTGCCATCAACATTCAGAAAAATTATTCCGACAGCCTTTTGGAGCCGTATCATCCTTATTATATCTGCTACAATACCATCGGTGCGGAAAACTGGTCTCAGCCCGGGGACTCCGTCACCTGGAACATACAGGTGGAGGAAGAGGGACTGTACGAGCTGACCTTCAAGGGCAGGCAGAATACCAACCGGGGCGTCACAAGCTACCGCCGCCTGTATGTGAACGGCAGTGTGCCGTACCTTGAGATGCAGTCCATAGGTTTCGGCTACCACACGGACATGAACCATTATACCATTGCGGACCAGGAGGGGAATCCCTATCTCTTCCATTTAAAAGCAGGCAATAATACCATCACGCTGGAGAATGTGATGGGGCCCATGGGAAGCATTATCACCCGGGTGGAGGAGAGCATGAGCTGTCTGAACAGTCTGTATCTGGATGTGATTCGTCTGACGGGTCAGGCTCCCAGCAAATTTATCGACTATGAAATCGTAAAAAATATCCCCGGATTTGCGGAGGACATGGAGGAACAGGCTGTTGCCTTGAAGGAGATTGTGGACGAGATCGTGGCGATCACCGGCGAAAAGGGGGAAAACACCACGCTTCTGGAAAAGATGGCAGTGGAAGCGGAGCGGCTTTCGGAAGATCCCGAGCGGGTGACGGAGGAGCTGAATCAGCTGAAAAACAATATTTCCGCGTTGGGCACCTGGCTGGTAAAGGTGGCGGATATGCCCCTTGAGGTGGACTACCTGGCACTTTCGGCGGAAGGAGGAAGCCTTCCCGAGGTGCGGCAGAGCTTTTTTGCCGGCGCGTGGAACGGAACGGTACGTTTCTTCTCTACCTTCTTTGTAAAAAACAGCCAGATTTCCGAGGATGTGGCGGGAAGCGATTCCATCAAGGTGTGGCTGGCATCTTACGGACGTGAGCAGGCGCAGATGATCCAGAATATGATCGACGAGGATTTTGCACCCAATACGGATATCGCCGTTAATCTCCAGCTGATTCCCGTGGATGTGGTGCTGAGGGCGGCGCTGGCGGGCAACGGTCCGGACGTGGTGATTGGTCTTGGCCAGGGAACCATGCAGGATTTTGCCATGAGGCATGCGGTGCTGGATCTCTCCGGTCTGGAAGGATTTGAGGAAGCCACGGAACGTTTTTACGACAGTTCCCTGAAGTCCGCAGAGTTTCAGGGCGGTGTCTACGGGATACCGGAACAGACTACCTTTATGATGATGTTTACACGGGATGACATTCTGGCGGATCTGGGACTGGAAGTGCCAAGGACCTGGACGGAGCTGCTGGAACTGATTCCGGAGCTGCAGAAGAGTAATTATAACGTATATATTCCCAATGTACAGCAGACAGAGAATTCCCTGATCGGAACTTCCATCGACTACAACATGCACCTGTACCAGGCCCTTGTCCTCCAGAACGGAGGGGATGTGTATCTGGGAACGGGCAATGATTACGGCGTTGAGAGCGGTCTTGCGTCCGATGCCGCCATGGAAGCCTTCAAGGATTACACGGATTTCTTTACCAGCTATGGACTGGACGTCCAGGTTGACTTTGCGAACCGATTCCGCACGGGAGAGGTGCCGGTGGGCGTGATCAACTATACCATGTTCAATGCATTGGAGATCTTTGCTCCCGAGATCAAGGGCCTGTGGAGCTTCCATCCCCTGCCGGGCGTGGAGCAGGAGGACGGCTCCGTAAACAATACCTTTGTGGTAGACACTACCCAGTCCGTCATCATGGCGGCCACCGGACACAGGGAGGCCTCCTGGGAGTTTGTGAAATGGTGGACCGGGACGGAGACTCAGCTTGACTTTGCGAATGCCCTGGAGGCGCTGATGGGAACCAGTGCCAGATACGCGGCGGCAGACCCGGAGGTCTTAAAGCAGCTTCCCTGGAGCAATGCGGAGCTGGAAAGCCTGCTGAGTCAGTTTGAAAATACCACCGGCATTCCTGCGGTTCCGGGTAATTACATGACCACGCGTATGGTGCAGTACGCGTTCAACGATGTGGTGTCGGATCATGCAAATCCCAGAGAAACCTTATATCTGAACATAAAGGATATCAATGAAGAGCTTGACAGAAAGCGGGAAGAGCTGCATCTGTCCAGGCTGGATGGAGGGGAGGAATAAGAATGGCAGGCGGAAAAGAACCTTTTGCAGTAGCTTGGAAAAAGCACAAATATAAATATATGATGATTGCGCCCTTTGCGCTGATCTTCATTTTGTTTACTCTGCTGCCGGTGCTGGTGGCGATCTTCCTGAGCTTTACCAACTTTAACATGGTGGAGGCTCCCGAGTTCACCGGCCTGGGAAATTATGTAAAGCTGATGGTGTATGACCCCGTATTCCTGACGGCCATTAAGAATACGTTGTTTTTTGCCATTGTCACCGGACCGGTGAGCTATCTGATGTGTTTTCTGTTTGCCTGGATGGTGAATGATTTGCCCCGGATTCCCAGGGCGGTGATGACGCTGGTATTTTATGCGCCGTCCATCTCGGGAAACGCCTATCTGGTGTGGAAGCTTTTGCTTTCCTCGGATTCCTACGGCTGGGTCAACGCGTGGCTGCTGAAGCTGGGCGTGATCCGGGAGGCGGTTACCTGGCTGGTGACCAAGGAATATATCATGCCCATTCTCATTCTCGTGCAGCTCTGGCTCAGCCTGGGCGTCAGCTTCCTGACCTTTATCGCAGGCTTCCAGAGTCTGGATAAGTCTCTGCTGGAGGCGGGCAGCGTGGAAGGAATCAAAAACCGCTGGCAGGAGCTGTGGTATATCATCCTTCCGTCCATGAAGCCCCAGCTGATGTTCGGCGCAGTGATGCAGATTACCGGTTCCCTGTCGGTGGCGCAGCTGTCCATCGACCTGGTGGGCTTCCCGTCCGTCAGCTATGCGGGACATACCATCCTGACGCACCTGCATGACTTCGGTAATGTGAGATACGAGCTGGGCTATGCCTGTACCGTTGCGGTGATCCTGTTCTTTATCATGCTCTTCTGTAACATCATCGTGCAGAAGCTGCTGCGCAAGCTGGGTTAAGGAGGGAAGCCATGAAGATAATCAAAGCAGTCAGAAACTGGTATTTTCGCAGAAAATTCAAGCGGCGCAACCGCAGCGTGGGCGGCGATCTGGTGTTGATCGTGGTACTGGGATTTTTCGGCCTGTTCAGTCTGTTTCCGCTGATTTATACCCTGACAAGCGCCTTTAAGCCCTTTTCGGAGATATTCATGTATCCTCCCAGGCTGACCGTGGAGAATCCCACGCTGAATAACTTTTTCGACCTGGGCACTATCATAGAGGATTTTACGATACCGCTCTCCAGGTACATTTTCAACACCATGATAATCACGGGGCTGGGCACCTTCGGCACGGTGCTGCTTGGCTCTCTGGCAGCTTACCCGCTGGCAAAGTATGAGTTCCCGGGTTCGAAGCTGATGAGTAATCTGATCGTCTATGCCCTGATGTTCAGCACCTCGGTGACGGCGATCCCCAACTATCTGATTATGAGCGCCCTGGGCATTGTGGATACCTACTGGGCGGTGATTCTCCCGGCGGTAGGCGGCACCCTGGGACTTTACCTGATGAAAAATTTCATGGTTCAGGTGCCGGATGACATGCTGGAGGCGGCTAAGATCGACGGGGCCACCGAGTTCGGAATCTTCTTCAAGGTGGTCATGCCCCTTTGTAAGCCGGCCTGGATCACGTTGGTGATCCTGTCCTTCCAGCAGATGTGGGGAACCACCGGAGGGGTGTTCATCTATTCGGAGGAGCTGAAGCCCTTAAGCTATGTGCTGTCTCAGCTGGTCAGCGGAGGAATATCCAGAACGGGCGTGGCGTCCGCGGTATCTCTTCTGATGCTGATCGTGCCAATCGGCGTGTTTGTATTTTCTCAGAGCAACGTGATCGAGACCATGGCAACATCCGGTATTAAGGGATAGGAGGTGCAGGATGAGAAAAAAGTGGTTCAGATATTTCTGCGGTATTACGGCGGCGGCCCTTCTGCTTGCGCCTCTGCAGGTGCGGGCATCGGACGGCACCAGCTATGTATATGACGGATATACCTATGACTTTTACGGCAACGCCAAGGAAAGTCCCGCCATGTTCCTTCTGGAGCGGACGATCTCCACGGAGAACATGAACGGGGTCGCCCTGTCCGGAATGAACGATGTGTGCGCCAGCAAGGACGGAAGGATATTTACCATTGACACCATGGAAGGGCGTATGAATGTATTCGGCGGCGACGGGGAGCTGCTGCTCTCCACGAAGCTGGTACGCACTGCGGACGGAAAAATCGCACTGGATGAGGACGGGAACCAGATCATGCTGAATGCGCCGGAAGGGGTGTTTATCCATGAGAAGGAACAGGAAATCTACATTGCGGACACGGGAAACAAGAGGATCGTGGTGCTGGATCTGGAAAATTACGGTTTGCTTCGGATCATCGGTGAGCCGGCGGAGCTTTCTGGGGTGACGCAGTTCAATCCCTCCAAAATCACGGTTGACCTGGCCAACAGAATTTATGTGGTAGTACAGTCCAGCTACGAGGGAATCCTGGAGCTGACCAGGGACGGGGAATTCAGCGGTTATTACGGAGTCAACACACCCATGGTCAGCCTGGCGGACTATTTCTGGAAGTCCATTGCCAGCGACGAACAGAAGAAGCAGATGGCAAAGGTCTACGCTCCGGCATTCAACAATATCGCCCTGGACGGGGAAGGCTTCGTCATGGCGGTGACCTATGACTTATCCGCGTCGGATATGGTCTTCCGGCTGAACTCCAAAGGCGAGAATGTGCTTCGCGAGGAGGGAAACACGTTTGTGGTGGGCGATATCTGGAGCATGAATTCCTCCGACACGGGAAGTCAGTTTGTGGATATTGCGGTGACGGACTTCGGCACCTATGCCCTGCTGGATCGCAGCAAGGGCCGGATTTTCCTCTACAATTTCGACGGCGAGCTGCTGAACGCCTTCGGCAGTATGGGGAATCTGAAGGGAGAGTTCAAAAATCCCACCAGTATCGCATGGCTGGGGGATAAGCTGGTGGTCACGGACAATACCTTAAAATGTGCCTATATCCTCACGCCGACCGCCTTCGGCAAGGCTGTGCTGGAAGGCAACGAGAGCTATTACTTCGGCAGGTGGGACGAAGCGCTGGTCTCTTTCCGGCAGGCGCTGGCCCTGAATGCCAACTATGAGGCGGCCTACAGCGGTATCGGAAAGAATTATCTGATGAAGGACGACTATGAGACGGCCATGTACTATTTTAAGATGGGAAATAACAGAACCTTTTACTCCAAAGCGTACAACGGTTACAGGGGCGAATGGCTGGAAGATCATTTCCTGCTGGTTATGATCCTGTTCCTTGCGGTGGTCGGCGCTGTGGTGGGTTCTGAGATCCGGTATCACAAGCAGAGCAAAAGCAAGGCCCGGGCGGCCATGAAACTGTTGAACAGCCGTAAGGGAGGGCGACAGAATGAAGGATAGAGTAAAGGAAAAGCTGTTTTATCTGAAGAGTGCGGTATTCCATCCCTTTGATGCCTTTTATGAGATCCGGTTCCGGGGGAAGGGCAGTGTGGGGCTGGCGCTTTTGATTCTGGTGCTGTTTGGGATTCTGCAGTGCGTGGGCTATCAGTATACGGGATTTATCATCAATTTACATGATCTGACCAGCATGAACAGTATTTCCATTTTCCTGACATGGGTGTTAGGGTTTGTGTTGTTTATTGTCAGTAACTGGTCTGTGACCACGCTTCTGAACGGAAAGGGAAACCTGGGAGATATCCTGAAGGTGACTACCTATTCCCTGACGCCTTTTATCTGTACCATGATCTTTCAGATCGTTGCCAGCAACTTTATCATCGCTGAGGAAGCAATGATTGTGTATGTGATCACGGGTGTGGGCACGGTCTGGTCTGTGTTCATGCTGCTGGCCGGCCTGTGTGTGATCCATGAGTACGGCTTCGGCAAGAACCTGATAGCAATCCTGCTGACCTTTGTGGCTGCGGCCATCATTATGTTTCTGGGGATCCTGTTCTTTACCCTGATTGAGCAGATGGTGCTCTTTGTCATTTCGGTGGGACAGGAATTCATCAGGAGGCTGTAGAAAGGAGAGTGATGAACATGGCGGCGATCAGACAGATGTTTCGGAAAGTGAAAGAGTTTCTGAGAAAATTTTATGATAAAAACACGATTCGCAGAATTGCGCTGACCATTCTTGCGGCGGTTCTGCTGGTTTATGTGATTGTCAGCATTCCGGTCTGGACGTTAAAGAGCGAGACGCCTCCTGAAACCGTTTCCAGGCAGCCTCTGGAGGGAACTCCGCTGAGCCCGGATGCCGGGCAGGTGACTGTGGCGGAGAACGGCGGCAGAACGCTGACGGTCAACACGGCGGATATGACCTTTGAGGTGAAGGACGGGAACACGGGGGAAAGGTTCCGCAGCTATATCGCCGGAAGCGGCTCCGGCAGTGAGCTTGCGCTTCTGAGCCTGACTTATCTGGGCGCAGACAACAACCTGCACGAGTGGAACTCCTATGACAATTGTGTGGCATTATCCAGCTATACCATGCACCGGATCGAGAATGGGGTGCGGATTGACATCAATCTGAATGAAGGGGAATCCAATCGCTTTTATGAGTACCTGCCCAAAAAGATGAGCGTGGAGACCTACGAGGAGCGGTTTGTGGGAACGCTGAAACAGCTGATGGCGGACGGAACCCTGGAGGAAGCTACGGGAAACCGGTATCTGAGCACTCTGTCCCTGGTTTATACCAGAAGCCTGACGGAGGAATGCTATGCCGTGTCCTATACGGGAAATCCCCCTACCAGTGCTACCAACCAGATGATCGAGGTGACCAGGCTGGTTGGCTATACCACGGATATGCTGATGGGGGATGCGGAAACCTTCGGCTTTACGGTGGAAATAGCGGAGCCCGCCGAGTTTGATCTGGTGGTGGAGCTGACGCTGGATGAAAACGGTGAGCTGAAGGCCCATGTGCCCAGCGGCAGCATTGTGTCCCACAATGATTATTATACCCCTCAGAGCGTGGCGCTTCTGCCCAACTTCGGCGCTGCCGCGGCGGAGGAATATGAGGACGGTTACATTCTGGTGCCGGACGGAAGCGGCGCGCTGGTGAAATTCAACTCCTATATTGCCAATGTGACGGATTATAAGCGGCCCTTTTATGACAACGATTACTTTACCGACTATTACTATATGCCGGAGTACGCTCAGGAGCTGAATATGCCGGTCTATGGCATGCTTTACGGCTCTGCGGAGAAAACGCAGAAGGGCATTCTGGCCATCATCGAGGAAGGCGCCCGCACGGCTTATATGAATATTCGTCTTGCCAGCCTGGGCGCGGACAGCGCAAAGTATAACAAGGCGTACACATCCTTTGAGATTGCACAGTACAAGAGAGTAAAGATCAATGGAGAGTACAGCTCGAACAGCGGCACCTATCTGGTAAATACAGGGATGCAGGAGCTGGATCTGACCGTAAGATATCGGTTTTTCGGAAGAAATACCACTTACTTTGATCTTGCCAAAAGTTATCAGACATACCTGGCTCAGGCAGAGGGGATAACGGCAGGATTTGACAACGGAGCGGCAGAGCTCTATCTGGAGGTTGTGGGAGGCTTGAATATTTCCTCTCGCTTCATCGGAATTCCCTACAGCAGGGCTTATTCCATGACAACCTTCCGGGAACTGCAGTCCATGATGGAGAGTCTGGGAGATGTCCGGTATCAGCTGCAGTACAACGGAGCCTTTAACGGAGGCATGAACGGCAGCCTGAACCGGGGAGCCGGGACGGCAGCCCGCAACGGCAGCAGGTCCGAACTCAAGAAGGTGCTGGCCTATGCGGAGGAGAAGGGTATTCCCCTTTATCTGCAGGCGGCGCTGGCGCAGGTTTGGGAGGGCGGAAACGGTTTCCGGGCATCCCGCCAGGCGGTGAGAGATTATGCCAACAATGAAGTGGAAATCTCCCGTTATCAGTATGTGCTGGGGATTTTGAACGCGGCGCTGAACGACGGTGTTACCCATGACGACTATTACCTGCTTTCCCCGAAATACCTGAGTGCGGTGACGGAAAGCTTTCTGAAGGAGGCCGGAGATTATAAAAATCTGGCCATACCGGATCTGGCCGGCATGTATTATGCGGATTACCGTTACGAGAACTATATCAGCGGAGAGAGCGGAAACATGGTGCTGGAGGATAATCTGGAAAAGCTTTCCGAAAACAAAAGCCTTGCGCTGGCTGACCCGCATATCGATAAGATCGGCTACGGCAGCGTGGCTACGGATGTGGCCCGGGAGAGCAGCAATCATGTGACCTTTTACACCACAATTCCCTTTAAGCAGCTTGTGATGAACGGCCTTATCGACTACACCACGGAGAACGTGAACCTTTCCAGCAGAAATGCGGCCTATTTTGTCCTGCAGGCGGCGGAGCTGGGTTCCAGCCCCAAGTTTATCCTCACCTGCAAAAATGTGGATGTTTTGAAGAATTCTGATTTCAGCTATCTTTTCTCTGCACAGTTTGAGCTGCAGGAGGAAAAAATCAAAGCGATTTACCAGGAGTGCAGCGCTGTTCGGGAACAGATCGGGACAAATGAGATCGTGGGGCATGAGGTGATCGAGGACGGCGTGTACCGGACTGTCTATGCCAACGGCGTGGAGGTACTGGTAAATTACAATCTGTATGATGTGACACTCTCTGACGGCACGGTGCTGCAGGCGGAAGGATACCTGATAAAGGAGGGGATGTAAATGAATAAGAGCAGGAAAAAACTGTCGTTTCGCACAATGTGGAAAATTCATGGTCTGATCTTTGCCAGCCCCTTTATCATTGGCTTTGTTGCCTTTTTCCTGGTGCCGCTGGTGCAGACAATCTATTATTCCCTCAATAAGGTGGGAGTGGCTGACCAGGGCGGTATGAGCTTTGAGTGGAACGGGATACAGAATTATATTGACCTGTTCCGGACAGAGGTTACCACAGGCAATCAGACCATGATCAGACTCTTTACAGAGGAAAATCTTACCATGCTGATCAGCCTGCCCATGATTGTGGTGTTCAGTCTGTTTATGGCGCTTCTGGCAAACCAGAAGTTCAGGGGAAGGGCGGTGGTGAGACTTCTGTTCTTTCTGCCCATCATCCTTGGAATCGACGTGGTAATCGATATGCTGGCGGTTACGGCGGGAAACACTTCTCTGGATACCGGCAGTAATCTGCTGGCGGGCAGCTATGTGACGATCTTTCTGGTGAGGACGCTGAATGTACCAATGAGGATACTGTATCCTATTATGACCTATGTGGAGAACATTTTTGAGCTGATATCCCAGGCGGGCGTGCAGACACTGGTCTATCTGACGGCGCTGCAGTCCATCAGTCCCAGCCTGTATGAGGTGGCGAAGATGGAGGGAGCAACGGCCTATGAAACCTTCTGGAAGGTGACGATTCCTTCCATCATGAATATCACGTTCTTTGTGGTGATCTATACGATTGTGGATCTGTTCCTGAAGTCCTCCATCGCGGAGGAAGCGTATGCGTTTGCGTTCTCGCAGGGCAAGATAGGAGTCGGTTCCGCGCTCTCGGTGGTTTATATCCTCAATGTGATATTGGTGTTGGCCGTTGCGGCCCTGCTTTTGAGGAAGGTGGTAAAGAAGAATGAAAAATAAACAATGCTCCAAGGTGGATGCAAGCCTGGCTATTTACTTATTCCGAAATAAATCAAAGCAGACCTCGGTGAAGGTTCTCTCCCTGGTTTTGATCCTGGGTCTGTGCTTTACCATTTTGTATCCCATACTCAGTCTGGTTCCGGTGGTGTTTTCCTCCGTGGAAGATCTGGGAAATCCCAATGTGATCTGGATTCCCCAGGAATTTTCCACAGTCAGCTTTAAGATGGCCACGCGGCTGGTCATGCCCCAGGGAATCATGAGTATGCTGAAGTCCGTGTTGTATGCGGCGTTTATCATGGTGCTGCAGGTATTCTTTTCGGCCATGGTAGGCTATTCGCTGGCCCGGGTGAAGTTCTGGGGGCGCGGCGTTGTGTTCGGAATGGTGATTCTGGTGTTTCTGCTGCCCAGACAGTCTCTGCTGCTGGCACAGTATATCTCCTTTGTGCACTTTGATGTGCTGGGGATTATGGATCTCTTTACCGCGGCGGGGGAGATCAATCTGATCAACAATCCGATTGTGCTGGTGCTGCTGGCTGTGTTCGGCTTTGGAGTGAATCAGAGCCTGTTCATTTTCCTGTTCAGCCAGTTTTTCAAGAACATACCCAAGGAGCTGGAGGAGGCATCTTTGATAGACGGGTGCGGTTTCTACAAGACGTATTTCCGGATCATGCTTCCCAATGCCATCCCCATTATATCCACGGTGGGAATCCTGTCCTTTGTATGGAACTACGGAGATACTTACTATACCAATTATTTTAACCCGAACGGAGAGTATATGAGCACCCTGCTTTCCTCCACCTTTGTTTCGGCCAACAAGGAATTTATACTGAACGCGCTAACCAACTGGTACGATGTGCCGGTGACCTCGGACATGGCCTTTGATGCCGTGAAGCAGGCGGGAGTGCTGATCTTCCTGATACCGCTTTTGATTGTGTATCTCATCGGACAGAGAAGACTGGTGGAAAATATGGAAAATTCCGGACTGGTAGGATAAAAGTGAATGAAGAAAGGATTATGTTTGGGGATTTGTCTGGGGCTGCTGGGCGGAATGCTGGCAGGCTGCGGACAGGGGGCGGCTGAGGAGCCGCTCCCCGGGACGGAGGAGACTTTGTCGGAAAAGGAAACGGAGGAGACGGCAGATATCAGCATGTATCATAAAATGACGGTAGATATACGGCAGACATATCAGACCATGGAAAGCTTCGGAACAAGCGGAGCCTGGTGGAGCCAGTATGTGGGCGGATTTACGGAATGTGTGGATGACAGTGGTGTCAGTTCCAGGGAGCGGATTGCCACGCTTCTCTTTGACAGGGAGGAGGGGATCGGCCTGACCTGTTACCGCTTTAACCTGGGAGCCGGGTCTGCGGACAGCAGAAAGGGAACCTATTCCGATATCCACAGGCGGGCCCAGAGCTTTGAGACGGAAGAGGGCGTCTATGATTTTACAAAGGATGCAAATGCCGTATGGTTTTTGGAAAAAGCGGTAGAGCTGGGTGTGGAGGAAGTGGTGCTGTTCTGCAACAGCCCGCTGGAGCGGCTGACGGACAACGGGACGGCGCAGACTACGGCAGGCGAGAAGAGCAACATTTCTCCGGAAAACTATGGTGCGTTTGCCGATTATGTGATGGATGTGGCGGAGCACTTTCTGGAGGAGGGAATTCCGGTAAAATTTCTTTCTCCCATCAATGAGCCCCAATGGGAGTGGACGGAAGGCCAGGAGGGCGCACACTATGAGCCTGGGCAGACGGCAGAGCTGTATCTTGCTTTTCTGGATGAACTGGAGAGCAGGGAAGCGCTGGCGGATGTAAAGCTGTCGGGACCGGAGAGCGGCGAATGGGGCGGGCGTGCCCTGGAGTATACGAAGGCCCTTCTGGCCGACGAAAGACTGGCGGCTCATTTTGACACGCTGGATAATCATTCTTACTGGTCGGATGAAACGGCAAAAAAGAGTTACCGGAATTATATGAAGGTATATCATCCGGATGTAAAGCTGCGCACCAGCGAGTGGTGTGAGATGGTAAACGGCTCGGATGTGACCATGGACTCCGCCTTTCATCTGGCTCAGGAGATAGCGGAGGATCTGCGGATCCTGAATGTGGTGTCCTGGCAGAACTGGGTGGCGGTGGCCCCGGGCGGATATCGGGACGGTCTGATCTATATTGACGAAAAGAGCCAGAAATTCCGGGCGCTGAAGCGGCTCTGGAGCTTTGGAAATTACAGCAGGTATGTACGTCCCGGCTATGTGCGGGTGGATATCCAGGCGGATGCCCGGGAGCAGGAGAAGATGCTGCCCACCGCATTCACCGGAGTCAATGAGGACGGAAAAGAAGAACTTGTCATGGTATTTATCAATGACAGTGTGACGGCTCAGGAGTTTGTGCTGGAGGGCTGCGGAGACTACGACAGGATTGCCGTTTATGAGACGTCGGATGCAAGAGATCTGGAGTGTGTACTGGAGGATGCTTTTTCCGCCGACGCACCTGTCACTGTGCCGGAAATGTCTGTGGTGACGGTAGTTTTAAAGAAAGAATAACAGCCTGAAGGAAGGCGTCGGCCCACAGGAAGGCCGTGAAGGGAGGAGATGCGTATGGCAGGCACCTTTGAAATAAAGGATACCTTTTATATGAACGGCAAGCCCTTTCAGATATTGTCGGGAAGTATACATTATTTCCGGATCGTACCGCAGTACTGGCGGGACAGACTGGAAAAACTGAAGGCCATGGGACTGAATACCGTGGAAACCTATATTCCGTGGAACGTGCATGAACCGAAAAAGGGAGCGTTCCTTTTTGATGGGATGGCGGATGTGGTCAGCTTTGTGAAGCTGGCCGGAGAGTTGGGACTGTATGTGATCCTGCGTCCCTCGCCCTACATCTGCGCGGAATGGGAGTTCGGAGGGCTGCCGGGGTGGCTGTTGGCCGAAAAAGAGATGCAGGTGAGAAGCTCGTCCCCTGCATTTCTGCGGCATGTGAAGGAATATTATGAAGTTCTGCTTCCCCTGCTGAAGCCCCTTCAGATCACGGAGGGCGGCAATGTAATACTGATGCAGGTGGAGAATGAGTATGGCTATTTTGCCGATGACGCAGCATACCTTGAGACAATAAAGAAACTGCTGCAGGACGGCGGAATCAATGTACCGCTGATCACCTCCGATGAGCCGAAGGCGGAGAGCATTCTGGGAGGCAGGGTGGAAGGTGCGCTGCCCACCGGAAATTTCGGCTCCAAAACCAGAGAGCGCTTTGAGGTGCTGAGGGAGTTTACCCAGGGCGGGCCGCTGATGTGCGCGGAGTTCTGGGTGGGCTGGTTCGATCACTGGGGCAACGGCGGACATATGACAGGCAACCTGAAGGAAAGCGCCGTGGATCTGGAAGAGATGGTGCGCCTTGGGCATGTCAATATTTATATGTTTATCGGCGGGACGAACTTTGGCTTTATGAACGGTTCCAACTATTACGATCAGTTGTCCCCGGATGTGACTTCCTATGATTATGACGCGGTGCTGACCGAGGCAGGGGATTTCACGGAGAAATATTATCGTTATCAGGAAATCCTCCGAAAGGTGACTGACATACCCGAGGTAAAACTTACGGCGCAGATTGGGAAGAAGGCTTATGGTCAGGTTGCCGTCAGAGAAAGAGTAGGGTTGAAGCAGGCGCTTCCCGAGCTGTCAAAGCCGGTGGAAAGCCTGCAGCCTCAGAGTATGGAGCGGCTGGGACAGAGCTATGGGTACATCCTCTATACCTCTCCGGTCAGAAATGAGAGAAAACTGGAGCGGATCCGCCTGTGGGAGGCAAACGACAGGGCCAATATATTCCTGGGAGAGAAGCGTCTGCTGAATCTCTATGACCGGGAGCTTCTGTCGGAGCATAAGCTGGCGCAGGAAGCCAGGGAGGGAGAGGAGATCGCCATTCTGGTTGAAAACATGGGACGTGTGAATTTTGGACCCATGATGAACAGGCAGCGAAAGGGTATAGACGGCTGTGTACAGATCAACGGCCATATGCATACCGGCTGGAAACAGTATCCGCTTCCCCTGGAGCACCTGGAGCGGTTGGACTACACAAAAGGATACACAGAAGGGATGCCCGCATTCTACCGCTTCGTGCTGGAGGTGGAGGAGCCGGGAGACACCTTCCTGGAGCTGGACGGCTGGGGAAAGGGCTGTGTGTTCCTGAACGGCTTTCACCTGGGGCGGTTCTGGGAGATCGGGCCCCAGAAAAGGCTGTATGTACCCGCGCCGCTGCTGCGCAGGGGACGGAATGAAATTGTGGTCTTCGAGACGGAGGGAAAGACGGCGGAAGAGATCTGCTTTTACGACGCTCCGGATCTGGGCTGAGCAAGCAATCTATTTACACCCGGCCCCCGCGGGCCGGCAGAACAGAAAACCGGAATAAGAAAGTCGGAAAAAAGAAGAGAGCTGGATCAGGCGGAGGGTTCCGCCGGATACAGCTCTTTTGGTAGATGTGTTTATGCAATGTCCTTTGCCGGACCGCTGGATTCCCGGACAATCAGGGAAGGTGCAATCAGCTGAAGCTGAGGAAGCGGCGTGGAATTATAGATGCCGTCCACGGTTTTTACCAGTGTCTCCGCAAAGACATCATAATTATAGTCTATGCTGGTAAGCAGAGGAGTAGCCATGCTGCAAAGATCGGTGTTATCATAGCCGACCACGGAAATGTCCTCCGGAATCCGCAGACCATGGGCCCGAATACAATTCATGGCGCCTACGGCGGCGGAATCATTGATACCGATCACGGCAGTGGGAACAGAGCTGGATTCCAGCAGCTTTTCCGTGAGACAATATCCGGTCTCATAATCATAGCCGCCGAAGGTATCGTAAAATTCGGGCAGAAAAGGCAGCTGGTATTTTGACAGGATCTGCTTGTAACGCTTTCTTTTTTCATAGGAGGAGGCCACGCTGTCCCATCCGCCCACCAAAGCGATATTTCTGTGGCCCAGAGAGAGAAGATGTTCCATTGCCAGATCCATGGTGTGAATGGCGTCAATACGCACCTGGTAGCAGGAGGTGCCGTCCAGCTTGCCGGTGAGGATGACAGGGATGGAGTTGCACACCTGGTTCACCTTTTCCACAAAGGATTCGTTGGAATGCAGATCGTCCACCCGTCCCCCAACCAGGATAATGGCATCCACTCGCTGTTCCTCCATGAGGATCATCTGGGCTTCTTCGATTTCCTGCTGCCCCAGGGAGTTTTCCAGAAGCAGAGAGTAGCCGAATTTCCGGGCCGCCTGTTCACAGGCGACAAAAAGCTTTGCGTAGTAAGCGTTGCGCACATCTGCCATAATGATGCCGATTACCTTCCGCCTGGTTTCGGACAGGCTTCTGGCCAAGGCGTTGGGGCGAAAATTGTATTTGTCAATGATAGACTGAACGGTCTCCCGCTTGTCTGCCTTTACACCGGCGTTGTTGGTGAGCACCCTGGACACAGTGGCGGGGGATACGCCGGCTTCCTTTGCAATATCGTAAATCGTCAGTTTTTTCCCTTCCGGGCTCTTCAGGTCTTCCATAATTATATCCATTCCTCTGCCTGTATTATAATATAAATACAGCAATCTGTCACTATCTGAAAGTTTTTTTGCCAACTGCCCGCCGCGTCTTTATCCTGTTCGTACTGTGGACGGCAGCCAGGTTCATTTCATCCTGAAGCGACATACCGGCAAAACATCCCCATATTCGACAAATTAAATTGTAGCATAGTGTCATGGAGTATGGTATAATATGCGCAAAGGGCAGAGTCAAGTGGTCGGAGAACCGGCTGCCAAGCTTGCTTGAGCAGCCGACTCTCCGACCATTTGACGAGCGAAGCGACCCCGGAAAACCGAAGGTTTTTCGGGGTATGCCCGAAAACGAACTTATTCGGGGTATGCCCGAAAACGAACTTATTCGGGGTATGCCCGAAAACGAACTTAT
>CAJUJU010000015.1:0-43618 GCA_910586835.1 uncultured Acetatifactor sp.
ACTATAAATTCCTTGATTTTTTAAGGAAAATCACTTGACAATATAGGGAGGAAAAGAGAATGGCAGTATTAAGCTATGTAACTGAGTTTCAGACAAGGATCATTGAGATGTACGGGCATTTGCTGGTGTCGGATCCCCTGTTCCACAGCAACGAAAATATCGATATCGTGAATGCACGGGAGATTAAGCTTCCCAGATTAACCGTGAGCGGCTATAAGGATCACGACCGGAAGACCATCGGCTTCAATGCCGGAAACTATTCCAACGACTTCGAGACAAAGAGTCTGGATCACGACAGGGACATTGAGTTCTTCGTGGATCCCATGGATGTGGACGAGACCAACCAGATCGCCTCCATTGCCAATATCCAGGCGCGTTTTGAAAAGACACAGGCGATTCCGGAGCTGGATTGCTATACCTTCTCAAAGCTGTACAGCGAGGCTGAACGCGTGGGAGCAACAATTAAAACAGATCAGATCACGACAGGGAGCATTCTGGCGGATTTCGACGACAACTGCGAAGCGTTTGAGGATCTGGGCGTCCCGTTATCCAGGTGTATTCTGTTCTGCACATCAGCCTATAAAAAGCTGCTGAAGAACGCGGAGGGGCTGCAGCGCACGCTTGACGTAGGCGGGGGAGGCGGAAAGATTAACAGGAATATTCACAGTTTGGATGATCTTGGAGAGATCAGGACGGTGCCTCTGGAGCGCTTCAAGACGGCGTATGACTTTACCGAGGGTTATGTGGCGGACGCCACCGGAAAGCAGATCAACTATATCCTGGTGGATCCGGAAGCCCAGGTATCAAGGGTGAAATATTCTTACATCAACACATACACCCCGGGACATGATTCCAGGACGGCAGATAACTATCTGTACCAGAACAGACGCTTTAACGGTACCTTTGCGCTGGATCAGGAGTTGAAGAAGGCCTGCATCATCAACAGGGCGGAGTAAAGGAGGGCAGTCATGAAGGCGAGAAAGGAAAACAAGGTATACCGGATCAGTACGGAGCAGGAAAAACAGAGATATCTGCGAGACGGATACGATATCTACAGCGATGAAGGAAAACTGATCGAGTATTCTCCCCAGCGGAAAATCAGCCTCAGCGAGTATGAAACTCTGGCAGAGGAGAACAAATCGCTGAGGAAGGCAAATGAAACTCTGGCAGAGGAGAACGAATCGCTGAAAGAAGCAAACGAATCTCTGCGCAGAGTTGAAGAGACGCAGCAGAAAACGGATGCGGTGAAGGATGAAGTGAAGACAACAGGAGCAAAGGCAGGAAAATAATATGGCGTACACGGCATATGCAGCACCGGAATATTATCTGACGGTTTACAAGGGCACGGCCATACCGGAGGAGGAGCTGGAGAGGGCCCTGCGCCAGGCGAGCCGCCATATTGACTCCCTGACTTTCAACCGGATTGTCGGATACGGGTTTCAGGGGCTCACCGGCTTTCAGCAGGAGTTGATCCGGGAGGTGGTCTGCCAGCAGGCGGAATTTGAGTATGAGAACGCGGATGAGATCAACACGGTGCTTTCCGGTTACAGCATCAACGGAGTGTCGGTGCAGTTTGGGAACTCCTGGAATGTGTTCCTGGAGAAGGGCGTGGCAATGAAGCGGGATGTGTACGCTTTGCTGTGCCAGAGCGGCTTGTGCTGCAGGTTAGCGAGGTGAAAAGATGAGGTATCCTACATTGGTGCCAAAGAGATTGTGCAAGACGGATATCCGGCTGGAGATAAACCGGGAGGGGCTCACGGAGGACGGAGAGCCCCTGGAGCCGGTGATATACGAAGGGAAATGCAATTACCAGGACAGGGCAAGAACCGTCTTGACGGCGGAGAAAAAACTGGTGGAGGTAACAGGTACAGTGCTGATTCCGGGAGACCCCTGCCCGGAGCTGCCTGTCATCTCCGGCGGGAAGGCCTTTATACTCGGTTCAAAGCGCCGGATCCAGCAAGGACGGAAGGCGCGCAATCCTGACTCAACGGTAAACTATACGGAGGTGCTGCTGATATGATAAAGGTAAATTCCAAGGTTACTTTGAATATGGACTACCTTCGGCGGCTTACCGAGGCGCAGGCGGTGGCTCTGGAGCAGACGGCGGAAGCCCTGCATAGCGAAGTGCAGCAGGAGCAGGTGGTACCGAGAGATACCGGCGTCCTGCAGGGAGTAAACATGTTTGTAGACTTCTCCGGATCAAAGGATGGTACGGTGTCTATTGTGCACAGTACGCCCTATGCAAGGCGATTATATTATCATCCGGAATATCATTTTTCTACGGAAGAAAATCCGAACGCAAAAGGCCATTGGTTTGAGGACTGGGAGGAAGGTGGAAAATATGAGGATTTTGCTATTCGCATGTATGAGGAAATTTACAGGAGGTTGACCGGATTATGATGCTTTCGGATGTACGGGACTATGTGAAGAGCCTGAAGCTCAGCAAGCATATTTATATGGGCAAGCTGGACGCCAAGGAAGAGGAATCCATCGGGGTGTACAACAGCAAGCACAGCAGGCCGTTTAAAACGGCCCTCGGGGGAGCAATGCTTCAGTCCTACGGAATCAAGCAAGTGACGCTTTTGGTGCATTGGAACGAATCCTTCCGGGAGACGGAAGCGGCTGCGGAGAGGCTCTTCCATGCGCTCACGCAGGCAAGGGAAACAATGGTAAACGGCGTGTGTATAAAATTTATTCAGCCGCTGACGAACGGGCCGGTGGACGTGGGAACGGATGAGTCCGGCATTTTTGAGATGGTCATCGAGGCAGCAGTCATTTATGGAAAGGAGCAGATACATGAAAAAGAAGACGGGAGTATTTCCGGTATATGAGAACCAGTTTAAGCTGGGAGGGAGTAAGGATACGGCAACGGACATTAAGGATATGGAGACCTTTTCCGTATCCTTTGACAATGGGATAGAGGAATGGAAGCCCATGGATCACGGCGGATGGACCAGGCATCTGATGACGGCGAAGTCCCTTACAATCAGCATCAACGGAAAGCGGCATGTGGGAGATCCCGGAAACGATTATGTGGCAGGGCTGATATTTGCAAACGGCAGGGATGCGGAAGGATATCTCTGTTGGATTTTTCCGGACGGAACCATGGTGGAATTTGAGGACTGTGTGTTTAACGTGACAAACATCGGAGCGGGAGATTCCACGGCGGTGGGGCCGTTGGAGTTTGAAGTGTTGAGCAATGGAAAGCCCAAGGTAACGCCTCCCCAGGAAGCGGGAGCCGGATCCAACATGGAGGAATAGGAGGATAATTTCAGGCATGTCAAAGATCATAGATATCACGGAAAAATTGAATTACGAAGAGAATCCCAGGGTGAAGATCCGGGATAAGGAACTGGAAGTAAACGCGGATGCGGCCACGGTACTGAAAATCCTGGGCGTGCTGGGGGATGACAGATCAGGCGTGGGGGCCGGTGAGGTGCTTGCCATGTATGAGCTGATGTTTGATGCAAAGGAGAGGAAAAAGATCGACGCCCTGAAACTGAACTTCCAGGATTTTCGGACGTTGATATTTACGACGATCTCGCTTATAACAGGAGAAGCTCCCCAGGGGGAGCAGTGACCCGTACTATGACCTGATGGAGGATTATAATCTGATCGTGTCCTCCTTTCAGTCACAGTACGGGATTCGGTTATCCAGGGAGATCAGTACAATGCCGTGGGATGAATTCCGGGATCTGCTTGTGGGGATTGCACCGGACACGGCGCTGGGGCGGATCGTGGCGATCCGCGCGGAGGAGGATGAGGAAATGCTGAAGCACTTTTCCAGGGAACAGCACCGGATCCGGAACGCATGGAGGAGCAGGAAGGCAAAGCAGGTGACCGGAGAGGATATGGACGCCACGCTGAACTACCTGAAAGATCTGTTCCTCTCTATGGCGGGGAGGTGAAGAAAATTGTAAAAATAAAGAAGCAGAAAGTAAGGTGCCCTTACTGCGGCTATCCGGTGAATGCAATGCAGGCCGGATATGCCAAATGTAAGGGTGTCTTTTTTAAATGCAAAAATAAGGAATGCAGGAAGGAATTTGAACTGAGAGTATAAGACGCTGTGCCGATGTGCCTGTCTTAAGGAGGCGGTGAACTATGTCGGCAGCAGCAGCGGGAATTGCTTTTGAACTGAAATACGATGGCAGCAGGATGATGACGGAGATCAAGGACTACTGTCATCAGATCGAAGACAAAATCACGAAAAGCTTTAAGAAGGCAGGAAGCTCGGCCAGAGAGGCCGTAAAGACAAGCAATGCAGATATCCAAGCAATTCTGAACGATACAACCAGATCGGCAAAGGCGAAGGCATCAGCAATTGCGGCCATATACCGAAAAGAAGGCGACTCCATGTCAGAGGCGATGAAAAAGGCATGGAGCCACATTGAAAGGGAAAGCGGGAAGAATGCCAAAAGAGTCAAAAAAGACATGGTGAGCATGTCGGATCAGGCAGACCGGGCGGCGGATGACATAAGAGACAGTTTTTCCGGAAGCTTTTCGTCTGTGGCCAAGAAGGCGGCGGTTGCTTTTGCGGCGGCCTTCTCGGTCAAAAAACTGATTGACTTTGGAGCGGAGTGCCTGAGCCTTGGGTCTGACCTGCAGGAAGTGCAGAACGTCGTAGACGTTACGTTCCCGTCCATGACCAGGCAGGTGGACGAATTCGCCGGGAAAGCGGCGGCGTCCTTCGGCTTGTCCGAAACCATGGCAAAGCAATTTACAGGGACATTTGGAGCCATGGCCAAGGCCTTCGGCTTTTCCGAGGCGGCTGCCTATGACATGTCTGCGACACTGACAGGACTGGCCGGTGACGTGGCCTCCTTTTACAACATTTCCCAGGAAGAGGCCTATACAAAGCTGAAATCCGTGTTTACCGGCGAGACGGAGACCTTGAAGGATCTGGGGATTGTGATGACCCAGACAGCCCTTGACAGCTATGCCCTCGCAAACGGCTTCGGGAAGACCACGGCCAAGATGACAGAGGCCGAGAAGGTGGCGCTGCGGTATCGGTTCGTCCAGGAACAGCTGACGGGGGCGGCCGGGGACTTTATGCGGACGTCAGACGGCTGGGCAAACCAGGTCAGAGTGCTGAAGCTGCAGTTTGACAGCCTGAAGGCGGCCATCGGGCAGGGACTGATCAATGTGCTGACGCCGGTGATCAAGCTGGTCAACACGCTGGTGGGGCGGCTGATGACGCTGGCAAATGCCTTTAAAGCCTTTACGGAGATGCTGTCCGGGAAGAAAGGCATGGGGGATACCGCCGGGCAGATGCAATCCACGGCGGCGGCAGCCGACAAGGCAGCCGCCGCTACAAAGGGGATCGGGACGGCTGCCGCAGCATCGGCAAAGAAGATGAAGGGTCTGTTCGCCTTTGATGATATGAACGTGCTGGGCAGGGACGAGGATACCGGAGGGGCTTCCGGCGGATTGGTCCCGGAAGGGTACGGAGCGGACGCATTTCAAATGCCTTCGGTGGATACGGAAGCCCTGCAGGCAGCAGCCGTCGGCACAGGCGCTGTCCTGGCGGGCTGGAAGGAGCTTGGAGGGCTGTTCCGCCAGGGCTTCGAAATGGAATTCGGGCGAAGCGGGGAAAAGGCGGAAACACTCCGGCAGCAGGTACAGGGGATCGGTGAGGAGCTTCGGAGTATCTTCATGGATCCGGAGGTGACGGCGGCAGCAGGGGAAATGCTGGACTCGTTCGCCCTGGAGCTTGGAAGGGTATCGGGCTCCTTTGCCGGTATCGGAGTGACGGCGGCGGACAACCTGCTGGGGGGCTTTGACGGCTATCTGCAAGGCAGCCAGGGCTACCTGCGGGAACGTTTGGTTTCCCTGTTCCGGGTATCCGGAGAGGTTGCTGGGCTGGCCGGGGAATTTGCCGCTGCGGTCGGCGAAATATTTGATGTCTTCGGCGGGGATGCTGCAAAAGGCTGCACGGAGCACCTGATCGGCATTTTTGCGGACGGCTTTGCGGGAGCGTCGGAGTTGGCCTTGCGGTTTGGCGCGGACGTGGCTGGCGAGATCGCGACGCCTATCATCGAGAATAAGGACAAGATCAAGGAGGCCCTGGAGAATACCCTGGCTCCCTTGGACGGCATACTGGGATCGCTCCATGACCTTGTGCGGGATACCTTCAGCAAGATCCTGCAGGTCTACGAGGAATATTTAAAGCCCGCCTTTGACCGGATAACAAGCGGGTTGTCAACGGTCTTTGCCGGGGTGCTGGACGCGTACAATATTTACCTTGCCCCGGTGCTTGGCTGGTTGGCGGAGCGCTTCAGCGCCCTTGTGGGCGAATACATTCAGCCCTTGATAAACGCCTTTCTGGAATTTGCCGGAAAGGTATCGGAAGCGGTTTCCATGCTCTGGGAGTTTATTTCTCCCTTTGTGGCATGGATTGCGGAGGTGTTCGCCGCGAAAATCGCGGAAACGGTTCAATGGCTGTGGACGAAGGTGGAGCTTTTTGTCAGCGCCATAGCAGCGGTAATCCAGGGGATCATAGAGGTCTGTTCAGGGCTCATTGATTTTATCGTAGGGGTCTTTACGGGAGACTGGGAGAAGGCTTGGGACGGCGTAAAGCAGATCTTTAACGGCATACTGGATGCGGTCAAGGGGATTTTCGGAGCGGCAATAAACTTTATTGCCAACATTTTTGTTTCCCTGGTGGGCAAGGTGAGGAATACGCTGAACCTGCTCAAGAGCGTCATAACTTCGATCCTGAATGCCATTAAGACGGTATTCACCAATATATTTGACGGCATCCGGGATTCCGTATCCGGCATCATTGAGGGAACCTGCGGTTTTATCAAGGACAGCATCAATTCTATTTTAAACTGTGCGGAGTCCATGGCCAACGGAATCGTAAGGGGCATCAATACCATGATCGGAGCCCTGAATTCGATCCATGTGGATATTCCGGAATGGGTGCCGCTGGTGGGGGGGAAGTCTTTCGGAATATCCCTTGCGCCCGTGCCGGAGGTCAGCATTCCCAGGCTTGCGGAAGGCGGGTTCGTGAGGGCAAACACGCCGCAGCTGGCCATGATCGGAGACAACCGGCATCAGGGTGAGATTGTCGCGCCGGAGGATAAGCTGTACCAGGTGAGCGCACAGGCGATGAAAGATGTGATGCAGCAGTTTATGGCGGCGCTGGCATCCCTGCTGAACACAGCACAGGGAAAGACGACAACGATTGTACTGAAGGTATCAGGAGAGATGGCTCCGTTTGTCCGGCTGCTGAAGGTGGAGATGGAGAAGGAAGCGCAGCGCGTCGGCGCGGATCTTAAGGTGGTGTATGAATGATTAAAGTGGATGGACGGGAATTTCAGGTGGATGTGACCGAGGTAGGGCTGGATGTGGAGTTTGTATACAAATATGCGGAGCGTGCGGAAAACTATGAAATGCAGTATGAGCTGGGAGCGGTGTACTACAACCAGTCTCTCACCTTCGGCACCTCCGGCACGGACAATCCTGATTTCAAGGAGCTGTTCCGGATCCTGTCAACGAGAAGCAGCATAGATAAGGGCACGGGGCATGCGGTGGAGCTCAGAACGCCTCTGGGCAACCTGATCTTTATGATGTATCCGAATAAACTGAGCGTAAAACTACTGCACTGTGATCCGGGTGGGGAGACATGGTGGTCGGGCTTTACGGTAACATTTATTGCGTTGAAACCGGTAGAAAGGTGGTGACTCCATGCGTACAACCTATCCGGAAGCAAGTTTTTGCTTTGTGGACGTCACAGCCCTTGCCGACAGCCAAACGGCTTCCACTACGGCAAAGGACTTTTCCAACTACCCTCTCTTTTGCGATCAGACAGCCAGGCAGGCCCCCTACGGCACCTTGGAACGAAACCAGTTCCTGCTGGACGGCAGCAGGGAAATCTTTCCGGCGGCAGGGCCGGAGGACGTGCCCTGGTGGAGCGATGAGAAATCGGACGCGGAAGGCGGATATGTCAAGCCGCCCTCCCTGGAGATCTCCTTTACACAGCCCCACAGCAGCATCGGGCTGACCCTGTACTTTGCGGGGGATTATCCCGCCAGGGTGCGTATCACCTGGTACACACTGTACGGGTCAAAGCTGCGCTCCCAGGTATTTTATCC
This sequence comes from uncultured Acetatifactor sp., assembly GCA_910586835.1. GTDB lineage: Bacteria > Bacillota > Clostridia > Lachnospirales > Lachnospiraceae > Acetatifactor. Next base: position 8,097 of record CAJUJU010000015.1, read on the forward strand.
GGACAGCCCGGAGTACTTCTGCAGCTGCCAGGTGCAGAACTACGGGAAACTGGTCATAGAAATTCTGCAGAGTGCCTTTCCTTTTCGGTACGCGAAACTGGATCATGTGGAGTATGGCCGGATCTGGCATTTGGGGCGGGAGGACATCAAGACGGCCAGCGTGTACGAGGAGCTGGATCCCACCAGCGCAACCCTTTCCATCAATACGGCTCGGCTGGAGATCGTGGACGCCGCCGGGGAATTTGACCCGGCCAACCAGGAGGGGCTGTGGAAATCCTTGCAGAAGGAGCAGAAGGTATCGTTTACCGAGTATGTGGACGGGATCCCGGTGGACTGCGGCGCGTTTTATCTGGATACCTGGGAATGCCAAAAGAACCTTGCACGGTTCGACATGAAGGATCTGCTTGGGATCATGGATAAGACGAAATTTTACGGAGGGAGAGTGTACCATAGAGAAAAGGCAGGCGCCATCCTGGAGGCCGTCATGGACTCCTGCGGCGTGGAAAATTACCAGGTGGAGAAAGAGGTAGCCGACGTGGAATTAAGCGGCTGGCTGGGCATCCAGAGCCACAGGGCGGCCCTGCAGCAGGTGGCGTTTGCCTGCGGGGCAGTGGCGGACTGCAGCAGGCGAGACGGCATCCGGATCTACCGCCCGGACAGGCATGTGAGCAGGACCATCGGAACGGACAGGAGGTTCCAGGGGGCGAAGGTATCCATGGAGGAATATGTATCCTCCGTGACCGTGTCCTACACAAGGTACACCGCCGGAGGGGAGGAAAAGCAGATCAGCAAGGGTATTCTGGCCGCAGGGAGGCACAGGATAGAGTTCGGCGCACCATACCTGGCGGAAAGCATCCGCGCCTCCGCCGGGATCATCCTGGAGGCGCGGACAAACTATGTCCTGTTGGAGCTTGCAGAGGACGGGGAGTGCATCCTGACGGGCTGCCGGTATGAGGCGGAGGAAAACGCCTGCACGGCGTCCGTATCAGTGGTCGAGGCGGGAGAAAATGCCTGCGTCAGGACTTATAAAGGGTGTACCCTCCTGGACGCGGAGAGGGCCGGGGAGCTGGCCGGGCGGCTTCTGCGCCACCACCAGACCAGGCAGGCGCTGGAGCTGCGCTACATCAACGACGGAGAAGGGGTGGGAAACTGGTGCGATGTGGCTATGAGGGGCGGGGCGCAGAACACCACCTGCATCTTAAGCCAGACACTGGATCTGACCGGGGGGAACCTGGCCACAGCCAGATGTTTGGGCTACCAGCGCAGGACAACGGAGGATCATTTTGCAGGCAGGGAAATGTATGCCGGGGAGGGTGGGGTGATATAGGATTGAAGAGGCCGGTGTTAAAAATCTGTACCATAGCGCCCAGGGAGGCAAAAGCCCGGGAGGCGGTAAAGATAACAGTTGGGATCCAAGACCTGGAGCTGATATTCGGCACGGAACACAGCTATGCCGCAGGGCCGCGGGAAACGGAAGTCTATGCGGGAGAGGAGGAGACATTATAAATGGCAATCATAAGAGTCAGAGCCAAAGTAAACGGAACCTGGTTTGCTTTAAGCCAGGATGATTCCGGGAAGTGGGGAGGGACAATCATTGCCCCAACGGAGACGTCCTTCCGCCTGTCCGGGGGATATTACCCGGTGACCATCGAGGCGGCTAACGACGCTGGGACAGTGAAGACCTGGGACGCGGGAGATACCGCATGGGGGAATACCCTGAGGCTGGTGGTGCGGGAGACCATAAAGCCCGTGTGCACCATCCTGTCGCCCTCGGACGGGGCATACACTACAAACAACCAGCAGCCATTTACCGTCCGGGTGACGGACGAGGCAGGGGGATCCGGGGTGGCCCTTGGGACGGTGGAGGTAAAGATAGACGGGAAGGCCTACAGCCATGACAGCCCGGGCGTGGCCTGTCAGGAGATCACAAACGGGTATCAGCTGGTCTGTACGCCCCAGGAGGCCCTTGCGGACGGCAGGCACACCGTTACCGTGAACGCCCGGGACAATGACGGAAACGCTGCGGCGGCCGTGACGGCGGCTGTCACTGTGGATACGGTGCCGCCGTCTCTGACGGTGGAAACACCCACGGCAGGGCTTATCACCAACAACCCGGATCTTATGGTGACAGGTTTCACCAATGACGCAACCTCCAGCCCGGTGGCGGTGACGGTAGCCTTAAACGGGGAGGAATCCCTGACGTTTCCTGTGGGGGCGGACGGAGCCTTTTCCGGGGCGGTTCTCCTGGCGGAAGGGACAAATACCATTGTCGTGACGGCCAGGGATGTGGCAGGCAAGGAAAGCAGCGTCACAAGGGAGGTAAAGCTGGATACTTCTATCCCGGAGATCAGGACGCTGACCATGGGGCCGAACCCGAACAACACCGGAGAGAGTGTCACAATCACCCTGGAGGTATCCTGATGGCAACATTGACGCTGGAACTGCCTGCCGGAATTATCTATGTGGCAGGCCGGGTAAACGGTGTACTGACAGTGTTTCACCAGGACGGGATCAACCCGTGGCGCTGGCGGGCAAGCGTGGACGCGGCGGAGGACAGCCTGTATCATATCTGCCTGGAGATGCATGATGAAGCCGGGAACGTGGGCTATTTTGAAAAGGTGCTGGAATACATCCTTCCGGTGTTTGTGTATGACCGGACAAGGGAGGATGTGGAATATGCGGAGGGGCTGCACAAAACAGGATGGCAGGACATGACGGAGGAACAGAGAAAAGCCTGGAGGGGAGGCCTGAAGGGATGCCTGAATGCCTCCGACTTAAAGCGCATGGAAAACGCCGTGTATGTCATCGGGCAGCTGCTGGGGCTGGACTTAAAGACCAACAAGGACAGCCTGCCGGAATTCCCGGACACACTGTACTTCCGGACGCTGCTGAGAAATGTATCCCGGCTGCGGGAGACGGGGTATCTGCACAGGGATACGCCCCAACTGCCTGAGGAGCCCTTGAACACCTGGCAGAAAGTAAATGATCTGGAGCACATTCTGCACGATATTTATGCAGTCTATAACGCAAACAACAGCCGCTGTTTCTACTGTGGGGAAATCTGTTCCGGCGAGGAAAACGGGCTCCTGTAGCGGCAGGATCAGGACGTCCCTTCCCGCAGGCGGGAGGGAGAAAAAAGAGAAGCCCAGGAGGGCAGGGAGGGATCTGGATGGGATTTGTTAAAAAAGTATGGAAAAACAGGAAGTCGGAGTACCCGAACCGGCGGCTGCTGACAAAGGAGGACGGCAGCACGGAACTGGTGACGGTATCCAGAGAGGAGGGCTTGATTTCGGATGAGGGGGATCCCTTTGCGGAAGACACCATGAACGACCTGGAGAACAGGATCGAGGAGGGGTTTCAGAGCACCCTGGGTGATCTGAAGTTTACCACCATCACCCAGGCGGCCTACAATGCCCTGGCAGCCAAGGACAGCAACACAATCTATCTGATTACGGGGTGACGCCATGGGGATACAGATTTCGGAGAAAAAACTGAAAGCGGCCTATGCGGGCACGCAAAAGATTAAGATGGCCATGTACCAGGGAAAGAAGATCTGGAGCGCCGGCAGCACAGTCACCTATGTAGTAGACAACAACATATCCTACACCGAAGAGGTAGACAGCGACGCTTCCTGCCTCTCCCCCAAAACCTTCACCCCGTCAAAGGCGGGCTGGAGCTTTGTGGGCTGGCGGGAGGACAGGATCGCAAGCGCCAGCGTGCTGGGCAGTAAGATTATGGCCGACAGCCCTGTCACCCTGTACGCGGTGTTCCGCCAGACAGTCACTGTGACCTGGTACAACGGCAGCACTACAGCAAGTACCTCCACAGGATACAACTATTATAATAACGGCGCTGCGGTCAATCCTTCCTTTGCCCTCACCCAGGCGTCACTGCCCGGCTGGACGGCCAGGGGCTGGAGCACGGGCAATGCCGCGAATGGAGGCATTACCTACCAAAACGGGGCAGCCTTCACCAGAGGTTCCAGTGTCACGCTGTACGGCATGTACCAGCAGGCTGTCACGGTAACCTTTTATAATGGGAGCACCGCAGCCTCGGGGACTACAGGGACGCGCTACTACTGTCCCGGTTCCGGCAAGGTCTTAAACCCGACCTTTACCTTAACCCAGGCAGGCTTATCCGGTTGGACGGCCAGGGGCTGGAGTACCAGTACTGCGGCGAATGGTGGCATCACCTACAATAACGGGGCGGCCTTTACCCGGGACTCCAACATTACCCTGTACGGCATGTACCAGCAGACCATTACCCTGTCCTATAATGGCAACGGCGCTTCCGGGGGAAGTACGGCGGCCCAGAGCGGCACAAGGTACTATAACAGCAACGGCGCCACTGTCAACCCCAGCTTTACCCTGCGGGCGAATGGTTTTGCCCGGACGAATTATAGTTTTGCAGCATGGGCGTTAGGCAGTGCTGGCGGCACACAGTATAAGACTGGCACTAGCGTTACCCTGACAGCAAATACAACATTTTATGCATACTGGATGCCGACTGCGGGGACGGCATTTGGATACACAGGTGGCATCCAGACCTTTACGGCGCCGGTATCCGGGACATACCAGCTGACGGCATATGGTGCCCAAGGAGGGAATAGTCCGGGACGCGTAGACGGGGGATATGGCGGATATGCAACAGGACGTGTGAGCCTGATAAAAGGGCAGGTATTGTATATCGTTGTAGGAGGCATGCCAAGTGACGGCGCTGCTGTTGGAGGATACAACGGCGGCGGAAACCTAAACAGTAAAAATTCCAACGGCGGGCCAGGCGGCGGAGCAACACACATTGCCAGACGGACGGGGGTATTGAGTGAATTGTCCTCCTACAAATCAGATATCTTGATAGTTGCTGGTGGAGGCGGCGGCAGCTGTTGGTCCTACAATACGTCACAGCAAGGTGGTGCGGGAGGCGGGACATCTGGCGGTGCGACAGGCACTATCTCAGGCAGCCTTAACGTTATTGCAAGTTATGGAGCGAACCAAGCCAGAGGCGGCTATGTCGTTGCAGTCAACGGCAGCGGGGTGCACCCGGAATCCCAACAGGGGACATTTGGCCAGGGCGGTTCTGGCAATGCCGGCGGCGGTGGCGGATATTATGGAGGAGGCAGTGGATTAATCTATCACAATCCTGGTACTGGTGGCTCCGGGTATATAGGCGGCGTTTCCGGCGGCTCCATGCAAAATGGCATAAGGACAGGCAATGGTCATGCGATAATCACATTCGCAGGATAAGTCATGCTGTATTTTCCCGGAATGTTTTAACAATTATTTTAGCAGGAAGGAGGTACTTGTGAGAATCCGGGACGGGCCCTGAAGGGCAAAAACAGAATACAGAATCAGAACCAGAGAGCCGGAAGTTTCCGCAAGGAGACATCCGGCTCTTATGATCGGGAAGGAGGGAAGAGGTGACAGAGGAAGACATTGCGGTAAAACTGGAGGGACACGAGCATGAGATCGGATCCTTAAAGCACCGGGTAGGAGACCTGGAGAAAGAAAGCCATACCATCAGCGAGCTGGCGCTGGCCGTCAACCGGATGGCTGTCAGCATGGAACACATGCTGGAGGAGCAGAGAAGGCAGGGAGAAAGGCTGGGCGTGCTGGAGCAGGTACCCCTGAATACCGGCAGGCAGGTGAGGACGGCAGTGATCAACACCCTGGTCAGCGCCGTGGTGGGAGCCATAGTGGTAGCCCTGCTCGCATTACTGTAAAAAACTTTAACACACTCACAACAGGAAAGAGAAAAGGAGAAAAAGAAATGGATCTTAGTTTTTTATTGGAACTGATTAACCCCGTTATCCTGGGGATCTGCTTGCTGCTGGGGTATGCCTTGAAGGAGGCGGTTGAAAAATTCCCTAACCGCTACATACCCCTGGCCGCGCTCTGCTGCGGGACGTTGCTGGCAGTGATCATGCACCTGCAAAGCGGCATCAATGCCCAGGTTATCCTGGGCGGCATGACCAGCGGGCTGGCATCTACAGGGCTTTATGAGATGCTGCGCAACCTGCTTCGCTTTGACGGCAAGAGCGGGAAGCAGTGAAGCTTCCGGCGGCTGTCCCGGGTGGCAGCCGCCTTTGAAAGAAAATCAATACAAGGGTTTCAGGAAGAAGAGGAGGAAAGCAAAGATGAATAAGAGGGTCAAATATCAGACAAAGAACAGGGCATACACCAGCGGAAGGAAGATCGCGGTAAAAGGGGCAGTACTGCACAGTTACGGATGCCCCCAGCCGGATCCTAACGTGCTGGTGAAAAAGTGGGATGATGCCTCCGTAAGTGCCTGCGTCCATGCCCATATCGGCAAGGATGAAACCATTGTAACGCTTCCTTGCGAGGAGAACACTGGAAAGGCGGCCAGGGGCTGGCATGCCGGATCCGGAAGCAAAGGATCAGCAAATAATACCCATTTGAGCGCAGAAATGACGGAACCTGCCACTATTAAATACGTCGGAGGCTCTAACTGGATCGAGCTGGGGGATGGCAGCAACACCAAGGCCCATGTCCTGGCCACCTATAAAAATGCGGTGGAAGTGTATGCCGGATGGTGCCGCAGGCATGGACTTGATCCCCTGGCAGATGGAGTCATCCTGTCCCACAGAGAGGCACATGCCCGAGGTATAGCAAGCAACCACGGGGATGTGGAGCATCTGTGGTCGAAGTTCGGTCTGACGATGGCGCAGTTCCGCCGGGATGTAAAAGCTGCCATGCAGGGCGGCGGGGTGGATTTTGGCGAGGATGTGACCGTAACGGACACCTCCGGCCAGCAGGTCAACCCTTTGGACGGCACAGTTACAGTCATCTACAATGGGGAGGATGGCCTGAACTTGCGCAAAGCTCCCGCATACACTGCAGCGGTGGCAGAGGTGACAAAAGCCGGGGACAAGCATACAGTCACAGGAATTTCGACCGATGAGAAGTGGTATCGCCTGGGCTCGGGGCTGTATGTATCCGCCGTACCGGCTTATGTAAGCTTTAAGGCGACGGAAGCTCAGAAGGAGTCCACATCCGGGACGGGATACTACCGTGTCCGCGCCTCCTGGGACAAGCCCGACAGCCAGATCGGGGCCTTTAAGGCTCGGGAAAATGCAGTGGAACTGTGCCGCCAGAACAGCGGCTACCGAGTATACGATCCGGACGGCGAAGAAATCTATCCCTGTACGGGCGCGCCTGCGCTGCCGATGCTGGTCAGTGTCAGGATTGATGATCTGCGGATCCGCAAGGGCCCGGGTACTACCTACGATTACCACAAAAAAACTGGGAAGCCTGTCTACACTGGCAAGGGGCAGTTTACAATTGTAAAGCTCTCCGACGGCCCTGGCGCGAAGCAGTGGGGGCTGCTCAAGTCTTATCAGGACAAGGAGGACGGTTGGATTTCGCTGGACGAGCAGTATGTGGATCTGAAAGGTTAAGGGGCCGGGATCCTGAAGAGGGTGCAAGTTGCACCGGTGCAACCGTTTAGGAAGGGAAGCAGTGATGACGCTGCTTCCCTTTTTTGGTGTTGTCAGGCGACGGAATGATGATATATAACTTTGCCTGCCGGCTGGCAGTGGCAGAAGAAAGAAGGTACTTGGAAAGGTTACGTTTAAAACGGAGGCTTTGCCGAGTGGGCAAAAATAAACCACGACTTGATTGTTAGTAGGTATAGCCCCATTCATAGGTCATGAGCAGCACATGGTCAGCCGCCTCCCCAAGTGCACGGTAATCCTTCCCCTCATAGAGCAGCCCAACCTGATCCGACGAGGTTTTGGGCGCCAGCGCAACGGAGGTGTGATAGCCGTTGGCACGCATGGTCTCCGCCACCTGCCGGACAAATGCCGTGAAAGCGTCCCGGTCAGAGGCGAGAATGTATTCAAAATCAATGTCAACCCCTTCATATCCCTTTTCAGCCATGGTATCAAGAAGATTCTGAATCAGATTATCCAGGTAGACGGTATTGTTTACCACAGAGTTGATCAGTCTGTTGTTAAAGGCGCCGTCTGCCCCGAAAGGCGTCAGGGTAAGAATAGGTTTTGTGCCAAAGTTCTGAGCTTTCTCAATCATCCAGGTATCGTCCCCGTAAGGGGGCGGAAGCAGTTCTCCCTCTGTGGTAAAACCATAAGAAAAAATGGGCAGCTCGGAGAGGTACGGCAGGGTCTGTTCCAGAACCCAGGGACTGATGAACGGATAGGCATAGCCGCTGACCGAAATGCTTCGTTCGGCATTGCGTATTCCCCTGTCCACCAAAAGAGCTTGCCCGACGGCAAGCTCATAGGGATAGATCAGCTGATTGTCATAAATAAGCCGCTCTGCACTGACTCCCAGCGCGGCTGCAATACTGTCAATGGTGTCACCCGGTTTCACCACATAAATTTCCATGGGAACTCCCCCGAAATAAAATCTATTCTACAGTATAGTACTCCGTTCCCCGGAAAAGGTTCTGAGGCAGCGGCGGGAGACCGTTAAACTCCTGTCTTTTTACACAGCTCCTGGAGACAGCAGCGGTCACAGTAAGGCTTTGTCCTTGCGGTGCAGACTGCCCTTCCGTGTTCCACCAGCCTGTGACAGAAATCGTTTCCCTCTTGGGGCGGGATAATTTTCCAAAGCTCCTTTTCCACCTTTCCGGGCTCCTTTATGCCGTCCACCAGTCCCATCCGGTTCACCAGCCGGATACAATGGGTGTCCGTGACGATGGCCGGCTTGCCGAACACATCGCCCATGATCAGATTTGCACTTTTCCTTCCCACCCCCGGCAGCTTCAGCAGCTCGTCAAAGTCCTCCGGAACCTTTCCGCCGTACTGATCCCGCAGCAGCTTCATGCAGGCGCTGATATCCCTGGCCTTGCTGTTGCCAAGCCCACAGGGATGTACCAGCTTCTCGATTTCCGCCACCGGCGCCTCCGCCAGGGCGTTTACGTCCGGAAACTTCTCGTACAGCTTTTCCACCACAACATTCACCCTGGCGTCGGTGCACTGCGCCGCAAGACGCACGCTGACAAGCAGCTTCCAGGCCTGATCGTAATCCAGGGAGCAGGCCGCCTGGGGATATTCCTGCTTCAGCTTTTCTATGATTTTCAATGCTCTTTGCTTTTTGGTCATATCTTTTGTTCCTCGCAATCCTGTTTGTTGTCCTGTCTGCTTTTCTTCTTTATATTAAAACGGATTTCGGCGGGAAAAGCAAGACAAATCGTCAGCATCAGGCTTGTAAGAGAGGGTAAAAGCAGCTATAATCAATATCAATACTTTTGTAAAGTACAATTGGCCTATGCATGGATCGGATATTTTTATCTGGAGGGGATTGGATGCCAAAAAGATTTTGAAAAGGCTTTCTATTGGACTCAGAGAGCTGCGCACCATGGGGATAGAGACGGCCAATATAATCTCTGGTTTTTCTATGAAGAGGGTGTTGGCGTTGAGCATAATCCGGAAAAGGCAAAAAGTTGGTTTAAGGCTGCTGCACGACAAGGACATGATTTGGCGATCAAGAAGTGTGCGGAGTATCAAATTCAACCGTGAAGCACAATTCCTGGTTATTTCGGATTTGCCCGATATGGAATTTGGCCGGTTCTTAAAAGAACTTATAAAGGAACATTTATTTGGAGAGCGGTTATGAAATGCCGGCAGTGAGGTTTGCACTGTTGGAAGAACAGCCTGATTTTTTGAGGAAATAGCGGGTTCACTGATTATTTCCCGATCTGCCATTCAGGTTCCAGTTCAGACTCCGAAAGAAAATTGCGACTTGTAAGGAGTTGACGATTGGTATATAATAGAGAATATATTTTACGTTTATGTGTGTCGTTTGACCGATGAGAGAGACATGATATGATGAAACTGACAGACTGGATGAGGCGTGCGTCATTTCGTATTGCAGCGCCGGAAAAACTGAAATATAATCTGATTGTCGGCGCGCTCGCACTGGTTCACAGCCTTTTGATTATTTTGTTTGGAGTGCTTCGCGTACTACCCCTTGCCCTTTTGAATGTGTGCAGTGTTGCGGTTTATGTAAGCTGCCTGATCTCTATCAGAAAAAGGGGCATGGTTATCTATGTTTTCTGTGCTACCTACCTTGAGATTATTATACATTCCTTTGTGGTGACAATCTGTATCGGATGGCAGTTTGGATTTCCTCAATACATCATTGCACTGGTTCCCTTCGGTTACTATATGTGTTACGCCTTTTTGGACAGAAAGCGCAGATATGTCATTGCCACCTGGATGGGACTGGGGGCCTGTGCAGTCTTTATCGGGTGCAGGGGGCTCTCCGCACACCTTGAGCCGCTCTGTGCACTGGAGGTCCCGAGGGCTGTGGAGGTAGGAGTTTATTGTTTTAACGCGGTCTGTAATTTTGGTTTTCTGTTTATGGTGACTGCAATCTTTGTGGTGGAGATACAATCCGCCGCCGACAGACTGCAGAGTCAGAACGCTGTTCTGGATAAGCTGGCAAGCATTGACCCTCTGACGGGACTGTACAATCGCAGAAGCATGCAGCTGTTTCTGGAGCAGGCCAGAGAGGCGGAGGAGAAGGAGTCCTTCTGCCTTGCCATGTGTGACATAGATGATTTCAAGAAGGTAAACGATACTTATGGTCATGATTTCGGAGACTGTGTGCTGAAGAAAATTGCTGCGATCATGGAGCAGCGTGTGGGCAGACACGGCTATGTGTGCCGTTGGGGAGGAGAGGAAATTCTGATCCTGATCAACGGCGGGCTGGAGAACGCCTGCCAGATTGCGGAGAAGATCCGCTGTGACATCGGCAGCTATGGGTTTCGCGTCCGAAATCAATTCATGTACTGCTCTGTGACAGTGACCATCGGCGTGGCCATGCATAAGTCAGGGGACACGGTGGAGGCAACGATCATCCATGCGGACAACAATCTGTACCACGGAAAACGGCATGGGAAAAACAGGGTGGTGTCTTTGGAGGGACAGAAATCTTGAGAATGTATGATATCATTATGAAAAAGAGAAACGGCGGAGAGCTTTCCAGGGAAGAGCTCCGCTTTTTCGTGGAGGGCTATACCTGCGGAAGCATTCCGGATTATCAGGTTTCCGCGCTGATGATGGCGGTTTATTTTCGGGGGATGACCCACCTGGAGACCTGCGAGCTGACCATGGCCATGGCAGACAGCGGAGACAGGCTGGATCTGTCCGGCATCGGGGGAATCAAGGTAGACAAGCACAGCACCGGCGGCGTGGGCGACAAGACCTCTCTGGCGCTGGCCCCCATGGTTGCGGCCTGTGGGATTCCGGTGGCAAAGATGAGCGGGAGAGGGCTGGGGCACACGGGTGGAACCATCGACAAGCTGGAGAGCTTTCCCGGTTTTACCACGGCGCTGAGCCCGGAACGGTTCAGGGATAATGTGAACAGGATTGGCATTGCCATCATGGGGCAGACTGCGGATCTGGCTCCGGCGGATAAAAAGTTGTATGCCCTCCGGGATGTGACTGCAACGGTGGATAACATGTCCCTGATCGCCAGCTCCATTATGAGCAAAAAGCTGGCTGCGGGGGCGGACGCCATTGTGTTGGATGTCAAGACGGGAAGCGGCGCGTTTATGAAGCGGGAGGAGGATGCCAGGGCGCTGGCGGAGGAGATGGTGGGCATCGGAAAGGGCGCCGGTAAAACCACGGTTGCGGTGATTTCCGACATGGATCAGCCGCTGGGCTTTGCGGTGGGAAATGCCCTGGAGGTGAGAGAGGCCATTGAAACCCTGAAGGGACAGGGGCCGGAGGATTTCGTAGAGCTTTGCATGACACTGGGAAGCCAGATGCTTCTTGCCGGGAAGCGGGCCGCCTCGGAGCAGGAGGCCAGGACAATGCTGGAGCAGGTTATTTCGGACGGAAGTGCGCTGGAAAAGCTGGCTGAATTTGTGGAGGCCCAGGGCGGGGACAGAAACTGTGTATATCATCCGGAGTTTTTGCCGGTAGCATCTGTCAGGAAGGAAGTGCCTGCTCCGGCGTCAGGATATGTGAGTCGGATTGTCTGCGATGAGGTGGGGATTTGTTCCCTGATTCTGGGCGGAGGCCGGGAGACCAAGGAAAGCGGGATCGATCTGGCCGTGGGGCTTGTGTTGTGCAAAAAGACGGGCGATCCGGTCAGGGCGGGAGAACCGCTGGCCGTCATCCATGCAAACGACAGTGCAAAGGCGCAGGAAGCGGAAAAGAGATTTCTGTCCGCCTGTACGATTTCGGACAAAGCGCCGGAGAAGCTGCCTTTTATCAGGGCAGTGATCGTCTGAAAGATTTCGGGACAAATATGGATTCATAGTTTGGGGACTGCGGTAATATAATGGGAACATGAAGAAGATTATGAGCCGCAGTCAGAAAAAAGAATCACTGGTGGAATCCCTGAAGCTGCCCAAGGATATCTGTATGGGCGCAATCAAGGTCACGATGACGGGAAACAGCGAGGCCTGGATAGAAAATTACAGAGGTATTCTGGAATATACCTGTAATCTCATCCTGCTGCAGGGAAAGACCTGCAGGGTGTGCTTTGAGGGAACCAGACTTTCCATTGACTATTATACCAATGAAGATATGAAGATCAGCGGCTGCATAGCCTGTGTCAGATATCTGTAACGGCCGGAATTGAGCCGAAGGTATGGAAGGAAGGTGGAAAGAGCAGAACCATGATTAAGCTATTGAAATATATCAGGGGATATCTGCGCATCCGGGTCAGTGGATTTTCGCCGGAGCGCTTTATGAACCTTTGCAGCAACAGAGGGATCCTTCTCTCGAACATTGTCAGAGAGGGAGATGTGTACTACATGAATATCAACCTGAGTGGCTTTTGGGCGCTGCGTCCCATCGCCAGGAAGACGGGAACAAGGGTGGTCGTATTGGAACGATATGGGCTGCCTTTTTTTCTGCCCAAGCTGTTGAAAAGGAAGGTTTTCATGGGGGGCCTGGTGTTTGTGGTGGCCTTCTGGATCTGGTCCTCTCTGTTTGTGTGGGACATAGAGCTGTCGGGAAACTACCGGATCACGGATGACATGCTTTTGACGTTCCTGAAAGAAAACCAGGTAACGGTTGGCATAAGAAAGGATGATTTAGATATTGAGGAACTGGAGAAGGAGATCCGGAGAAGATTTCCCGAGATCACCTGGACTTCAGCGAAGCTGGAGGGAACCAGGCTGATGATCGCCGTCAAGGAAAATGATGCCCCCATCCTGTCGCAGGAAGAGCCCGGGGAAGCCGGTCAGGATCTGCTCTCCCAGTATGCGGGGACAGTGGTATCCATCATTGTGCGCAGCGGCGTGCCAAAGGTGGCGGCAGGCGACACGGTGGAGGCGGGAAGCGTGCTGGTGGAGGGGAAGGTTCCCATCTACAATGAAGATGCCACGGTGAAGGAATATCTGTATGTGGATGCCGACGCGGATATTGTCCTGGAGCACACCATGGAATTTACCGACGAATTGCCTTTTGACTATGTCCGGAAGGAGTATACCGGAAGAGAAAAGAGCAGATATTATGTGAGATTTGGTGACCGGGAGTGGAAAATGCCGCAGGAGCGTCCGTTTCTTGTCTACGACAGCGTCATACGCGAGAGCAGGCCGCTGATTCTGGAGAAGCTTTCCGTGCCTGTTTATACAGGTTCCTATACATACCGGGAGTATCAGAACGTGGAACACACTTACACCCAGGAGGAGGCAAAGGAGAAGCTTAAGGAAAAATTAATGGTATTTCTTGCAGGTTTGGAGGAAAAAGGTATACAAATTATTGAAAAAGATGTTAGAATAAATACAAACGCCAGTGCATGGGTTATTTCAGGACAATTTGTTGTCCGGGAGAACGTAGGGGAAAGTGCCGCGACACAGAAGGAATCAGGTGGAGAGACATTAAAATGAAAGAAGAGTTTACGGTCCGGCTTGATCTGCCGGCGGAGCATATGCAGAAGATCTTCGGCATGCAGGATGCTTATGTGAAAAAACTGGAGCGAGACTTCGGTGTTACCATCGTTGACAGGAACGGCGGAGTCACGATCTCGGGAGCCGAGAATATGGCCAGGAGAGCGGCTTCCGTGCTGGAGCAGCTTTCTATCATCTCGGGAAGAGGAAACGAAATAGAGGAGCAAAGCGTGGATTACGCGATAACAATGGGTATGGAAGAAAAAGAAAAGGTGATAACGGAAATCGATACGGACTGTATCTGCCACACGGTAAACGGCAAGCAGATCAGGCCTAAGACATTGGGGCAGAAGGCCTATGTGGACGCCATCCGGAAGAACATGATCGTGTTCGGGCTGGGGCCTGCGGGTACCGGAAAGACCTATCTGGCCATGGCAATGGCCATCACGGCGTTTAAAAACGACGAGGTGAGCAGGATTATTCTGACCAGGCCTGCCATAGAGGCGGGGGAGAAGCTGGGCTTTCTGCCCGGAGACCTGCAGAGTAAGGTGGATCCCTACCTGCGGCCGCTCTATGACGCGCTCTATCAGATCATGGGGGCGGAGAGCTTTTCCAAGAACATGGAGAAGGGGTTGATCGAGGTTGCCCCCCTGGCGTATATGAGAGGACGAACCCTGGATAACGCCTATATTATTCTGGATGAAGCGCAGAATACCACGCCGGCACAGATGAAGATGTTTTTGACCAGAATCGGCTTCGGCTCCAAGGTGATTGTCACCGGGGACGCCTCCCAGAAGGATCTGGCTCCGGGCAGCAAATCGGGCCTGGATGTGGCGGCCAGGGTGCTGGCAAAAATAGATGATATCGCGTTCTGCACTCTGACCAGCAAGGATGTGGTGCGGCATCCTCTTGTACAGAAGATCGTGAAGGCATATGACGATTTTGAGGCCAGGGAGAAGAACAGAAGCAGAGAAAAGCATGGAAGAAGATAATAAGAAGATCGGCTGGAAATTTTTCCTGCTGGAAATAATATTGATCGGGGCCGGAGCGGCAGGGATGTGGTTTTTGGGCGGCATCAGGAATCTGGCGCAGGACAGGCTGTTGGGAAATTGTGTCATGACGGTGTTCATGCTGGCGGCTGCCGGACTGCAGGCGCGCCGGGAGTATGTACATGACGGGTTTGACTACGACAACGGGGAGCATGTCTGCCGTTTTCTGTTCTGTGCGGCAGTGGGACTGGCCATAGCCTTTGTCTGCGGCTTCCTGCCCACAGGCGGCTGGCCGTTTCTGCTGGTCTATGTGATGCTGGCTCTCTTCAGCAACATGGGGACGGGAATCATGACGGCTACCTCCCTGCTGCTGATTTCTGTCATGTTAAGCGGCGCGGCGGCGGACGGGCTTATTCTGTATTTTGTCAGCGGAGTGTTTGCGGTGACACTGTTCCGCCATCTGGAGAGCGAGAAGAAGATTGGAATTCCTGTTTTTCTTTCCATCCTGTGCCTGCTGGTCTGTGAGACGGCAAATCTGGTGCTTGTG
The DNA here is from genome assembly GCA_910586835.1 of uncultured Acetatifactor sp. Taxonomy (GTDB): domain Bacteria; phylum Bacillota; class Clostridia; order Lachnospirales; family Lachnospiraceae; genus Acetatifactor. The sequence continues at coordinate 23,460 of CAJUJU010000015.1, forward strand.
GCAAACGCAAGGCCTGATTTTGAGATGTTTGTGATTCCCGTTGCCAACATGATCGTCAGCAGCGTTCTGCTTCTGGGGTGTCTGAAGCTCTTTTTTTCCAGGGTGGTTTATCGCTACAGGGAGATCTGGCTGGAGATTAATGATACGGAAAATACGGTTCTGACCGAGCTTCGGGAGCGGGACAGAAAAGAATACATGCACTGTATTCATACCGCCCATTTCTGCGAGAGCATCGGCGGGCAGCTGGGGATGAATGCCGATGCCTTAAAGTGCGCCGGATACTATCACCGCCTGGGAGACAGAATGGAGGCAGTGATGAAGGAGAAGCGGTTTCCTCCGCCCGTGCGGGAAATCCTTTTTGACTACCGGGACAGAAAACAGGGAATGAGGAAGAAGGAGACGGCGGTTCTGGTCTGTTCGGAAAAGGTGGTAAGCTCCATGACTTATATGCGGGAAAAGGGAGAGCAGCTCCAGATTGATTACGATAAGGTGATCGATACCGTGTTCCGTAAGATGAGAGACGACGGAAGCTTTGAAAAATGTAATATCACTGTGAGAGAGCTTTGCGCCATGCACAGGATATTTAAGGAGGAAAAGCTCTATTATGAACTTTTATGTTGAAAACGAGGCCGGAGAGAAGTTTCCCTTCGACGCGGAGGACACGGCCAGACTTGTCTGTGAAGCGGTGCTTGCAAAGGAGGAGTGTCCCTACGATGCGGCGGTGAACCTGGTGCTCACGGACAATGAAGAGATACACAGGGTGAATCTGGAGAGCCGGGGAATCGACCGGACCACGGACGTACTTTCCTTTCCCAATGTGGATTTTGAGAAGGAGGGGGACTTTGGGGCCGTGGAAAACCGGGAGGCGGATTATTTTGACCCGGATACGGGGGAACTGTTTCTGGGAGACATTATGATCTCCGTGGATAAGGTAAGGGAGCAGGCGGAACAATACGGGCACAGTCTGCGGCGGGAATTTGCGTTTCTGGTGGCTCACAGCATGCTGCATCTGTGCGGATATGACCACGAGGAGGAAGCCGGGGCAAAACGGATGGAGCAAAAACAGGAAGAAATACTTGCAGGGCTTGGAATTACGAGAGACTAGGGGTATACGGATGAATCAGGCGGAGATAAAGAGAAGGCAGGCACAGGCGGTTGCTGAGATCATTGCATTGGTCACGCTGGCAGTGACCGCCCGTCTGACAGGATACAATGGAGTGGCTTATGTGGCCGTTGCGCTGGAGGTTTTTGGTTTTTTCCACACGTTGGTAAGCGGGGGTGTTTCCGACGGGCTGGGAAGGATGCTGCGAATCAGAAATTCCAAGGGACAGTACAGAAACGCAGATCTGATGCGCAGAAATGTGACAGTGTTTCAGCTTGTTCTGGGAGCAGTGGGAACCCTGGCCGTCATGGCGGCCGCAGGGGACATTGCGGAACAGCTGTTTCGGGTGCAGTACAGCTCCTTCATTCTTCTGATTATCGGGCCCGTGGTGTTTCTGCGTTCTGTGTCGGAGGTGCTTGTGGGATTCTGCAAGGGGGAGGGAGCGGAGCTTCCCGCGGCCGCGGCAGGTATTCTGCGGCAGCTGTTGATTCTGGTTTTTGGCATGTTGTTCTGTAAGCTGTTGGGTGGCTATGGCAATAAAGTCAGTCATCTTCTGGTACAGGAGAATTTTGCGTCCATGTACGGAGGCGTGGGCGTTGCCGTCGGGGTGACGCTGGCGGAGGTTCTTGTGGTGGTTTTTCTGCTGCTGATCTACAGAGGAAGCAGGCGGAGAACGGTGAATAAGGGTCTTCCGGACGGGATGCGGATCACGGCTTCTTTTGCGGACAGTGTCAGGACATTGTGTGTCAACAGAAGCATCCCCATGGGGATCCGGCTGTTGGTTCTGTTTTTTCTGCCAGTGGGGCTGATCCTTTTTCAGGGATCGACCGGCGATGAGGACGCGGCTTTCCTGTATGGTGTTTACCTGGCGGGCTATGGGATGGTCTGCGGCATTTGCGCCCTGCTTGTGACGATGACTACGATTCCGGTCTGCGGGAGAACCATGGCGTTTCTGCGCAGGGAGGAGCATCGGTTTGCAAGGACGGTGTTTCAGAGCGGTGTTCACATCAGCATTGCCCACACTGCGTTTGCGGCGGCGTTTCTGACGGCCATGGCAAAGCAGGCGGCGGAGGTGTTTTGCCCCGGACAGGAGGAACTGGCGGCAAAGATGTTCCGGGGCGGTTCTTTCTTGATAGTGCTTGTGGTTCTGTCCTGGTATTTCGGCAGGACGCTTATGCTGGCGGGGAAGAAAATTCTTGTTTTGGGGGCTGTTTCGTTTGCGGATGTTATCTTTCTTCTCGCGGCGGCAGTGCTTCTGAAAGTGGGGAAGGCCGGCATTCTTTCCCTGGTCTATGCGGGTATCATGGGCGGCGGAGTGCTGTGTATTGTTCTTGGAATGCTTGCCTACAGACAACTGCGGGTGCGGGCTGACTGGCTGCAGATTCTGGTGGTTCCTGCGGCGGCCGCCTGTGTGTCGGGCTTTTTGGGTATGCTTCTGGCAAAGGTGCTCTCGCCGCATATGAGCGGCTTTGTCACGCTGTTGGTTTGCTTTGTGATCACGGCGGCTCTCTATTGGGCGGGACTTTTGCTGCTGCGGAATTTCCGGGAGCAGGAGCTGGAGTCGATTCCCGGAGGGAGGCTGATCAATGCAGTCGGACAGCTGATGAGGGTATTTTAAGAAGTTTGGATCAGAATGCGCCCTGAAGGTATAAAAAGAAAAAATAAGCCGATACTGAATGCAAAAGGATGGTTATCGCTGTGAAATTTGTAAAGGGTATCGGCTTGTTTTTTATCTACCCGGTATTTTTGCTGTGTCTGGGGTTCTATGCCGGGGTGCGGACCTCACATTTTTTTTATCCGGGAGAACAGTATGAACGGCTTTATTATGTGCCGGAAGATGAGAATACCGCATCGGCTCAGAACGGGGACAACAGACAGGAATCCCGGGCCGATGAGATTTTGGCGGAGGGAGCTTCGGCGGAGGAGCCGTCTTCCGGGGCGGAGACGGAATCGCTTCCGGCTGCGGTTTCCCGGGAGACGCTGAGCGTGGAGACGGAGTATGTGCTGGAGGAGCGGGATATTGAGGGACAGACCACCGTTGAGACGACCTGGAAGCTTCCGGACAAATATGTGGGGATGAACAGAGAGCAGTTTGTGGAGGCCATGAAGCTCTACGAGGCGTCGCCGCCGCTGGCGGAGATGTCCCGGGGATTTGAGAGTCTTGAGGTGCTTTCTTTTTCCAGAGAGCGCGTGGTGGTGCAGATGAATTATCGGTATGTCAAACCGAGCAGCAGCTTTTATCTGGCTGTCTATGACAATGAGGTGGTGGTTTTGCTGGAGGATAAGGAGACCATCTATATCGACGACACGCGGATTATGCTGGATGAGCTGCCGGATGATATCCAGCAGGATATCATTCACATGCTCTGGATTGAGAATGAGGAAAAGCTGTATGCCTTTTTGGAGGCATATTCCAGCTGAGGACGGGAAGACGGTAACGCTTATTCCCGTCGGACAAGGGCAGTGCCGCGCCAGGCGCAAGGACGGGAGGAAACGGGGAATGAAGAGGACAATCGGCATCGTTGGAGGCGGGGCCGCTGGAATGACGGCGGCCATCCTGGCGGCAAGGCAGGGCGCCGGAGTGACGCTTCTGGAGGGAAACGACAGGCTGGGGAAAAAGCTGCTTTCCACCGGGAACGGGAAATGCAACCTGGGGAATCTGGAGTTTGGTCCGGATAAATATTACACCTCCAGCCCTGAACTTCTGGCAGGGTATCTGGAGCAGTTTGACACCAATGATATCATTGAGTATTTTGAGGAGCTGGGGCTTCTTGTAAAGCAGAAGGGCGGATATCTGTATCCGGTGTGCGAGCAGGCCTCCGCAGTGCTGGATGTGCTTCGCTTTGAGATCGGCAGGGAGGAGAGGATCTGCGTCAGGACGGGATGCCGGATAGACGGGATAGAGCCGGGGAAACGGGGAATCTGCCTGAAAAGCGGCGATGAGAAGCTGATCTTTGACAGGGTGATTCTGGCCTGCGGAGGCAGAGCAGCGCCGAAGACCGGGTCGGACGGAAGCGGATACCGGCTGGCCAGGCAGCTGGGGCACAGACTGGTTCCTGTGGTTCCGGCCCTGGTGCAGTTAAGGTGCCGGGAGGACTGGTATAAGTCTGTGGCGGGGGTTCGGGCAGAGGCGGAGCTTGTGCTGTTTTGCGGCGGAAAAAAACTGGCGGCGGAAAGAGGCGAGCTGCAGCTGACGGATTACGGAATTTCCGGCATCCCCGTGTTCCAGATGAGCAGAACGGCGGCTTACATATTGCGGGAAGACAAAGAGGCGGAGGTTTTGATTGATTTTCTGCCGGACAGTGAGAAAGAAGGATTTGCGGAAAAAATGCTCCGTGCCAGGGAAAACGTGCAGCAGGACGGCACTGTGGAGGAGTATTTTACCGGCGTGCTGAATAAGAAGCTGATGACTCTTTTTATCAGGCTGGCGGGATTGAAATCCTCCGAGCCGGCGGCCGGGGCAGATGTGGGAAAGCTGCTTCGGGTGTATGAGCTGTGCCGGGAATTTCGGGTTCGGGTAAAGGAGCCCAATTCCTTTGACAATGCTCAGGTGTGCGCCGGGGGAGTGCCGTTTGACGAGCTGACAGAGCAGCTGGAGTCCCGGAAGGTTCCCGGGGTATTCTTTGCAGGCGAGCTTCTGGATGTGGACGGAAGGTGCGGCGGCTATAACCTGCAATGGGCGTGGTGCAGCGGATATCTGGCAGGGGTTTCGGCGTGCCGGGAGACAATTTAAGTGCATAAAAAGGGCAATTTCTGTTAAGACAGGTCAGGCCGCGGGGTGGTATGCTTAAAAAGGCAAGTGTCATTATGTAATTTGTATATTCTAACACAGACGCGCTTTCGCTCCGAGATTACCGTAGCGGTACATAAGCTGCCCCAAAACGGCAGCTAAGTACCGACGGTAATCAAGGGTCTGTTTATAGAATATACAAATTACACAATTCGGTTTGCGGAAATGGTAGTTTCGCAATTGCCTGACGAAAAACAGAAGGGAGCGTTTTTTATGAGCGGTGCATCAGTGACGGGAAGAATCTGTTCCTGGGTTGAGGGCAACTTGGATAAAGATTTCACCTTGGAGGAAATGTCCGAAGAACTGAATTATTCCAAATTTTATATGGAACGGGTTTTCAAGGAGAATACGGGTACTACCATCTACAGGTATGTACAGGGCAGACGTCTGGAGGAGGCGGCCCGGAAGCTTGCGGAGACGAAGCGGCCGGTGGTGGAGATCGCGCTGGAGACGGGGTATGGCTCACAGCAGGCCTTTGCCAGAGCATTTCGCTGCGTATATGGCTGTACGCCAAGAGAATACAGAAGAAGCTTTGTTCCGGGACAGAACAGGATTTCCATGCTCCTGCGGGGGAATAGAGCAGGCGCGTTTCTTTGCAGAGGAGGGCTTGCCGCATGAGTTTTCTACCTTATGTGATCCAGCAGACAGAGCGGGGAGAAAGAAGCTACGATATTTATTCCAGGCTTCTCTCGGACCGGATTGTGTTTCTGGGGGAGGAGGTCAGCGATGCTTCCGCAGGCTCGGTGATTGCCCAGCTGCTCTTTCTGGAGGCGGAGGATCCGGACAGGGATATCCAGCTTTATATCAACAGTCCCGGAGGTTCCATATCGGCAGGGCTGGCGATCTACGATACCATGCGGTATATCAGATGTGACGTGGCTACCATCTGTATCGGACTTGCCGCCAGCTTCGGCGCTTTTCTGCTGGCCGGCGGGGCAAGGGGTAAGAGAATGGCGCTTCCCAACGCGGAGATCATGATCCATCAGCCCGCCATCCACGGGAACGGTATTCAGGGCCAGGCCACGGATATTAAAATTGTATCCGATCATATCCTGAAAAGCCGAGAGCGGCTGAACAGGATTCTGGCCGAGAACACCGGAAAGACAGAGGAAGAGATCCTGGAGGCCACGGATCGCGACCATTACCTGTCCGCCGACGAGGCGTTGAAGTTTGGATTGATTGATAAAATTATCCAAGTGCATGGATAAAAAAGAAGGGAAAAAAGCAATGCTCCGTTTGAATCAGGTAAAAATCAGAACAGATCACAGCAGGGCGCAGCTGCTGAAAAAGGCGGCGGAGCTTCTGCGGATTCCCGCCGGTGAAATCCTGGAGATGAAGATTCTGCGTCAGTCGGTTGACGCCAGAAGGAAGCCGGAGCTTTTTTACAGCTATTGCCTGGATGTGACCGTGGCGGATGAGGAACAGATTCTGCGCAGGTTTCGGGGAAAGGAAGCGCAGGTCAGCCGGAGCGAACCTGTAATCTATCGGTTTCCGACGCCCGGAACAAAACGGCAGCATCATCCCACGGTCATTGTGGGCATGGGACCGGCGGGACTGTTCTGCGGCTATTATCTTGCCCTGCACGGATATTGCCCTCTTCTGCTGGAGCGGGGCAGATGTGTGGAGGAGAGAGAGCGGGATGTGGAGCGCTTCTGGGAGACGGGGCATCTGGATCCATCTTCCAACGTACAGTTTGGGGAAGGGGGCGCAGGTACTTTTTCCGACGGAAAGCTGAATACTCTTGTGAAGGACAGGGAAGGCAGAAATAAGGCGGTTCTGGAGACATTTGTGCGCATGGGGGCGAAGGAGAGCATTTGTTATGAGGCAAAGCCCCACATCGGCACGGATGTGCTGCGGAATGTGGTGCGGAATCTGCGCAGTGAGATTGTCCGCCTGGGCGGTCAAGTGCGCTTTCAAAGCCAGGTGACGGATGTGGAAATCCGCGGCGGGAGAATTGCGGGAATCCTGGTAAACGGCAGGGAAAAAATTCCCTGTGAGCAGTTGGTGTTAGCCATAGGCCACAGCGCCAGAGATACGTTTTCTCTGCTTTGTGAGCGCCGGGTTCCTATGGAGCCAAAGTCCTTTGCAGTGGGGCTTCGGGTGGAGCATCCTCAGTCCGTGATAAACGAAAGTCAGTACGGTGTGAAAGACCCCAAAGGACTGGGGGCCGCCGCCTATAAGGTGACGGCAAAAGCCGGAAACGGAAGAGGGGTGTATTCCTTTTGCATGTGTCCCGGGGGTTATGTGGTGAATGCCTCCTCGGAGGAGGGGTGCACCGCAGTCAACGGAATGAGCTACAGCGGCCGGGACGGCGTCAATGCCAACAGCGCGGTCATTGTGTCTGTGACGCCGGAGGACTTCGGTTCGGATCATCCCCTGGCGGGAATCGAATTTCAGCGGATGCTGGAGCGCAGGGCATACGAGTTGGGCGGCGGAAAGATACCGGTTCAGCGGTATGGAGACTTCAGGCGGCTTGTGGGACGGGGAGCGGAATCAGAAGGGCCGGCCCGGAACGGTGCTTTGGAGGGAAATGTTTCTCTGGCAGACACAGAGAGGGACACAGCAGAAAACCTTCCGGCAGGGGAGGAGTGTCAGGGAGTCCGGCCCCAGTGCAAAGGGGCTTATCAGTGGTCGGATTTAAGCGGGCTCCTTCCCCGGGAGTGCAGCCAGGCGTTTGTGGATGGCATGGAGGCCTTCGGACGGCAGATCCGGGGCTTCGACAGACCGGACACCGTGCTGCTCGGGGTGGAGAGCAGAACCTCATCCCCCGTGCGGATAACCAGGGACGAAAGCTTTCAGTCCGAAGTCCGGGGATTGTATCCCTGTGGAGAGGGCGCAGGCTATGCGGGAGGCATTACCTCCGCCGCCATGGACGGCCTGCGGGTGGCGGAGGCGATTGCGGCAGAATATGCCCCGTTGGAACAATAACGGTTGACGGAGCCGCCGAAAACAAGTAGAATAGAAACTGTGCTGAATCAGCGTGCTAAAGTAAAAGCGGGGAGAAGCGGCAGGGAAGGGGGAAGCCCCGGGCGTGCTGCGGAGTCTGACAGATGAGTGGTTCCAGAGAAACAATTGGAAAGAAAAAGAGAATCGTGGTAAAAATCGGTTCTTCTTCCCTGACACACGGGGAGACCGGGGATATGGATTATATCCGTATGGAAAAGCTGGTGCGGGAGCTGAGCGACATCCGAAACCAGGGGAAGGAGGTCATTCTGGTGACCTCCGGCGCCATTGCGGCGGGAAAAAAGGCGCTGAACTGCGGGGACCTGTGCCCGGACAGCGGGGCGGAGGCCATGGCGGTGAAGCAGGCTTGCTCCGCAGTGGGGCAGGCCAGGCTGATGATGACTTACCAGCGGCTGTTTGCGGAGTACAATCAGGTGGCGGCACAGATCCTGATGACCAGGAATACTATTGTGGATAACCTGAACCGCTTTAATGCCCAGAATACCTTTTTTGAACTTTTGAAGCTGGGGGCCATTCCCGTCGTAAACGAAAATGACACGGTGGCCACCTATGAGATCGAAATCGGAGACAACGATACTCTGTCGGCCATTGTGTCGGCTCTGGTGGGGGCGGATCTTCTGATTCTGCTGTCGGATATCGACGGTCTTTATACCGATGATCCCAGACGCAATCCCGAGGCAAGGTTTATCAGCCGGGTGGACGAGCTGACCGATGAGCTGATGGATATGGGCAAGGCGTCCACAGGCAGCAACGTGGGCACCGGCGGCATGAACACGAAGCTGACGGCGGCAAAGATCGCCACGAAATCCGGCGTGGATATGGTGATTGCCAACAGCAGGGATATCGGAGTGCTGCACCGGCTTCTGGCGGGAGAGGAGGAGGGAACCCTCTTCGTGGCCAGGAAGGATGAGAATTTTGATCTTCCGGACTTTGTGGAACAGATCCACAAGACCTGAAGGCCAGGTTCCGTACAGAGAGAAACGGGGTAAAGGAGTAAAAGCGGCATGAATATGGAGGAAAAGATAAAACGGATCAACCAGCTTTATCACAAGTCTCAGGGGGAGGGACTGACGGAGGAGGAAAAACTGGAGCAGAAGAACCTGCGGGCGGAATATGCGGCAAGCGTCAGGGCAAATCTGCGGAGCCAGCTTGACAGCATTACCATCCAAAAGCCGGACGGAACGCTGGTAAAGCCGGGAAAGAAACAGGAAAAGGATGCTTCGGACTCCCGGGAGGGAACGGTGTAGATGGCAGAGGACAGCAAAACGCAGAAGAGAGAACTCAGGCGTAGGGTACTTGCGTGCCGCGGCGGGTTGAGGCCCAAGGAGCGGGAGAGAGGAGCGGTGCTGCTGGCGGAGCGGATTCTGGGACATCAGTGGTATTACACCTCAAAGAAGCTTCTGGCTTTTGTCGGCTATGGCAGCGAGATCGACACCTGCGAGATCCTCCGGGAAGCGCTGAGACAGGGAAAACAGGTATATCTGCCCAGGGTTCTGGAACCTGCCGGGGATTCGGGGAGCCTGCTGCCGGAGATGGCGTTTTTCCGGATTTCATCTTTGCAGGAGCTGATTCCGGGGTATCGGGGGATACCGGAGCCGCCGGATACCGGAGAGCTTTATGTTTACCTGGAGGAAGAAGCGGCAGAGACGCTGATGCTGATGCCGGGGGTTGCCTTTGACGTGCTGCGGAACCGACTGGGCTACGGGAAAGGCTTTTATGACCGTTATCTGCAGGACAAGCCAAAGCTGTGCCTGCGGACCATCGGGGCGGGATTTCTGTGCCAGCTTGTGGAGCAGGTTCCCCAGGAGGAGGGAGATATCCGGCCATATCAGGTGATTTGTGTCTGACCCTGCCCTGGCAGACCGGGGATCGGGGGGATTCTGACGGGGAAAGACAATGGGACTCAGGATTCGTAAGAGGGCCTGCGCAGGCAGGAGGATGGGAGCGGAATGACAGATCTGAGAGAAATGGGAGAACGGGCTGTTGCGGCCAAAGCACAGCTTCAGACATTGCATGCCGGGGAGCGAACCAGGGGGCTTATGGCTGCCGCCGACGCATTGCTTCAAAACGCGGAAACCATACTGAAGGAAAATAATACCGACATGGAAAACGCCGTCCGAAACGGAATGAACCCCGGCCTGCAGGATAGGCTGCGGCTGACGGCAGAGAGAATCTGCGACATGGCGGAGGGGCTGCGCCAGGTGGCCGGGCTGCCGGATCCTGTCGGGGAGGTAATGCAGGAGATGACACGTCCCAACGGACTGCAGATCAGAAAGGTGCGGGTGCCCTTGGGAGTGGTGGGCATGATTTACGAGGCCAGACCCAATGTTACAGCCGATGCCTTCGGCCTTTGTTTTAAAACGGGCAATGCGGTGATCCTGAAGGGCGGAAGCGACGCGCTGCACTCCAATGCGGCAATCGTGAAGGTACTTCGCGGAGCGCTGGAGAAGGAGGGCATTTCCCCGGACGCTCTGCAGCTCATAGCGGACACGGACAGACAGGTGACGGTGGCTTTTATGAAGCTGAAGGAATATGTGGATGTGCTCATCCCCAGAGGCAGCAAAAGACTGATACAAAGCGTTGTGGAAAACAGCACCATACCCGTCATTGAGACGGGAACGGGAAACTGTCACATTTATGTGGATGCCGCGGCGGACGTGGATATGGCGGTAAAGATTATATGCAATGCGAAGACCCAGAGGGTGGGAGTGTGCAATGCCTGTGAATCGCTGCTGGTGCACGGTGATATCCGGGAGAGACTGCTGCCGAAACTGGCGGAGGCGCTTGCGCCAAAGTCGGTGGAGCTGCGGGGAGACCGGCGGGTGAAGGAGGTTCTGCCGGACTGTACGGATGCCACACAGGAGGATTACGGCAGGGAGTATCTGGACTACATCCTTTCCATAAAGACGGTGGATTCCACGGAGGAGGCCGTGGCCCATATCGGCAGATACGGCACGAGGCATTCCGAATGTATTGTGACGGAGGATGAAAAGGCGGCGGAAAAGTTTCTGAACGGGACGGATGCGGCCTGCGTTTACTGGAATGCGTCCACACGCTTTACGGACGGATTTGAGTTCGGATTCGGCGCGGAGATCGGAATCAGTACCCAGAAGCTCCATGCGAGAGGGCCAATGGGGCCAAGGGAGCTCACCACCTATAAATATATCATATGCGGGGACGGACAAATCAGGGGTTGATTTTTGAACTGATTGTGATATGATAAGTTCTAACGCAAGGAGAAAGGCAAGGTTATTGTGGAATGAAAGTAATCAACGGAAGTATCTGGCACAGCATCGGCACGCAGCGGGTGACGCCCACGGACTTTATCTGTGTGATCGAAATCGCAAAGGGCAGTAAAAACAAATATGAGCTTGACAAGGAGACCGGTTTTCTGATTCTGGATCGCATTCTCCATACATCCACCCACTATCCGGCGAACTACGGCTTTATTCCCCGTACCTACGGCGACGACGGAGACCCTCTGGATGTGCTTCTTCTGTGTTCCGAGCCGGTTCAGCCCATGACGCTGGTCAGAGCCTATCCCATCGGAGTGATTTCCATGCTGGATAACGGGAAAAAGGACGAAAAAATCATTGCCGTTCCCTTTAACGATCCTTATTATAATACATACCGGGATATCTCGGAGCTGCCGCCTCATGTGGTGGAGGAGATGGAGCACTTTTTCACGGTCTATAAGGCGCTGGAGAAAAAGACGACTGCGGTGAACGAGAAGGGCAACCGGGAGGAGGCAATCGAGGTCATCAAGAAGTGCCTTGACAATTACATCAATACTTTTATCAAGAGTTGGTAGGGAGTCTTTACAGGCTCTCTTTTTTATATTATAATACAGCTGGTAAATGATAACCATTATCAATAAACACCTGGAGGCGCAGATATGACATTATATGAGGCGGAAAAGGGCGGGAGCTACTGCATAGAGGGACTGTATGTGGAGCCGGGGATTACCCGGAGGCTTCAGGCCCTTGGTTTGAATGACGGTACGGTGATAAATGTGCTGAACAGAAAAAAACGGGGGGCGCTGATCGTTCAGGTCAGAGGCACAAGACTGGCGCTGGGCAGGCATATTTCATCCAACATAGAAATCAGCCCCCGGAAAAAATGAATTGGAGATTGCCCGCAGACTGTGGGCAGAAAGGAACGGAATGCGGCATACGGAAGAAAAGAAGCATATAAATGTTGCCTGTATCGGCAACCCAAACTGTGGAAAGACCACTCTTTTTAACGCGCTGACGGGTTCCCGGCTGAAGGTTGCAAACTGGCCGGGGGTCACGGTGGAACGTTTTGAGGGGGAGACGAGCTATGAAGATGTGGAAATCACATTGATTGACACCCCCGGCATTTATTCCCTCACCTGTTACACCATAGAGGAGAAGGTGACCAGGCAATGCGCCATGGACGATGACATCGACGTGATCGTCAATGTGGTGGATGCCTCCTCTCTGGAGCGGAATCTTTACCTGACGCTGCAGCTTCTGGAGTTGGGGAAGCCGGTGGTGCTTGCCCTGAACATGATGGATATCGTGAAGGAGCGGGGAATGGAGATCGATATGCACCGGCTTCCCGAAATGCTGGGCAATGTGCCGGCGGTGCCCGTCTCCGCGGCGAGAAGGACGGGACTGGATATCCTGCTCCACGCCGTAATCCATCACTATGAGGAGGGAATGGAGGAATATATTCTGGACTATCCGCCCAGGATCGAGGAGAAGATAGAGAAGCTGGAGGTAATCATGCAGGCCCATTATCCCACACATTCCTCCGTGCGCTGGCATGCCATCAAGCTTCTGGAGAACGACGAGGAGGTGAGGAAAGAGCACCCGGTCTCCGTGGTCAATGTAGTGGACCGCAGTTATGAAAAGGAAATTATTCAGTGCAAATATGCCTACATTGAGAAGGTGGTAAACGAGACGCTCTTCCACAAGAACCAGAAGGCGGCGGGCACGGACAGGATCGACCGGCTGCTGACCCATCCCGTTTTGGGAGTTCCTGTCTTCCTGCTGATTATGTGTCTTGTGTTTTTCCTAACCTTTACGGTGGGAGACGAGCTGAAGGGCGTTTTTGAGCATGGGCTTTCCCTGCTTTGCGACCTGGCGGCCAGAGGGTTGGAGGCTTTGGGCGTTGCAGCATGGCTGAAATCCCTGATCGTGGAGGGCATCCTTGCAGGAGTGGGAGGGATTCTCACTTTTATCCCCAATATCTTTATCCTGTTTTTGGCTCTGGCCATTCTGGAGGACAGCGGCTACATGGCCCGGGTGGCGTATGTGATGGATTCCGTCATGGGAAAAGTGGGACTGTCGGGAAAGGCATTTCTTCCCATGATCCTGGGCTTTGGCTGTACGGTGCCTGCCATCATGGCCACCAGAGCCCTGGAGACGGAGCAGGACAGAAGAAAAACCATGCTTGTGACGCCCTTCATGTCCTGTTCGGCAAGGCTTCCCGTGTATGTGCTGTTTTCGGAGATGTTCTTCCCGGAGCATCCTGCTCCCGTAGCCTTTTCCATGTATGTCATCGGAATGATCATTGCCATACTTGCGGCGCTGGTCATCAACCGGCTGGAAAAGGGAAAAGCCAACGATTCCCTGCTGATCGAGCTGCCGGAGTACAAGAGGCCCAACGCCAGAACCATCCGCATTTATGTGTGGAACAAGCTGAAGGACTATCTCTCAAAGGCGGGAACCACTATCTTTGTGGCTTCCATCGTCATCTGGCTTCTGCTGAATTTCGGCGCAGGCGGCCTTGTGGAGAATCCCGCCGACAGCTTCGGCGCCGTTATCGGGAGAATCCTTGTGCCGGTGCTTGCTCCTGCGGGGCTTGGTATGTGGCAGGTCGGCGTGGCGCTTCTTTCCGGAATCTCCGCCAAGGAGGTAGTGGTATCCAGCTTCGCGGTGCTCTTCGGGGTATCCAATGCCAATTCCCCGGCGGGGATGGCAGCTATCGTGTCCAATATCCACAGCCTGAATCCGGATTTTGGATCCTTGAACGCCTATTGTCTGATGTTGTTCTGTCTGCTCTACGTCCCCTGTGCGGCCACGGTTGCCACGGTGAAAAAGGAGAGCGGTTCCTGGAAATTTACCATGAAGATGCTGGCCATGCAGCTGGGCCTGGCCTGGGCGGTGTCTACGCTGGTATTCCAGACAGGAAAGCTGTTTCTGTAGGGACGCGGCATCTCCTGCGGGAATTTTCGTTGAAACAGGGAGTGCAGTATAGTATAATGATAGCGATACATTTGAGCGGCAGGTAAATAGCCAACGGAAAGGCAGGTGCGGAAAATGAGCAGTATGAGAGGAATCGACACGCCGGTGAGACAGGTGCGGAGAAGAGTGTTTCGGGAAGTGGCCGATCTGGCCTGGCATTCCCGGAACCTGAAGGATGATATGGAGGCTCTTCCCTATAAGATCGTAGACTACGAGGAGTCGGAATTCTGGGAGAGCGTATATCGGGACCGGGCAATCATCAGAGAGCGCATCCGCCTTGCCATGGGTATGAGCTTGAGGCCGGAAAACAGAGAACATCCCGGACATCTCACCCAGGGTCTGGAGGAAAGCAATATTGACGAGAAATATTATGAACCGCCTCTGATGCAGGTGATTCCCTCTGCCTGCAACGCCTGTCCCGAAGATCACTATGAGGTGACAAGCGCCTGCATGGGCTGTGTGGCGCATCCCTGTCAGATCGTCTGCCCCAGAGACGCGATCTCCATGAAGAACGGAAAATCGGTTATTGACCAGGAGAAGTGTATCCGGTGCGGCAAATGTAAGGAGGTCTGTCCCTATGATGCCATCTGTCACAAGGAGCGCCCCTGTAAGGCGGCATGCGGCGTAAATGCCATCAAATCCGACCGGGTGGGAAGAGCCCGAATCGACAATGACGTATGCGTTTCCTGCGGTATGTGTATGGTGAGCTGTCCCTTTGGGGCCATTGCAGACAAGTCCCAGATCTTTCAGCTGATCCGGGCCATGCAGTCGGAGCGTAAGATTATTGCCCAGGTGGCGCCGGCATTTGTGGGACAGTTCGGCCCGGAAGTCACGCCGGACCGATTTAAGACGGCGCTGAAGGAGCTGGGATTTGCGGATGTGTATGAGACGGCCGTCGGCGCGGATCTGGGCTGTCTGGCGGAGGCGGAGCATTATGTGAAGGAGGTGGCCTCCGGCAATCAAGCGTTTGCACTGACTTCCTGCTGTCCCTCCTGGTCCGTCATGGCCAAGAACCTGTTTCCGGAGACCATCGACAAGATCAGCAACGAGCTGACGCCCATGGTGGCCACGGCGAGAATCATCAAAAAGGATCACCCGGATGCTTCTGTGGTGTTTATCGGACCCTGTGCCTCTAAAAAGCTGGAGGCCAGCCGCAGAACCATCCGCTCGGATGTGGATTTTGTCATTACCTTTGAGGAACTGGCCGGCATGTTTGAGGCCCGGGGGATTCTGCTGGAGGAAATCAGGGCCATGGACGAGATGCAGGACGCCACCGGAGCCGGCCGGGGATACGGTGTTGCCGGCGGTGTGGCCAGCGCCATCGAGGAGTGCGTGAGAACCTATTACCCGGGAACAGAGGTAAAGATCGAGCACGCGGAAAGTCTGTCGGAGTGCAGAAAGATGCTGCTTTTGGCCAAGGCCGGAAAAAAGAACGGCTGTCTGATTGAGGGCATGGCCTGCCCCGGCGGCTGTGTGGCGGGAGCCGGAACCAATATTCCCATTGCCCAGGCGGCCAGGGAAGTGGCAAAATTCAAGGCGGCGGCAAAGAAGAACGTACCGGAGGAGTGATTTTCCTGTGCCGGAGAAGGAAAATTTCAAGCTTGCGCTTTCGGATGAAATGGATTATGATAAAAGGCACGGAAAAACCAAAATTTTTCCAAATACGGAACAGGTGCCCGACAAGGCGGGCAGGGAGGAAGAAAATGAAGATCAGGACAAGGTATGCGCCCAGCCCTACAGGGAAGATGCATGTGGGAAATCTGCGATCCGCATTGTACGAGTTTTTGATTGCAAAGCATGAGGGCGGAGACTTTATGCTCCGCATTGAGGATACGGATCAGGAGCGTTTTGTGGAGGGCGCCACCGAGATCATTTACCGCACTCTGGAAAAGACCGGACTGGTTCACGACGAGGGACCGGATAAGGACGGCGGGTATGGCCCGTATGTGCAGAGTCAGCGGATGAAGACCGGAATTTACATGAAATATGCGAAGGAGCTTATCGACAAGGGCGAGGCCTATTACTGTTTCTGCGATAAGGGGCGTCTGGCCTCCCTGAAGACAGAGGTGGTGGAGGGCAAGGAGATCACGGTCTACGACAAGCACTGTCTGCATCTGTCGAAGGAGGAGGTGGAGGCAAACCTGGCGGCAGGAAAGCCTTTTGTGATCCGGCAGAACAATCCAACGGAGGGCAGCACCACCTTCCACGATGAGCTGTACGGGGATATCACCGTGGAGAACGCGGAGCTGGACGACATGATCCTGATTAAGTCCGACGGCTATCCCACCTATAATTTTGCAAACGTGGTGGACGACCACACCATGAATATCACCCATGTGGTGCGCGGCAACGAGTATCTGTCCTCCTCGCCCAAGTATGAGCGCCTTTATCAGGCCTTTGGCTGGCAGACGCCGGTGTATGTGCATCTGCCCCTGATCACCGACGAGAGCCACAAAAAGCTTGCCAAGAGAAGCGGACACTCTTCCTTTGAGGATCTGCTGGAGCAGGGCTTTGTGACTGAGGCGGTGGTGAACTATATCGCGCTTCTGGGCTGGAGCCCGGAGGACAATCGGGAGATCTTTACGCTGGAGGAGCTGATTCGGGAGTTTGACTATCACAGGATCAGCAAATCCCCCGCTGTGTTCGACATTGTGAAGCTGCGTTGGATGAACGGCGAGTACATCAAGGCCATGGACTTTGACCGGTTCTATGAGATGGCGGAGCCTTGTTTGAAAAAGGTGCTGACAAGGGATCTGGATCTGAAAAAGATAGCGGGAATGGTGAAGACGCGCATCGAGGTATTTCCTGATATCGAGGGTCATGTGGACTTTTTCCAGGAGCTGCCGGACTATGATACAGCCATGTACACCCACAAAAAGATGAAGACGGACAGCGCCTCATCCCTGCAGGTGCTGCAGGATATCCTTCCCCTTCTGGAGGCCCAGGAGGACTACAGCAATGACGGGCTGTATCAGACGCTGGCAAACTATGTGGAGGAGAAGGGCGTGAAGAACGGGTATGTGATGTGGCCCGTGCGTACTGCCGTGTCCGGAAAGCAGATGACGCCTGCAGGCGCCACCGAGATCATGGAAGTGCTGGGGAAGGAAGAGTCCTTAAGAAGGATCCGCATCGGAATCGAGAAGCTGCAAAATGCCTGATTTCGGTCAGTTAAACGAAACACAGCGAAAAGCTGTAACCTGGGGGGAGGGCCCGCTTCTGCTGCTGGCGGGCCCAGGCTCCGGGAAAACCTTTACCGTCACAAATCGTATTTTGTTTCTTTTAAAACAGGGAGTGCCGCCGGAGCGGATTCTGGTGATCACCTTCACAAGAGAGGCCGCCCTTTCCATGCAGCGGCGCTTTCAGAGTATGTCCGGGCAGTTTCGTCCCGTCCATTTCGGAACCTTTCATTCCGTTTTCTATCGTATCCTGCAGGAGTCCGGCGGATTCCCGCATCTGAAGCTTCTCACAGGATCTCAAAAAAGAAATCTGATTCTCCCGATTTTACAAAAATATGACAATCAGCCAGGCGAAGACCGTCCGGGGACGGATCCGGAGGAATGCGCGGCCGGAGTGCTTGCCGCGGTCAGCTGTTTCTGGAACACGGGAGAGCCGGTTCAGGCGGCGGAAAAGTGTCCTGCTCCCTGGCGAGGTTCTCTGGAGAAAATCTGTCTGGAGTACGGCGGGGCAATCCGGAGGATTGGGGGCATGGATTTTGACCATATGCTCTTTGCCTGCACAAGGCTTCTTGAGGCGGATGCAACGGTCAGAAGGCGTTGGAAGAACCGTTTTTCCCACATTCTGATTGACGAGTTTCAGGACATCAATCCCGTGCAGTATGAGGCGGTGAAGCTGCTCTCCGCAAGTCCACACAACATTTTTGCGGTGGGGGACGACGACCAGTCCATCTATGGCTTCCGGGGCTCCAGGCCGGAGCTGATGAAGCGTTTTCGGGAGGAATTCGGGGCGGGTATGCTGCTGTTGGATGTAAATTATCGCTGCAGACAGGAGATTGTCCATGCGTCCCTTCGGGTGATCGGTGAGAACCAAGAGCGCTTTCCCAAGAGACTGCGTGCAGCGCAGGCAGGAGAGGGGCAAAATGCGGATGCAGTGAAGCTGAGAGCCTTCCGGGACAGGGAGGAAGAGACCGCCTATCTTGCAAAACAGCTGGGGGACTGGCAGGAAGCCCACAGAAAGGACGGAAGAAGCTGTGCCGTCCTGTTCCGCACCAACCTGTACATGCAGGCCGCGGCAGCGAGGCTGAGGAACGCGGGGATCCGGTTTGGCATCGGAGAGCGGACCACAAGTGTCTACCTGCACTTTATTGTAAAGGACATCATGGCCTATCTGCTGCTGGCAGCCGGGGAATGGAAGAGAGAGCATCTTCTGCGGGTGATCAACAGGCCTTCCAGATATGTGAGCCGGGAAGCGGTGGGGGAGAGCAGAAGTATAAGCGGGATGATACGTTTTTATGAAGAAGGAAGCTTTGACGGGGAGATGAGAAGCAAAGTGCTGAAGCGTCTCAGGCTTCTGGAGACACAGCTGAACCGTCTGGGCAAAATGAAGCCGGCCATGGCGGTAAACTATGTGCTGAAGGCGGTGAAGTATGAAAGCTATCTCACGGAAAGGGCGGGGGGCGACCGGGAAAAGCTTCTGGAGTGGAATGAGCTTCTGGAGTGGCTGAGGGCAGATGCCGCAGGCTGCGGGAGTACGGAAGAATGGCTGGAACGGCAGAGATGCTTTACAAAGGAGCTTCAGAGTCCTGTCACGAAAGAGGGGGAAGAGGTCTGCATCCGACTGATGACCATTCACGGGGCAAAGGGACTGGAGTTTGACAGAGTATATATTCCCGACTGCAATGAAAGGGTGATTCCCCAGGGTTGTATGCAGGACAACGGGCAGGTGGAGGAGGAAAGACGCCTTCTCTATGTGGCCATGACAAGAGCAAAGAAAAGCCTGGAGCTTCTGTACCTGTCAGGTGACAGGCAGCGCCCCAGGCTTCCCTCCAGATTTTTAACCCCGCTTTTTCAGGATTCTTCTTCGACGATTTCATCAAATTCACAGCTGTCAAGAAATTCATCAAAGGCGTCGGACACTCTGTCGTACTCGTCGTCATCCGAGATGAACGTAAGCTCGGGCTCCTGGTTGGGATCCTCCGGATTTTCGCTGTAGCGGTAAAGCCAGACCTCTCCGTCCTCATTCTCTCCGGCTTCATTCAGAGGAAGAAGCGCGATATAATCCTTTTCTTCCACGGTGAGGATCGTGACAACGGCACAGGTTACCACACTGCCGTCCTCCAGCTCCAGTTCTACGGTCATTTCTTCTTCGTCAAATTCATTTTTCTTATCCATGCGCAACCTCCTGTGTGTCTACAGTATACTATTTCAGGGAACAGAACGCAATACGAAAAAAAATTGTAAAAAATTACGCAATATATTTGCAATATTTCTGTAATATGTTAAAATAGGCTGGTACAGGAAATTTTGTAAAATTTTACCGCGGAGCGGAATCAGGGAGAAAACAATGAAATACAGACTGATAGGAGGACTCACAGTATTTATAGTGGCTGCGGGAATCTGTGTGGGAGCAGGGGCTTTTTCTGCCCGGAGAGTGGAGGCGAAGGAAGCGGTTCAGTCCCGGGAGACCGATGCGGCATCACGGAATGAGCCTGTTTTGCAGGAATCCGGCAGAGAGGAAGCAGAGAGAATAGAAACGGTTAACAGTCAGCCCACGGGAGATACGGTGTTGATGCGCGGCGGCGGTGCGGAATATCTGAGAGGGATTGACGGATGGTCCTTCGGAGGCAGCGCGGAACCGCTTATGACAGCGGCAAATTTTCCTCAGACAGCGCCTGACCAGGTTTTTGAGAGTGGGGAGGAAGGTTCCCCGGAGGAAGAGGAAGCGGAGAGCGAGTATGAGGATCTGGCCCTTGCCAATGTGGCGCATTATGTGAACGTGCGGGCCGAAGCAACCACGGACAGCAGTGTTCTCGGAAAGATCTACAACGGAGCCGTGGCACAGATTCTGGAGACGGTGGAGGGCGAAAACGGACAGTGGTTCCGAGATCGGAAGAGCACACGTCTGAACTCCAGTC
>CAJUJU010000015.1:43628-65086 GCA_910586835.1 uncultured Acetatifactor sp.
GTGGAGGGTTATATCAAGTCAGAGTATTTCCTGTGGGGAGATGCCGCTGCGGACGCCATCGACGAGTATGTGACAAGATATGCAAACGTTGTGGTGAGCAGGTTAAACGTGAGGGAAAATCCGGGGACGGATTCCAAGCGCATCGGTTATGTGGTGAACGGGGAAAAGATACAGATCCTGGAGAACCAGGGGGAATGGCTGCAGGTGCAGTACACGGAGGAAAAGACCGGTTTTGTGGCTGCGGAATTTGTGACCATCTCCGAAGAATTTGTCTACGCCAAGACGCTGGAGGAAGAAGCGGCAGAACTGGCGGCAAAGAGAGCTCTGGAGGAGAGACAGCACGAATCCGAGACGCAGGTGACGGAAGACACCGCCATAACGGTTACGCCGCCCTCCGGAAATTACGGAAGTAATTCAGAGCTGCGAAACGAAATCGTCAATTACGCCATGCAGTTTTTGGGCAACAGGTATGTGCACGGCGGACAGTCTTTGGTTTCGGGAACGGACTGTTCCGGCTTTACCAGCCTGCTCTACGCGGAATTTGGCTATTCTCTCAGCAGAACGCCCTCGGGACAGCTCTCCAACGCCGGCAGGAGCATCTCATACGAGGAAATACAGCCGGGCGACATTATCTGCTACGGCTCAGGAAAGAGATGTACCCATGTGGCCCTGTACATCGGAGACGGTCAGATCATCCATGCGGCCAATCCGAGAAAGGGTGTGGTGACAGGAAACGCCACCTACGACACCATACTGGGAGTAAAAAATATCATAGACTAATCCAACGGGTCGGATGTCTTCAGGACATCCGACTTTTTTAAGGAAAAGTCACCGAAAATATCCTGGCTCCAGGTGATCAGCTCGTCCAGACGAAGGGTCACCCCGCCATATCCCAGGATACCGTGACGGGCCGCAAGTTCTTCCGTGTATTCCTCCAGGAAGCAGATCCGATCCAGGCGCAGAGGGCCGTATCTGTACTGGCAGACCATGGGCAGAACGCCTGTCCCCTTCTTTGAAAGGGTCACGTCGTCCTCCGTCACATGGAAGGTAACCCAGGCCATTCCCTCCAGCATACAGAGCGCCTGTTTTTGGGTGGACACATAGTTGCCGAGAGAATAAAAACACAGAGAGGTATTTCCGTTTTCGGAGGTAATCCATTCTACGGGCTGGGGGACATGAGGGTGGGTGCCGATGATCAGATCCGCTCCCGCCTCGGTCATCTCCCGCGCGAAGCTCTTCTGATAGCTGGAGGGACTGGTCTGATATTCGGTACCCCAATGAGGACATACCACCACAATGTCAGCCAGTTCCTTTGCCCGCCGGATATCCTCGGTGACCTGGGGATTCAGGGTGGTAAAATCAATGCGGCCGGAACCTTCATCGTATGCACAGAGCATGTTCAGGTGTCCCCGCAGATTTTTCGGCAGCGTGGCCATGTTGGGCCCGTAGGTATAGTTCAGGATTGCAAAGGTAATATCTCCGATCTCAAGAAGAGGAATTTCTTCGGAGGGGGTCTCGCCGCTGATGCCGGTCACAAGTATCTCGGGATAAGTCTCCCAGAAGGATACACAGTTATAAATGCCGTCTATTCCCTGATCGGCGGTATGGTTGGTGGCCTGCAGCACCACATTGAAGCCTGCAGCCGCAATTGCGTCGCCCACCTCCGTTGGGGAATTGAACCTGGGATAGCCGGAAAAACCAAGATGGTTTCCGCCGAAGATGGTCTCCTGGTTGATGATCTTAATGTCGGCGGTATCCAGAAATTCCCGGATGTCGCGGAACAGAAAGTCATAGTTATAGGTGCCGTCTTCCATCCGTCCGGTGTTGACGATGCCCATATGCATCAGATTGTCGCCCAGCGCCATCAGAGTAATATCGTACTCTTCAAAGACAGGTTCCGGTGTGGGTGTGGGCTCCGGCGTGGGCGTCGGGGAGGAAACCGGCATGTCCGAAAAGGATTCCTCCGAAGCGTCGGCTAACGCCGGATCTGCGTCCACAGGCACGCGGCCCTCCGGCAGAAGCAGAAAGGCAGCCAGAAGCAAGGCTCCGCTCAGCGAGGCGATCAGAAAGAAGATCAATATGATTTTTCTCAACAATTTCTTTTTCACAATGGATACCCCCTTGCAGTTCTTTATTCTTGATAATAAACGAATTTTCATATTTGTCAACCCGGGGAGTCAAAACGAAAAAAGTTGTCTTGTGATTTCACCACGCATACATTATAATAAGAAACAGAGCGGATAACAATTGCATCGGGATATACGGTCGGAAGATGGATGGAGGAAGAGTTATGGCAGAGAAGAAAAGGCAGAAGAATCCATATCCTCTGGGTGCGCAGCCGGAAGCGGACGGAGTGAGGTTTTCGCTGGTGTCGAGGGATCCGGACTGCGGAATTCTGTTGTATGATGTGTTGAGCGGGAAAAGGGTGAAAAAAATTCCCTTTTCGGAGGAAGACCGGACGGGAAACGTATATTGTACAACGGTGGAGGGGATCGCGCCGGAAACGGTGTGCTATCAGTTTTACAGAGGACGGGAGACGGTGCCGGATGAGCGGGGACGGCGCTTTACGGGGATTCGCGGCTACGGAAGGGAGCAGAAGCCGGAGAACTGGAAGGCGCTGTTTCTGCCGGAGGATTACGACTGGGAGGGGGATCGCAGCCCCGGGATTCCCTATTGTGACGCACTGTTTTACTGCCTGCATGTGAGAGGCTTTACCAGACATGCCTCATCGGAGGCGGTTCACCGGGGAACCTTCGCCGGGATCATGGAAAAAATCCCGTATCTGAAGGAGATCGGCGTCACCACGCTGGAGCTGCAGCCGGCGTATGAGTTTGTGGAAAACCACAGGGAGGAAAATCCCCTTCCCTGGCCGGGCAGTGCGCCGGCACAGGCGGCGGACAGGCTCTGCGAACCGGAGAAGCTCAATTACTGGGGGTATAAGCGCGGGTTCTATTATGCGCCCAAGGCGTCTTATGCGGCAGGCGGGGATGCCGCAGGGGAGTTTCGGCAGCTGGTGAAGGAGCTGCACCAAAACGGCCTGGAGCTGGTGATGCAGTTCTACTTTCCGCCGGAGGTAAACAGAAGCGAGATCCCTGAAATTCTCAGGTTCTGGGTACTGGAATATCATGTGGACGGTTTTCATCTGATGGGGGAGAGACTTCCCATGGAGGCCATTGTATCCGACGAGCTGCTGGCGGACCGGAAGCTTTTATATTACGGATTTGAGGATGCGGCACCCCGGGAGGCCCGGGACTATCAGCATCTGGGAGAATACAATGACAGTTATCTCTACGATATGAGGCGGTTTTTGAAGGGTGACGAAAACATGCTGGGCAGTGTGCTGCGGCAGATGAGATATATTCCGGGCAAGGGGGGACGGGTTCACTATATCACCAACTATTGGGGCTTTACACTGGCGGACCTGGTCTCCTACGACTACAGGCATAACGAGGCCAACGGGGAGGACAACCGGGACGGAAGCGATTACAACTGCAGCTGGAACTGCGGTGAGGAGGGAACCGCCAGAAGCCGCAGAGTAAGGCAGCTGCGGCTGGGGCAGATGAAGAACGCCATGTGTCTTTTGCTGCTCACGCAGTCCACGCCGCTGATCTTTATGGGTGACGAGTTTGGAAATTCTCAGAAAGGGAACAATAATCCCTGGTGTCAGGACAATGCCATCTCCTGGCTGGACTGGAGCGCGAAAAAGAAAAATGGGGAACTGCTGGAGTTCTGGAAAAAGCTGACTGCCTTCCGGAAGGAGCATCCGATTCTGCATCCCCGGGAGGAGCTTCGGCTTATGGATTCTCTTTCCTGCGGCTATCCGGATCTGTCCTACCACGGGGAGAATGCCTGGGGAGCCCGAATGGACGGCCATATCAGATACGCGGGAATCATGCTCTGCGGGAAGTATGCCCAAACCCGGGGGCGGGAGGATGCCTTTCTCTATATTGCCCTGAACATGCACTGGATGAGTCATGAGCTGGCGCTGCCCAGACTGCCGAAGGGGATGCGCTGGGAGACGGCCATCGCCGCCGGGACGGAGGAGAAGGGGCCGGAGGAAGAAAGGGAGAATACCAGACAGATTCCGCCCAGGAGCGTCATTGTCTACATCGGCGTTGGGGAGGCGGAGAAGCCGGGACGGGAAAAGCCCGGGAAAAAAAGCGGAAAGGCGGCGGCTGACAGACGGTAGATGGGAAAGGTGTGGAAACATTTTAAAACGATCACTTATCATAGAATCCTTGTAGCCAGGGGATGCTTTCGGGTGGGACTGTACCGCCAGGGGCTTCTCCATGATCTTTCCAAGTACAGTCCCACGGAGTTTGGGGTGGGCGCAAGATATTATCAGGGCAACAGAAGTCCCAATGACGCGGAGCGGGAGGATTTTGGATTTTCCGAATCCTGGATGCATCACAAGGGACGGAACCGTCATCACTTCGAGTACTGGTTGGATTATTCAGACGATCCGGAGAAAAAGGGATGCATGGTGCCGGTGCCCATGCCGGACAGGTATCTGGCGGAGATGATTATGGACCGTATCGCGGCGAGCAGGGTATACAAGGGCAGCGCTTACACGGACGCCGCGCCCCTGGAGTATTATCTCCGGAGGAAGGATCATGAACTGATCCATCCCGACACTGCGCAGACGCTGGAGAGGATGCTTCGCATGCTGGCGAAGGAGGGAGAGAAGGCGACTTTTGCCTGCATCCGGAGAGAGCTTGTGAAGAAAAAGCGCTGAGTGTCCTCCGACACGTTTTTGCGGCAGACGGCATATGATACCGTAAAACAAAAATATGGTGAGCATATGAACTGGATTATTTTGTTGCTGTTGTTTGGATGCTGCGGAACGAATTGCGGATGCGATACCGGCAGAGGCGGAAGGGACTGTGAGTGCGGGAGAAGAAGCCGCTGCCGCGAAGAACGCAGGAACGACTGCCGCTGCGAAACGCCCCGGAATAACTGCTGCTGCGAACCTCCCCGGAACTGCTGTTGTGACGAGCCCCGGAATAATTGCGGCTGCGTGAGAGAAAATGTGAGAGAGGCAAAGGAGAACGCGAGAGAGGCTGTGAGAGAAGCGAGGGAAGCCGTGAGAGACGCCAGAGAGGCCGTGCGGGATGCCAGAGAGCAGGGCTGTGACGGCCCTGGAATGGTTCCTCCGCCCTGGCAGGATTATCCGCCCATGCCCAGACGTGATTCGGACTGCGGCTGCGACTCATAAAGCAGGCTGCCGCGAAGCGGGTGAGAAATCATCCGCTTTGCGGTGGTTTTGAAAAAAGTATTTTACAATGGTGCTTTTTGTGCTATATTTTAGAAAAGGACGAAGGAGGTATTCCACATGGAAAAAGAAAAATATGTGGCATATGTATCCACTTACACCCAGGGGGACAACCATGGAATAAAAATATACGATGTAGACATGGAGAATGGGCGGTTTATCGAGAAGGATCAGGTGGAAATCACCAATTCCTCCTATGTGACCATCTCCCACAACGAAAAATATCTTTATTCCATCACGGATTTCGGCGTGGAGGCATATCAGATCCGGAAGGACGGCGGGCTGGAGCTTCTGAATTTTGCTCCCATCAACGGCATGAGAGGCTGTTATCTGTCTACGGATTACACCGACAGCTTTCTTTTTGTGGCAGGCTATCATGATGGAAAGCTCACTGTGCTGAAGCTGAAGGAAGACGGCTCCATCGGGGAAATCACCGACGAAATTTTCCATAAGGGTCTGGGCAGTCTGGCGGACCGGAATTTCAGACCCCACATAAACTGTGCGAGAATGACCCACGACAACAAATATCTTCTCGTTGCGGATCAGGGGATGGATCATGTAAATGTCTATCGTTTTGACAGAAAGACGGGGAAGGTGCTTCTGGCAGACGTCATTCACAGCGCGATTGAATCGGCGCCCAGGCATGTGAAAATTTCCAGGGACGGAAGATTCATTTATATTGTACATGAATGGAAATGCTATATCGACGTGTATTCTTACACGGAGAAGAAGGGTCAGCCCATGTTTGAGAAGATTCAGTCGGTGGAGACGGCCCAGCTGGAGCGGGGCAGTTCCAACGCCACCAGCGCCCTGAGCTTTTCGGAGGATCACAGATATCTTCTGAGCACCGTGGCAGGGGACAACTCCGCCGTGCTCTTCAGTGTGGACGAGAGCACGGGGATGCTGACGAAAATATTCTGTCTGCCCATCAGCGGAGAGTACCCCAAGGATGCCATTCTGTTTCCCAACAATAAATTTCTGGTGTCCTTAAATCATGAATCCAACGACATGACCTTCTTCCATGTGGATGTGGAGAACGGCACCATGATTATGAATGGTCCTCCCATTGAGGTGAATGTGCCCAACTGTATCACTTTCCATCGCATTGAGAAATAAGCGGGGATGATCCGTAAAAATCCAGCAGGGATTCCATCCGGGCCGACATGTTCAGCAGCATGGCATCCAGGACGGTGAGGGCGGTCATACACTCCATGACCACCACGGCTCTCGGCACGATGACCGGGTCATGCCGTCCTCTGACGGACAGGTTGATTTCCTCGCCGCAGCGGTTTACGGTTTCCTGGGTTCGGGAGATAGAAGGGGTAGGCTTTACATGTGCCCGGATCACGATGCTGCTTCCGTCGCTGATGCCGCCCAGAATGCCGCCCGCATGGTTGGAGGCCTTTACGGTCTGCCCTTCCGACCTGCGGAAGGGATCGTTGTTTTCGCTTCCTCTTCTTCCGGAGACGGCTGTGCCGTCTCCGATTTCCACTGCCTTGACGGCGCCTATGGACATGACTGCCTTTGCCAGGTTGGCATCCAGCTTTTCAAACACCGGATCTCCGATGCCGGCGGGCAGCCCTTCCACGATACATTCCATACAGCCCCCCAGGGAATCCGCCTCTTCTCTGGCCTTTGCGATACAGGCCAGGGCGGCTTTGTCTGCCTGACGGTCGGGCATGGCGGTGGGAGTGGAGAGGACGGCATCATAGTCGAAGCGCTCCGGGTCTGCCTCTACCTGGCCGATGGAACGGGTGTATGCGTAAACCCGGACGCCCAGCCGGGCCAGAATCTTTGCCGCCACGGCGCCCGCTGCCACCCGTCCCGCGGTTTCCCGGCCGGATGAGCGCCCGCCCCCCCGATAGTCGCGGAAGCCGTATTTTTCGTCAAAAGTGTAATCGGCATGTCCGGGACGATAGCAGGAGGCAATTTCGCCGTAATCTTCCGAGCGCTGCGAGGTATTGCGGATCATCAGAGAGATGGGAGCGCCGGTGGTGCGGCCCTCAAAGACGCCGGAAAGAATCTCCGCCAGATCCTCCTCCTTTCTGGGAGTGGAGGCGCTGCCTGCGCCGGGTCTGCGTCGGTTCAGATATGGCTGGATATCCTCCTCGCTGAGGGCAAGCCCTGCAGGACAGCCGTCTATGACTACGCCCAATGCCTTTCCGTGGGATTCTCCCCAGGTGGTAATTCTGAAAATGGTGCCAAAGGTGGAACCGGCCATAATGATACCTCCCATTGTTTTTATAGAGTATTTTTGAAAATTCTGGAACCGTTACGGTAGATTGTACTTGAAAATGCCGAAAATGGCAACTGCTGCAGAAGATTGTAACAGATTTTTTTGAAAAAAAGATGCATTTTGAATGGTAATGTGTTATGCTGAAATTAATTATGTGATGTACAACTGTGAGAAAGAGAGACAAAGGCCGGACACAAATGAAGACATTACAGGAAAAGCGGCTTTACAAAAAGCTGTTGAAATGGGGAAAAAAGAATAAATTCCGTGTTTTCTGCATCCTTCCCGTGGTGGCGGCAGGCATGTTTTTTTCGCGTGTCATGGAACGTTTTGGCAGGTTCTTTTCGTGTGTTCCGGCATACTTTAAGGGGAACGGGAAGCGTTTCTCCATGCTGGTCATGTCTATTCTTCTCTTTGTAGTTTACAGCAGCTTTTCCTTTCCCATCTTCATCACAGGAGACGGCGCCGACGAAGGGTGGATGCCCATCTCCGACGAGGCCCGGGACATCGTGCTGGCGGAGGAGACACCCATCGACCTGGACGACCTGGAACTGCTGGAGGATGAGGATGTGCTGCTGGAGGACGAGACGGACTATGACACGGTTCATGGCATGGAGATCGAAGCCAGGTACAGCGCGTCGGAAATTCTGGAGCTGAATCAGCCAAGTACCTCCTATGAGAAATCCTCCGGAGAGGTTCCGGCGGACTATCGGTTCGACAGAGAGGACTGGAAGCTGCTTCTGGTGAACAAACAACACTCTATTCCCCAGGGATATGAGGAGCAGGTTCCGCTGGGAAAGATCATGACCATGAAGGGAATCATGCACTGTGACGAGAGAATTATCGACGAACTGCTGAATATGTTTCAGGAGGCGAAGGACGACGGGGTGACGCTCCTGATCTGTTCTCCTTACAGAGATCTGGAATATCAGCAAAGGCTGTTTAACAGAAAGATAACCTATTATATGAAAAAAGGACTGTCCTATATGGAAGCTTATCAGGTTTCCAGCCGGACAGTGACAGTGCCCAACGCCAGCGAATATCAGCTGGGACTGGCGCTGGATATCGTGACGGATACCTATACCTCCCTGAATGAAGGATTTGAAAACACGGATGCGGGCAGGTGGCTGGCGGAAAACAGCTACCGCTTCGGATTTATCCTTCGCTATCCCAGGGACAAGGAGGATATTACGGGGATCCGGTACGAGCCCTGGCATTTCAGATATGTGGGAGTGGAGGCCGCCACCGTAATCACGGAAAAGGGACTCACCCTGGAGGAACTCTGGGAGATGGAAGAATTTTGGGAGGAACCGTAAAATGTACCGCATTTTAAAACAGGAAGGCAGGGCGAAGCGGGCGGAGCTTACCACGGTGCACGGCGTGATACAGACGCCCGTATTTATGAACGTGGGAACGGCAGCCGCTGTCAAGGGGGCCGTGGCGGCCTCCGATCTGGAGGAAATCAGGACACAGGTGGAGCTTTCCAACACCTATCATCTGCACGTCCGTCCGGGGGATCAGGTGATCAGGCAGTTGGGAGGTCTCCACAAATTTATGTCCTGGAACAAGCCTATTTTAACGGATTCCGGCGGCTTTCAGGTGTTTTCCCTGGCCGGACTGCGCAAGATCAAAGAAGAGGGAGTGTATTTTCACTCCCATATAGACGGGCGTAAAATTTTTATGGGGCCGGAGGAGAGCATGCGGATTCAGTCCAATCTTGCCTCCACCATTGCCATGGCGTTTGACGAATGCGCCCCCAGCAAGGCGGAGCGAAGCTATGTGCAGGATTCCGTAGAACGCACGGCCAGGTGGCTGGAGCGGTGTAAGCGGGAGATGGACCGGCTGAACGGTCTGGAGGATACCATCAATCCGAAGCAGCTTCTGTTTGGAATCAATCAGGGAGCCGTCTATACAGACATCCGTATCGAACATGCAAAGAGGATTTCGGAGCTTGGGCTGGACGGCTATGCGGTGGGAGGACTGGCGGTGGGGGAGACCCACGAGGAGATGTACTATATCCTGGAAGAGACGGTTCCTTTTCTGCCAAAGGACAGGCCTACTTATCTGATGGGTGTGGGGACTCCGGCAAATATTCTGGAGGGTGTGGAGAGAGGGATCGACTTTTTCGACTGCGTCTATCCCAGCAGAAACGGACGCCATGGCCATCTTTATACCAACCGCGGAAAGATCAATCTTTTCAACGCAAAATATGAGCTGGACGACAGGCCCATTGAGGAGGGCTGCGGATGTCCTGCCTGCAGACGTTATTCCAGGGCATATATCAGACATCTGCTGAAGGCGAAGGAAATGCTGGGAATGCGGCTCTGTGTTCTCCACAACCTCTGGTTTTACAATACCATGATGGAGGAGATCAGGGACGCGCTGGATCAGGGCTGTTTTGCGGAGTACAAAAGGAGAAAGCTGGAAGGCATGCAAAGTCAGGAATGACGGGAACCGGAAATTAAAATCCCATAAAGTGCTTGCCCTGGAGAATATTTTTGTGTATTATATTGTTTTAGACGACGAAAGGACATTTTGGCATTCCCATGACGCCGAAATGTCAGAATGGAGGAAGAATGGGAATTTTATTGGATGCGAATGTGGCCGATCCGACTGCGGCGGGAGGCGCCATGGGTAGTATTGTGATGGCGGTGCTGGTTTACGGGCTTTTCTTTTTGGCCATGTGGTTTTTCTTATTCAGGCCCCAGGGCAAGGAAAAAAAGAGAATGGCAGCGATGCTGGCTTCTCTGGCCATCGGGGATGTGGTGTTGACGACTTCCGGCTTTTATGGGATTGTAATCGACATATCGGAGGAGGACAGCACGGTGATCGTTGAGTTCGGCAACAACAAGAACTGCCGGATCCCTATGGAAAAGAGCGCGATCAGCCGCGTGGAAAAGGCTGACGGCAGATGATAAGGTCAAACGGCAAGGCAGTGTCTCAGGGCATTGCCTTTTTGCAAAAAAAGAGGAGAGGACTGAGTATATGGATTTGAAAATTACCTGTATTCCCGGAGACGGCATCGGGCCGGAGATTGTTGCGGAGACGAAGAAGGTGCTGGAAAGAGTGGCTGAAATCTACGGCCATAAACTGCATTTTGAGGATATTTTGATGGGCGGGGCTTCCATCGACGTACACGGGGTTCCGCTGACCGAGGAGGCGGTGGAAAAGGCGAAGGCAGCGGACGCGGTGCTCATGGGCTCCATCGGAGGAGACACCACCACGTCGCCCTGGTATCAGCTGCCGCCGGATCGGCGCCCCGAGGCGGGCCTTCTGGCACTGCGGAAGGCGCTGAATCTGTTTGCGAACCTGCGGCCCGCGGTTCTCTATGACGAGCTGGCGGGAGCCTGCCCCCTGAAGGAGGAGATCAGCAAAGCAGGCTTTGACATGCTGATTATGCGGGAACTGACCGGAGGTCTTTATTTCGGTGAGCGGAAGACCGTTGAAGAGAACGGGGTCAGAAAGGCCATTGACACGCTGACCTACGATGAAAACGAGATCCGGCGGATTGCGGTGAAGGGCTTTGACATTGCCGGAAAGCGCCGGGGGAAGGTGACCAGCGTGGATAAGGCGAATGTGCTGGACTCCTCCAGGCTCTGGAGAAAAGTGGTTGAGGAGGTGGCTAAGGAGTATCCCCATGTCACCCTGGAACATATGCTGGTGGATAACTGTGCCATGCAGCTGGTGAAGGATCCGGCTCAGTTTGATGTGATTCTGACGGAAAACATGTTTGGAGATATTCTTTCCGACGAGGCCAGCATGGTCACCGGTTCCATCGGTATGTTGGCAAGCGCCAGCTTAAATGACAGTAAATTCGGATTGTATGAGCCCAGCCATGGCTCCGCGCCCGATATCGCGGGGAAGGATGTGGCCAATCCCATTGCCACGGTGCTCAGTGCGGCAATGATGCTGCGGTACAGCTTTGATCTGGATCGGGAGGCGGATGCCGTGGAAGCGGCGGTAAAGCAGGTGTTAAAGGAAGGCTACCGCACGCGGGATATCATGTCTGAGGGCTGTACTCAGGTGGGCTGCTCGGAGATGGGAAGCCTGCTGGCGGACAGAATCGTTTGATAAAATACAGGGGAGCAGAGAGGTAAAAGCTATGACAAGTGATAATGCAAGAGCAGGAATGCAGCAGGCTCCGGCGAGAAGCCTGTTTAACGCGCTGGGATTTACGGCCGAGGAGATGAAAAAGCCCATGGTTGGTATCGTGAGCTCCTACAACGAGATCGTGCCCGGACATATGAACCTGGATAAGATTGTGGACGCAGTGAAGCTGGGGGTGGCTGAGGCCGGCGGCGTGCCGGTGGTTTTTCCCGCCATCGCAGTCTGTGACGGAATTGCCATGGGTCATGTGGGGATGAAATATTCCCTGGTGACAAGAGACCTGATCGCAGACTCCACGGAGTGCATGGCCATCGCCCATCAGTTTGATGCTCTGGTGATGGTTCCCAACTGTGACAAGAATGTGCCGGGGCTTCTGATGGCGGCGGCAAGGCTGAACCTTCCCACCGTGTTTGTGTCCGGGGGGCCCATGCTGGCAGGACATGTGAGGGGGCAGAAGAGAAGCCTGTCCTCCATGTTTGAGGCGGTGGGTTCCTACGCGGCCGGCACCATGACGGAGGAGGATGTGACGGAGTTTGAGAACAAGGTCTGCCCCACCTGCGGCTCCTGCTCCGGAATGTATACGGCCAATTCCATGAACTGCCTCACCGAGGCGCTTGGTATGGGGCTTGGGGGAAACGGCACCATCCCGGCGGTTTATTCGGAGCGGATCAAGCTGGCGAAGCATGCGGGAATGGCTGTCATGGAGCTTTTCCGGAGAAATATCCGGGCCAGGGATATCATCACGGAGGATGCCATCATGAACGCTCTGACCGTGGATATGGCGCTGGGCTGTTCCACTAACTCCATGCTGCACCTGCCTGCCATCGCTCATGAGATCGGCTTTGACTTCGATATCAGCTTTGCCAATCCCATCAGTGAAAAAACGCCCAATCTCTGCCATCTGGCCCCTGCGGGTCCCACCTATATGGAGGATCTGAACGAGGCCGGCGGCGTGTACGCCGTGATGAAGGAGCTGATGGATATGGGGCTGATCCGCGGGGAATGCATGACGGTGACGGGAAAGACCATAGGAGAAAACATTGCGGGGACGGTAAACCGCAATCCCCAGGTAATTCGTCCCACGGACAACCCCTACAGCGCCACCGGGGGACTGGCCGTTCTGAAGGGAAATCTGGCACCGGACGGCTCTGTGGTGAAGCGCTCCGCGGTGGTTCCCGAGATGATGGTTCATGAGGGGCCTGCCAGGGTTTTTGACTGTGAGGAGGATGCCATCTCGGCCATCAAGGAAGGCAGGATCGTGGCCGGCGATGTGGTGGTGATCCGCTATGAGGGGCCCAAGGGCGGCCCCGGCATGAGAGAGATGCTGAATCCCACCTCCGCCATTGCGGGTATGGGGCTGGGATCCAGTGTAGCGCTGATCACCGACGGACGCTTTTCCGGCGCTTCCAGAGGAGCTTCCATCGGACATGTATCCCCTGAGGCGGCGGTGGGAGGCCCTATCGCCCTGGTGGAGGAAGGGGACATCATAAGCATCGACATCCCGCAGCTGAAGCTGGAGGTCAGGGTGTCGGAGGAAGAGATGAGCCGGAGAAGACAGGCCTGGCAGCCCAGGGAGCCGAAGGTGACGACAGGGTATCTCTCCAGATACCGGGAGCTTGTGACCAGCGGCAACCGGGGAGCCGTACTGGAATTTCCCGGAAGGCAGGAGGGAAAGTGATATGCAGCTGAACGGATCTGAAATTGTTGTGGAGTGCCTGAAGGAACAGGGCGTGGATACGGTCTTCGGTTATCCGGGGGGCTCCATTCTGAATATTTATGATGCTCTTTACAAGCACAGCAGTGAGATCAGGCATATTCTCACAAGCCATGAGCAAGGAGCGGCCCATGCGGCGGACGGGTACGCCAGAGCCACCGGCAGGATCGGGGTCTGTATGGCCACAAGCGGTCCCGGGGCCACAAATCTTGTGACGGGTATTGCAACGGCCTACATGGATTCCGTGCCCATGGTGGCCATCACGGCAAACGTGACGCTTCCCATGCTGGGCAAGGACAGCTTTCAGGAGGTGGATATCGCCGGTGTGACCATGCCCATCACCAAGCACGGCTACATTGTTAAGAATGTGGAGGATCTGGCTCCAACGCTGCGCAGGGCGTTTGCCATCGCAGGCAGCGGTCGGCCCGGCCCTGTGCTGGTGGATATCACGAAGGATGTGACTGCGGCGGTCTGCGAGTACACGCCCGTTAAGCCGGAGGAGAAAAAGGGGGTGGCGGCTCCCGCAAAGGAGGAACTGGAGACGTTGGTTTCCTACATCAACGAGGCAAAGCGCCCTTATATTTATCTGGGCGGCGGCGCGGTTATCTCAGATGCCTGCCAGGAGGTGGCGGAGTTTGCGGAGCTGATCGATGCCCCTGTCTGCGACACCCTCATGGGCAAGGGCGCCTTTGACGGACACAGTCCCCGCTATACCGGCATGATCGGTATGCACGGCACCAAGACCTCCAACCTGGGCGTGAGCCAGTGCGATCTGCTGATTGCCCTGGGAGCCAGGTTTTCCGACCGTGTCATCGGCAATCCGAAAAAGTTTGCAGAGCACGCCAAAATTGTCCAGATTGATATTGACGCGGCGGAAATCAACAAGAATATCCGGGTGGATGCCGGGATTGTGGGAGATCTGAAGACTGTCTTGAAAAAGCTGAACGGTATGCTGTCAAAGAGAGAGCATCCGGAGTGGATGAATACCATTGCGAAGATGCAGGAAAGCTATCCGTTAAAGTATGATGCTTCCAGACTTTCCTGTCCTTATGTGATGGAGACGATTGATAAGGTGACGGGCGGAGAGGCGCTGATCACCACGGATGTGGGGCAGCATCAGATGTGGGCGGCCCAGTATTACCGCTATACCAGCCCCCGCACCTTTCTGTCCTCCGGCGGCCTGGGCACCATGGGTTACGGCCTGGGAGCCTGTATCGGCGCTCAGGTGGGCCAGCCGGATAAAATCTGCATCAACATTGCGGGGGACGGGTGCTTCCGCATGAATATGAATGAGCTGGCAACCGCAGGCAGATATCATATTCCCATCATTCAGGTGGTTATCAACAATCATGTGCTGGGCATGGTGCGGCAATGGCAGACGCTGTTCTACGGAAAGCGCTACTCCCAGACCGTGCTGAATGACGGGGTGGATTTCTGTAAGGTGGCAGAGGGCCTGGGCTGCGCGGCAATCCGCGTCACCGAAAAGGAAGAACTGCAGCCGGCGCTGGAGAAGGCCATCGCCCTGAAAGCACCTGTCCTGATCGAGTGCGTCATCCCCGAGGATGACAAGGTATTTCCCATGGTTCCCGCCGGTGCGCCTATTTCGGAAGTGTTTGACGGGGACGACAGGAGAGAATAGGAACAGGCATTCTTTGCGTGGAGGTTGGTATGAGAAAGGCGGCGCGTATTTTGCTGCTGATCGTGCTGTGCGGTCTGCTGGTGGTACTCAGCGGCGGACTGGCGCTGGGCATGTATTATCGCAATAATTTTCCGGTAAACACCTGGATAAACGGTGTCTATTGTACCGGCAAGACGGTGGAGGAGGTCAATGCGGAACTGGCTGCCTCCACAGTTCTTTCTGACATTACCGTGCTGGATCTGTCCGGCCGCCGGTGGATTTTAGACCCGGAGTCGGTGGGACTGACGCCGGATTACAGTCCTGCCCTGAGAGCTTATCTGAGGGAGAACGCCACCTTTTTCTGGATGAGAAATCTGGAACAGCCGGTGAAATCCAGCCTGTCCCAGGTGCAGTATGGCGCCGATGCCGAAAAGCTGGCCGCCTGCTTCGGGGAATTGGATTTCGCCCGGCAGGAGAGCGAAAGAACCGACGGCTGTCAGGTTCTGTATCAGGAGGAAACGGGATATTATCTGAAGGACGGCAACAAGGGGCGTCTGAACCGGGACAAGGCTCTTGGTTATATCGCGGACTGTCTCCTGCGGGGGAACCTGGAGATCGATCTGAGGGAGGGCGGCTGCTATGAGGATCTGGAGGACAGTGCCCGGGACGGCAGCCAGCGGCGGCTGTGGCAGGGGCTGCAGGATTATTTTGACTGCAGGCTTACCTACGACATGGGGACGGAACAGATTCCACTGACGCCGGACATTCTCAGCACCTTTTTAAAGACAGACGAAAAGGGAGAACCGGTGACGGACGAGGGCGGGCGGCCCGTGACGGACGGAGAACGGGTGGCGGCCTGGCTGGAGGAGCTGGCGGCACGCTATGACACCTGTGATACGGTGAGGGAATTTCAATCCACCAGAGGGGATATTGTCAGCGTAAAATATGTGACCTACGGTACACGGCTGGATGTAAAGGCAGAACAGGAATATCTGACGAAGGCGCTGGAGGCGGAGCGCCGGGAGACGGAGCTGCACGTTCCGGTCTACGAGAAGCAGGGCTTCGTCAGGGGGCTGGACGATATCGGGGATACCTATATCGAGGTGGATATGACACAGCAGCATATGTACTATTACGCCGCCGGAGAGCTGGTGCTGGATACCGATGTGGTCACAGGCAACACCGGCAGGAAGATGGGTACGCCGGAGGGGATCAATTTCGTCTACAACAAGCAGAGAAACCGTGTGCTGCGGGGAGCGGACTATGCCACTCCGGTGAAATATTGGATGCCGGTGAAGGGCGGTGTGGGAATCCACGACGCCGACTGGCGCAGGGAGTTCGGCGGGGAGATCTACAAGAGAAACGGCTCTCACGGCTGCATCAACACGCCTCCTGAGATCATGGCGCAGCTGTATGAGCTGGTGGAGGTGGGCACTCCCGTGGTCATGTTTTATTGATGATTTAATGATTTAAAATGTTAACAATTTACTTGACTAAAGCAAAAAGAGCGTGTATTCTTATCCTGTGTGCTGAATAAGGATACAACAGAGATACCATGATTGTGAGGAGGAGTTTGAAAATGTC
Source organism: uncultured Acetatifactor sp. (assembly GCA_910586835.1). GTDB lineage: Bacteria > Bacillota > Clostridia > Lachnospirales > Lachnospiraceae > Acetatifactor. Next base: position 60,157 of record CAJUJU010000015.1, read on the forward strand.
CAGAGTGTACAATTTCTCCGCAGGTCCTGCGGTTTTGCCGGAGGAGGTACTGCGGGAAGCTGCGGAGGAAATGCTTGACTACAGAGGAACGGGTATGTCCGTGATGGAGATGAGCCATCGCTCCAAGGCCTATGAAACCATTATTCAGGAGGCGGAGTCCGACTTGAGGGAGCTGATGAACATCCCTGACAACTACAAGGTTCTTTTCCAGCAGGGCGGCGCCAGTCAGCAGTTTGCCATGATTCCCATGAACCTGATGAAAAACAGGGTGGCGGACTACATTGTCACCGGCCAGTGGGCAAAGAAAGCATATGAGGAGGCCTGCATCTACGGAAAGGCCAACAAGATCGCTTCCTCCGAGGACAAAACCTTTTCCTATATCCCGGACTGCTCTCACCTGCCGGTCAGCGAGGATGCGGATTATGTCTATATCTGCGAGAATAATACCATTTACGGGACGAAGTTCAAAACGCTGCCCGACACCAAGGGAAAAACCCTTGTGGCGGATGTGTCAAGCTGTTTTCTGTCCGAGCCGGTGGATGTGTCAAAATACGGGCTGATCTACGGCGGAGTACAGAAGAACATCGGACCTGCCGGGGTGGTGATCGTGATTATCCGGGAGGATCTGATCACGGAGGATGTGCTGCCCGGGACTCCTACCATGCTCCGCTATAAGATTCATGCGGACAATGCTTCCCTGTACAACACGCCCCCCGCCTACGGCATCTATATCTGCGGAAAGGTGTTTAAATGGCTGAAAAAACAGGGCGGACTGGAGGCCATAAAGGCATATAATGAAAAGAAGGCAAAAATTCTTTATGATTTCCTGGACGAAAGCAGGCTGTTTCGCGGAACCGTGAGAAAGGAAGACCGTTCCCTGATGAACGTGCCCTTTGTCACGGGAAATCCGGAGCTGGACGCAGCATTTGTGAAAGAGGCCAGGGAGGCGGGCTTCGAGAATCTGAAGGGTCACAGAAGTGTGGGCGGTATGCGTGCCAGCATTTATAACGCCATGCCTCTGGAGGGCGTGGAGAAACTGGTGGAATTCATGAAGGATTTTGAGGAGAAGAACCTATGTACAGAATAAATTGTCTGAATCCCATTGCGGATGTGGGACTGAAGAATTTCAGCGATCAGTATCAGATCACCGCGCAGATCGGTGAGGCGGAGGGTGTGCTGGTGAGAAGCGCGTCCATGCATGAGATGGAAATTCCCGAAAAGCTTCTGGCGGTGGCCAGGGCCGGCGCCGGTGTCAATAACATTCCGCTGGAAAAATGTGCGGAAAAGGGCGTGGTGGTTTTCAATACGCCGGGTGCAAACGCAAACGGGGTGAAGGAGCTTGTGCTGGCGGGCCTGCTGCTGGCTGCCAGAGACGTGGTGGGAGGCATCGAGTGGGTGAAGGCCTCCGCCGGAGACGAAAATATTGCCAAGGCCGCGGAGAAGGAAAAGAAAAACTTTGCGGGCACGGAGATCATGGGAAAGAAGCTGGGCGTCATCGGCCTGGGAGCCATCGGCGTGAAGGTGGCCAACGCGGCAGTGTCCCTGGGCATGGAGGTATACGGATACGACCCTTATCTCTCCGTGAACGCCGCCTGGAATCTGAGCCGTTCCGTAAAGCATGTGCTGAACGTGGACGATATCTATGCGGACTGCGACTATATCACCATCCATGTACCGCTTCTGGACTCCACCCGGGGAATGATCAATGCGGTTTCCATCGCCAAGATGAAGGAGGGCGTGGTGCTTCTGAATTTTGCCAGGGATTTGCTGGCAAATGAAAAGGATGTGCTGGAGGGTCTGCATTCCGGCAAGATTGCGCGCTATGTGACGGATTTCCCCAACCCTGTGACCGCAGGACAAAAGGGCTGTATCGTGATTCCTCATCTGGGCGCCAGCACGGAAGAGTCCGAGGACAACTGTGCAGTCATGGCGGTGGAGGAACTGATGGATTACCTGGAAAACGGAAATATCCGCAACAGCGTAAATTATCCCGCCTGCGACATGGGCGTCTGTACCAAGGCGGGACGTGTGGCAATTTTCCACAGAAATATCGCCAACATGATCACCAAATTTACCGCCGAGTTCGGAGACAAGGGAATCAATATCAGCGATATGACCAATAAGTCCAGAGGCGAGGTGGCGTACACCATGCTGGATGTGGAGGAGGCTCCCACTGCGGAGATCGTCAGCGCTCTGGAAAAAATAGAAGGCGTGTTCCGCGTGAGAATCGTGAAGGCCTGATTTTGTTTCTGCCGGCAGACTTTGTACTGCCGGCAGTTTTTGTCTGTGACACAAAAGGAAGCGCCCTGGGGCACGCTTTCCGGCCACAGGGCGCAGGTGTGGAGTTTAACGGAACAGCAGCGGCATGCCGCCGTCGGCGCCGTCGTTGAGATCCTGCAGGCTCTCCTCAAGCTTTTTCTGGGAGGCGCAGGAGGCCTCGCTCTGAAGATCCATGTAGAGAATGAACAGATCCTCCAGGCTCATTTTCTTCTCCGCGGCAATTTCTTCCATCACAGGCTTCAGCTTTTCCAGCTGGGCGGAGACGGGCACCTTCTGGGGGTCGGTCTCGCCCAGCACATCTTCGGCGTAAGCGTTTATTCTGGCTAAAATCTCTCTGTTTTCGTCTGTCATTTTATAATTCCTTCCTGTTCAATAGAATAAAGTTATGATACAATAAATCTGTGTGGATGAAAAGTAGAAAATAAAAAATAAACTCCGGGATCCGGAGGGAAAAAGGAGAACGGGACTATGGCGGAGATCAGGCCCTTTGCGGCATACCGGCCGGCCGGCGGCCTGGAGCGCAGAATTGCGGCGCTTCCCTACGATGTGTACAGCCGCGGAGAGGCGAAGAAGGAAGTGGAAAGAAACCCGGAGTCTTTCCTGGCCATCGACAGGGCGGAGACGGGATTTGAGGACAGTGTGGATACCTGTGCGCCGGAGGTGTACGAGAGAGCAGCCGGGCTGTTGGAGGAATGGATTCGCCGGGGGCGGTTCGTGCAGGACGAAAAACCCTGCTACTATCTCTATGAGCAGATCATGGAGGGCAGGAGTCAGACGGGAATCGTAGCCTGTGCATCCGTGGACGATTATGTAAATCAGGTGGTAAAAAAACATGAAAACACCCGGGAGGAGAAGGAGCTGGATCGCATCCGGCATGTGGATGCCTGCAACATGCAGACCGGCCCCATCTTTCTGGCTTATCGGAAAAACGAAGTGCTGCAAAAGATTATTGCTTCCGTGAAGGAGGGGAAACCGGAATGTGAGTTTACCTCCGACGACCAGATTGTGCACAGAGTATGGGTGATCGACGACGGGGAGAGGATATCCGCCGTTTATGAAGCGTTCCGGCAGGTTCCCGCCGTGTATATTGCGGACGGCCATCACCGCTGCGCGTCTGCGGTGAAGGTGGGACTTCGGCGCAGGAAGGAGAATCCGGCCAATACCGGCGAGGAAGCGTATAATTATTTTCTGGCGGTTCTGTTTCAGGACGAGGAGCTTTGCATTCTGGATTACAACAGGGTGGTACGGGATCTGAACGGATATACGCCGGAGCAATTTCTGGAAAAAGCAGCGGAGCGCTTTTCGGTAACGCCCATGGGAGGCGAGGCCTTCCGGCCGGGGAAGAAGGGAAGCTTCGGCATGTATCTGGGAGGCTGCTGGTACAGGCTGGACGCCCCGGATTCCATGCGTCCCGGGGATCCGGTGAAGGGATTGGACGTATCGCTTCTTCAGGATCAGCTGCTGGGGCCCGTGCTGGGAATCGGAGATCCCAGGACAGACCGGCGGATTGATTTTGTGGGTGGTATCCGGGGGCTGGGAGAGCTGGAGAGAAGAGTGCGGGAGGAAGGCGGAGTGGCCTTTTGCCTGTATCCGGTATCCATGGAGGATCTGGAGAGAGTGGCTGACGCCGGGCTTCTCATGCCGCCGAAATCCACATGGTTTGAACCGAAGCTGCGCAGCGGGCTGTTCCTTCACGGACTGCTGTAGAAAAAACAGGTATGGAAAGAGAGGACGGAAATGATGAATAACAGATTGTACAAGCTGATGAACTGGCCCAAAATAGAAGAAATCATTTATTCGGAATGCGATGCGCCCCATGAACTGCTTGGCCCCCACAAGGCGGGCAGCCAGACGCTGGTACAGGCCTTTTTTCCCGGGGCGAAGGAGGCGGCCATCGTCATGGTGGGAACGGAGGAACCCGTCCGGATGGAGCGTGCCGACGAGGACGGATATTTTGCCGTACTGCTTCCCATGCCGGTGAAGGAAGTGCCGGTGTATCACTATGTGGTAACGGACGGTGAGGGCGTCAGTACGGACAGGGGGGAGGCCTACCGCTATGAGCCCCTGATCACAAAGCAGGATACAGAGAAGTTCCGGAACGGAATCCACTATACTGTCTATGAGAAGCTGGGCGCTCATCCCATGGCGCTGGACGGCGTGCAGGGAACTTATTTCGCGGTGTGGGCGCCGGGAGCTCTGCGGGTCAGTGTGGTGGGGGACTTTAACAGCTGGGACGGCAGGGTGCACCAGATGAGACGACTCTGGGATTCCGGTATTTTTGAGCTCTTTGTCCCGGGAGCCGGGCCGGGGGACAACTATAAGTTTGAGCTGAAGCTGAGGGACGGCCTAACTTATCTGAAGGCGGATCCCTACTGCAACGCTGCACAGCTGAGGCCGGATACCGCATCGGTGATCACCGATCTCTACGGATTCATGTGGGAGGATGCGGACTTTGTGGCGAAAAGATCCGCCTTTCAGACGGGAAACGTGCCCATAAGCGTCTATGAGCTCTATCTGGGCTCTTTCACGAAACCGGCGGAGGGACAGGAATACGCGAATTACCGCACCATCGCCGAAAAGCTGATTCCCTATGTGAAGGAAATGGGATATACCCATGTGGAACTGATGCCTGTGATGGAGCATCCCCTGG
>CAJUJU010000016.1 GCA_910586835.1 uncultured Acetatifactor sp.
TAATCACAGACTTTGCAGGTATTTAATAAATCTGAGTTTCACGGATTAAGGTATACTTTATTACTTTCTGGTCCGTGTAGTAGGATGTCAGGGTAGACGCCGTGGCCGACTGCATTTCTTCCTCCGTCAGCAGCTCCGTTATCTCGTCATACTCCTTTTCCCAGCCCTCTTTTCCGGGTGTCAGGGCATTGGCAAGGCCGCCCCAGCCTGTAAAACGGGCAAGTATGATCTGCTCCTCTGCGGATGCCATGCGGCTCTCCTGCTGCAGCTGCTTGAGCAGCCGGATTGCCTCCACATTGCTGCGGAATTTTGTTTTCGGGCCGCCATCATACAGATGATGTTCCGGCTGGTAGCGGTAGTTCATTGTCCCATCCTGGAAGCGCTGTTCTATCTCCCCCGCCACTTCCATGGCGTATTGTTTCCCTGCCTCTGTGATACGGCCCATATTTTCAATCCGCTGTTTCGTTTCTTCCGAAAAATCTCCATTCTCCACAGCCTGGATGACTGTCTTGGATATTTCCGCATCCGTATAAAAAGGCTGCAGCAGCTCCGCATTTTCAATCAAAGCTATCGGCAGCCTCTCCCTGACCTGATACCCACCGGACCCCCTAAGCTGTTCAATATCGCCCAACTCAGCCGTATGGTTCCCGTCCAGATACCCCAGGACTTCAAAGATCCGGCTGTCATAAGCGATTCTGCTCCCCACAGGGAACGGCATATATCCCGGCGTTTCTGCTTCCTGTTCCGTTTCCGGGCGCAGTATCTGGTCGCCGCCTTTCCCGTCCTCTCCATAGGGGCCGGGATAGATTTCAAACAGGCTGATCTGCCCATCTCCATGGTCATTTACTGCGCTTTCCGCTGCATTCGTTCCGCCGGAAATACTTTCCCCGGAGATATGTTCCTCAGAATTGTTTCCGTTTGAAGTGTCTTCATCGGAATATTTTTTATCCGAATTATCTTCATCCGGAACATCTTTATCCGCTATTTTCCTATTCGGAATTTCTACATTTGATTTTTCTGCACCCGAAGTATCTTGATCTGGAATATCTTCCCCCGCAGTATCTTCATTTGAAACATCTTCCCCTACGGCATCCTCGTCTGAAACATCTTCCCCCGCAGCATCTTCGCCTGAAACATCTTCATCCAGAATATTGTAATCATCTATGGCATCTTCCTCACGGTATGGGAGATATTCTCCATGCTCGATCAGAGAGCCAATCACATGGGCGATCACATCCCATGACAACCGCACAAAGCCGTCCTTTCCGAAAAAGAAATCTGCCACATCCCGCCCCGGCACGATTCCCCCTGTCCCGTCACTGCTCTTTTGGAAACCATAATCCCGGTAAATATCCCTGACGGCATCCCGCTTCACCTCCATGGTGCCGGCCTGCCGGAATACCTGGTTGATGCGGTCATACAAATCCTGTGGGTACACACTGGTGTCTGTTAAAAGCCTCTGTATCTCATCCCAGTCTTTATGCTCCCTGACATTCTCTTTTGTGGCCGACTCCTGCAGACGGAAAAAGGAACCTTCGGCGGCATTTTCCGCCTTGGGTTCCTCTGCATCATTTTCCACAATTTTTCCTGTGTTTTCTGTATTTACTGTACTTCCTTTTTTCGGTTCAGAATCTGCCGTATTCCCTATCCCGGCTACCGGGGCAGATATACCACTTCCTGCAGGACGATTTCCTCCGCCTGTCTGGTTATCATCTCCATATGCCCTGCCCTCTCCAGCGTGTCCTCCGTTTCCGGCATCGGCTGCACCTCCAAAAGCTGCTGTATCAGCGCCTCTTTCTTCCTCTCCGCCTCCTGGTCCACCCTGGTGATCATCTCGTTGACCTGCCCCAGCGCGATCAGTTCCGACAGTCTCTGCGGATGCCTGGACATCATGTAGTCTTTCCACCTTTTCCCGAACATCCCGGCCGGACTCCGGTCGTATTCGCTGTTCTCCGAGATTCTGAGATCCGGGTACAGCATCCCGTCCTCCCCTTTCCTGTATTCCAGTTTCGCTAACGGTTCCCTGCCCATATCCCTGGCTCCTTTCCTCCTTGATTTCCTCAATCTGTTTATGTATCTCTGACAGGACCGGCCTTGCTATGGCGCAGGCATAATACCCAAGCCCCATGAACAGTTCCAGGCTCCCGAAATGGCTGATATTCTCAAATGCCCCTGTTTCCTCAAAAGGTTCCGTCCCGATCCCACATTTCTTAAATACAATGTAGGCGGCGCTGTCCGATGCCAGCCTTGCGAACTCCGCCCGTACCGCCTCTATGGGAAGTCCATACAACACACTGTCCTCATTTTTGACCTCCACACAGGACAGGTATCTCTCCAGAAACAAGTCCGCCTGCATAGCGGAAAGCTGGCACAGACAATTCTCTATATTGTCCCCGTCTATCCCGAACCTTTCATGGAACCTGCGCAGGATCTCCGGCTGGTACTGCCGCTCCAGCGACCAGACCGCACCCATGGCTTTCCGGAATTCCTCATAGCTGCCACGGGTATCGGCAAGGTCAAAATAGTAGGCAAGCGTGGCTTTCGGGTCATTCATATCCACAACGCCGATGCCCTTGGAACCGGCCTTTAAATACCTCCCGGTCTGTTTCTCCCAGCCCGCTTTTGTGGCAAGCAGGCCGGCATCCGGCCTCTGCACATAGATCAGCACGTTCTTGTCAAAAGACATCTTATAATATTTTGACACGCTGGACAAAAGCCCCATCCACTCCGTCCTGCTGCGTGTCAGCGCCTGCACCGATTGGCGGTACAGGTCAGCAAGGTATGTTTCCCTACCCAGCTTTCTGCCCCGTTGCTCCGCCGTCCCTGGCGAAATACAGTTCCAGCGCCTTTATGATCGTCTCCTCGATTTCCTTTCTGCTCTGGCCGCCGTCAAAGAACCTGCTGATGACGGTATCCTTTATCTTGATGGGTTGTGTGTTCTTTGGTTTTTTCGCCTTTTCATCCGTGATGACCTGGCGCAGCAGTTCCTCCGTCAGCTTCCCTTTCCGGGCATAGTCATGCAGGAGGGCTGATTTCTTTGTGTCAATACGGCATCCGCCGTCAGTTATCAGCTGCGCCATTAACGGCTGCATTTCCGCTTTCACAAAGGATATGTCATAAGCAGCCTCAAAGCCGAGGGTCCTGGCATCCAGGCACTCCAGCAGCGGCGCCGCAAGGGTAGCAATCCTGAGATACCTGGCGATACGGTCCCTGCTCAGCCCGTATTCCTCGCTGACCGCCGCCCCTGCATCCGACTTCTTTGGGTTTTCCAATGAAGTCCCGTTTTTCCCCATTTCATGCGGGTTTACCAGTTCCTCAATCTCCCTTAACAGGTCGTTCCTTTTCCCCTGGCACTTGATGGCGTCATAGTGCTGTTTCAGGCAGAATGCCTTTTCAGAGAAAGTCAGATCGTCAAAGGAACGCTGGCGCAGGTTCGTTTCCGTCACGATCAGGACGGCCTCCGCATGGTCCAGGTTTTCCTTAATGACAACGGGACCTCTGGTAAGCCCTGCCAGCCTTGCCGCATTGACACGGTTATGGCCGCTTAAGATGGTATGCCTGTCCTCATGTTTCCAGAGGATGATCGGCTCCAGAATGCCCAGTTCCCGGATGCTCTCCACCATGTCCTGGAGCCGCTGGCCGCCGTACAGCTTGAACTTGTGGTCGGGGAACGGCTCCATCCTGTCAAAGTCCATCTCCAGAAGTCCCGTCCCATCGGTTTCCTGCCCCTGCTGCGGCTGTGCTGTTTCTTCCTTGGTCTTAAAATCAAACAGGTCGTCCATCCCGTCCAGGCTGGAACTAAGCAATGTGTTTCTTGCCGGTATTTTCGGTGTCCTTGCCGCCATTTCCCATCAACTCCTTTGCAAAATTTTCATAGGCTTTCGCCGCCGGGTTCTCCGGCTCGTACTCACAGATTGTCATGCCGTATTCCACGGCCTCCGGCACCTTGATGGAGCGGGGGATGCTGCTTGTGAATATCCGCACCTTCTCCTCAAGGGCCTGCTGCAGCTGTGCCTTGACCCGTCTGGATACCCTTGTCCGTTCGTTGTCCATGGTGATCAGGATGCCCTCAATTTCCAGCCCTGCATTGGCATGGCTCTTGATCCTGTGGAAAGCCCGCAGGAACTCCGCCATCCCCTCTACAGCCAGGGTTTCCGACTGGACAGGGATAATCAGGCTGTCGCAGCATATCATCACATTTATCATGGCCGTCCCCATTTTCGGCATCCCGTCAATGAGGATGTAATCGTACTGTTCCCTGATGGTGTCCACATATTCTTTCAGCTTGTACTCCGCAAAATCCGTATCGCACATCAGCTTGTCAAAGTTGTCTAACTTGTTATTGGCCGGAACCAGGTCAGCCCCGAATTCCGTCCTTATCATATATGCCTCCCTGTCCGGCAGTTCCTCATTCATGACGATACATTTCAGGATGTCATAGATTGTCACCGAAAGCTGCTCAGGCGCCTCCACCCCGCATAATTTTGTTGTGTGCCTCTGTCCGTCAAAGTCGATCAATGCAACCCTGCATCCTCCCTTAGACAGCAGATAAGACAGGGTTGTTGCGGTCGTGGTCTTGCCCACGCCGCCTTTCCTGTTTACGATCCCTAAAACCTTGCCCATTCTTTGCTTCCTTTCTCTCGTTAAATTTGTTATCTGGTTACATTTGATCTGGATAAAAGTAGGGTTTCAGCACTTGCCTCCTTTCGCATAAATTAAAATGGGGCCAAATCAACACTTCCATTTCCATGGAATATAGATTCAGCCCCATTTTGAGTATAACGACACCTGCCAATATCCCTAGCATTGGCGGATCCCGGCTATTCACATTCAGTTTTTCAATATAACAGCGCTGTCCTATCTACTCTCCTTAGAATAGCGAAAATAGGACTAAATCAATGAAATCGCTTCTATACAGCAAATCTCCTGACTTAGTCCTATTATAACCTCATCATCAAAGGTTATGGCAATCTTCCTGATATCTTCCGATTCCTCCTCCGACACCTGTATCCTGCCGCTTCCCGCTTCCCGGCTCCTGTAACTTTCCAACTCGCCCAGACCCAAAAACAGCAATCCCGCCAGAAGATCAAAAAGCAGGATTGCCGTGCACATTTTTTTCATCATGGTTTCCTGATTCCTGTGCTCTTACCTCAAGTATATGCACAGCAGTCAGATAATATGGTTCTGCGGATCCTCATCCTCAAATTCAATCACACATTTCTCATACACATTAATGACATGCGTATCCAGATATTTGTCGTACCTTTTATACTGCCTCCCATATGTGATATGAACATGCCCGTGCAGAAAATACCTGGGACGGTACTTTTCCAGCAGCTCCCGAAAAACCTGAAATCCCCGGTGAGGAAGGTCCTCACCGTCATTCAGCTCACTGGCCGGCGAATGAGTCACCAGAATATCGAAGCCTCTGCTCCGATGAAGTCTGAACCGAAGCTTCCTGACCCTGCGCTTCATCTCCTTCTCCGTATACTGATACGGCCCGGGCTTATACCGCATGGATCCCCCCAGGCCCAGGATGCGGACTCCCTCATGGACATAAACCTGGTCGTCGATGCAGACACAGCCTTCCGGCGGAATCTGCGCGTATTTTGAGTCATGGTTCCCATGCACATAAAGCACCGGCACCGAGGACAGCGTCACCAGAAAAGACAGATAGCGCGGATCCAGATCCCCGCAGGAAATGATCAGATCAATTCCCTCCAGGAGGCTTTTATCAAAAAAATCCCACAACAGTTTGGACTCTTTATCCGCAATGGCCAGTATCTTCATGTATCTGTCAACCTTCCTTTTTTACTACTCCCTGCTGCTTCATCACAGGCGCAGCCTGTTCTTTCAGTTCTTCCTTCTTCGGTATACTGCCGATGACATTTTCCGCCAGCCAGTCCATCTCCATGATCTCCTCCGGCAGAAGACTTCTCTCCGGGTCATCCACCACCACGCCTGTCTGTGAATAGAGTATCCCGGAAAAGGGATTAAACTGCTCCGAGCTGATGGTAGCCTTCAGCAGCTCGATCAGACGTTTCGTTCCGATGGGCAGATGCTGGGAGCAAACCACATCGATCACTCCGGCAGAAATCCCCCACCAGTAGTTGATAGCCTTCTCGGAAGCCGTCTTCTCGTCATGCTTCCAGGTGCCGTCCATAATCGTCCGGATCAGCTGTTCATAAAATTTTCCCCAATGATACAGAGGCATGGCAAGATTTCTGGGATGTTCCCCGTCCATGTGATAGATGCCGAAAAACCGGGAACCCTCCTCCGGTATCACCATATCCCTGCCCGAGATGCAGGAAGGGCCTGTCTCCCGAAGCCTTTCACCGATATCCACTCCCTTCATGCTGGACCACTCCAGATAGACCTTGGCTCTCGGATTGATCATCTTGGCTCCCAGGGCGAAGGCATTGATATTCGCGATGGAACCATATATGGGATAATCGGCAATGTAGGAGACCTTATTGTTTTCCGCCATGGCTCCCGCAATTGCGCCCATCAAAAACTTCGCCTCATGCATCCGTGAATAGTAGGTGCGGATGTACCGATGGGAGGTGTTCAGGGAACAGTTCAGGATCCGGACATCCGGATTCGCGATAGCCGCCTTCAGGCTTGCCTGCACAAAGGCAGGCGTTGTGGTAAAGATCAGTCTGCATCCCTTCTCTATGGCGTCCTGAATCAGCGCGTCCCCGTTCTCCTGGGTTGCATTCTCGTAAAAAATGGTGCTCAGCTCGTCCGGGAAAGTCTGCTCCAGATACAGTCTGCCCAGTTCATGGGCATAGGTCCAGGCCGAGCTTTCCGGCGTCTTTTCATAGATGAACGCCGCCTTCAGCTTGGAGACTCCCACCGGCAGCAGCAGGCTCAAAAGCGGCTTTTTCTCCTGGCTGGGCTTCATCTTCAGGTCGATATCCTGCTCCTCCTGCAGCAGCGCGAACTCCTTCCAGCTCTTCGCAAGCAGCTCCTTCAGCTCCGCCGTAGACTTTTCTGCCACCGCCTGATATCCATATAAGGTGATAAACGAAAGAAATGCGTCTCCGGGCGTGATCTTATACTTGTTTCCTCCCCTGGCCTTGTATTCCCCTGAGAAAATGGTATAGATGGCACTGAAGGCCAGAATCTCCTCCTCCGTCCAGACCTGGCCCGGCTCCTTTCCCACCGCTTCCTGAAGCTTTGCAAAGCTGCCCTCCTGGGAAAACCAGATATAATTTATGGGCGCGCACTGATAAAAGTCCAGAAATTCATAATAAATCCTGTTCTCCTTCTCATCGGTCCGTCTGGGCACAATGCGGATCACATTTCCCGGAATGGAAACCGCGTCGAAAAACTTCATCACGCTGACGCGCTTATTTCCCTCCAGCACATAGAATTTGTTCATATATTCATATGCCTTGATGGGATCACGGATTCCCTCCTCCACATGACTGGTGCTCAGCGCCGCCCATTTATATGCAAACTCGGTATTATCCTGCAAAATAGGCATAAAGTTTCCCGCAAAGGAACTGCTCCTGCCGTCCGTCTTGGTTCCCACGATCTGATCCGTCGGAATCTGTACCAGCCCCAGGGGCACCTCATAGTACGAGCCCGGGTTCGGCAAAATATCATCCAGTACCTGAAGAGTAGGCCGCTCCCCCCTGAGCATTCTGGCCTGATAGTCCTTCTTTCCCAGTTTATATGCCTTTAAATAATCTGCCCTTGCCATAATATCATTCTCCTCTCATTACTCAAACTGTGCCTCGTACAGTCTCCTGTACATGCTGTCCCCTCCCATGAGCTGCCTGTGGGTTCCCTGCTCCACCACTTCTCCGTTATCCACCACCAGAATGTGATCCGCATTCTCAATCGTGGAAAGGCGGTGGGCGATGACAAAGCAGGTCTTCCCCTTCATCAGCTCCCGCATGGCGCGCTGGATCTGCTGCTCCGTGCGGGTATCCACATTGGAGGTGGCCTCGTCCAGAATCAGCATTTTCGCATCCAGCAGCATGGCTCTTGCGATGGTCAACAGCTGTTTCTGTCCCTTGGAAATATTGGTTCCCTCGTCGGTCAGCACCGTGTCATACCCCTCGGTAAGACGCATGATGAAGGAATGAATCCGGGCAGCTCTGGCCGCTGCCTCCACCTCCTCCCTGGTTGCTCCTGCCTTCCCGTAGGAAAGATTCTCATAAATGCTGCCGTAAAAAAGCCAGGTATCCTGCAGCACCATGGCATACGCCTTCCGCAGGCTTCTTCTGGTCAGCTGATCCGCTCTTCTTTCATCCACCAGGATCTCCCCGCTGTCCGGATCATAGAACCGCATCAGCAGATTGATCAAAGTTGTTTTTCCCGCTCCCGTGGGGCCCACAATGGCAATGAGCCTGCCCGGCTCCGCCCGAAAGCTCAGATCATGGATGATGGTTCGCTCCGGCTGATATCCAAAGCTCACATGAACCATCTGCACATCTCCCTCCACCCTGGAAAGCTCCTCTGCCCCTTCTGCGTCCGCAGGCTCCGGAGCTTCCTCCAGCAGTCTGAATACCCGTTCCGCAGCCGCCAGCGCAGACTGCAGTTCACTGAAAATGTTTGCCGCCTCGTTGATGGGTCCGGAAAATTTCCTGGAATACAATACAAACGATGAAATATTACCCACCGTCATCTTCCCCGCCAGATACAGCAGCGCTCCAAAGACACTGATCAGGGAAAGGGAAAGATTATTGATAAAATTTACGCAGGGACCCACCGTGCTGCCATAGTATTCCGCCCGGTAGTAAGCCTCCACTGCAGCCTTGTTTTTCATGTCAAACCGGCCCTGGGTGTACTCCTCCCTGCCGTAGGCCTTCAGCGTCTTCTGGCCTGTGATCATCTCCTCCACAAAACCGTTCATCTCGCCCATCTTTGCCGAACGCAGCCGAAACAGCGGCCTGGTTCTCCCTGTGATATATCTGGTAATCAGAATGGAAACCGGCACCGTAAAGGCAAACACCAGCACAAGCCATGGCGAAATGGTAATCATCATCACCAGCGCTCCCACCACCGTGATCACCGTGGTCAGAAGCTGCACCAGATCGTTGGAGAGGGACGCGTTCACCGTGTCGATATCATAGGAAATACGGCTGATGATATCTCCCGTCTGATGCACGTCAAAGTACCCTACCGGCAGGGACAGCAGCTTCTCAAACACATCCTGCCGCATGCGGTACACCACCCTGCGGCTGATGGTCAGCATCAGCACCTGCAGCCCGTAGGACATGACGGCGGACACCAGATAAAAGCCTGCCATCCAGGCCGCATAGTAAAATACCGCTCCAAAATCCACGCCTCCCCTTCCCGGCTCAACGGCTCCGATGCACAGCCCGGTAAGCTTCGGCCCGATCAGGGAAAAGAGGTTGCTGCCCAAAGTACACACAAACGCCAGCGCCAGCATCCATTTATATTGTAACATATATCGCCCCAGCTGAATCACTGTCCTGCCGGAATATCTTCTTTTTTCTTCTGACAATTCCACGGATTTCATCCTTCTTCCCCCAGAGCCTTTGTACCAGGAAATTTTTAGAAATTTTTTTCGCCCTGATTGACACTCGTCTCCCGATAGACGGCGCAGCGCTCCATCAACTCCTCATGGCTTCCATAGCCGATGGGCACGCCGTCCTCCATCACCAGAATATGATCCGCATTGCGGATGGAGCTGACACGCTGTGCCACAATGACCAGGGTGGTATCCTGAAAATGTTCCCGGATCCCCCGCCGCAGCTGCGCGTCTGTCCGATAGTCCAGAGCGCTGGAGGAATCGTCCAGAATCAGGATTTCCGGCCCGGCGGCCAGAGCCCTTGCAATCAGCACTCTCTGCTTCTGTCCGCCGCTTAAGTTTGCCCCCTTGATATTCAGGGCTTCCGCCTCCCTGTCTTCCCTCTTTTTCACGAATTCTCCGGCCTGGGCATACTTAAGCGCCTCCCGTACCTGCTCTCCGGTAAGCTCCCGTCCCAGGGTCACATTCCCCGAGATGGTATCTTCAAAGATGGTGTCATTCTGAAAAACCACCCCGAATTTCCGCTTCAGCTCATCCGGTTGATAGCTTCGCACATCCCTGCCGCCTATCCGGATCTGCCCCTCGTCCGCGTCATACAGGCGCATCATCAGATTGATAATGGTGGACTTGCCCGAACCGATCTCTCCGATGATTCCCAGCGTCTCGCCCTTCCGAATCCGAAAAGACAGGTTCTTGATGTTGGCTTCCCCCTTTTTCAGATAGGAAAAAGTTACCTGTTCAAAACAGATCTGCTCCTCAAATCCGCTGCATTCCCGCATCCCATCCTCTGCCGCCAGACCACAGCTCTGATTCTCTCCCGACAGACCCCTCTGCCGCGTCAGGTCTGCATCGCCGCCGGTTCCTTCTTCAGCCCTCGTCGTCTCCCCGGAATCAGGCGCCAGTATCTCCAGATCCGCCTTCTGCTCCAATACCTCCCAGATACGGTTTCCGGATGCAATGGCCTTGGAGAGAACCGTAAACATCTTGGAGATCGACAGCATGGCATTTAAAATAATCGTAAAGTAGGTGGTAAACGCCAGAATTTTACCCACTTCGGAGGTTCCCGCGTTCACCCGGTACGCTCCCACCAGAATCACTCCCACCAGTCCCAGATTCAACAGAATATTCATGGAAGGATTGATGACCGCCATCACCATTCCGTTCTTTCTCTCGCGCTCCACCACTTCCCTGTTGATGCCTTCAAACTTCTCCCGCTCCCAGTCTGTTCTGGAAAGCGCCTTGATCACCCGGATTCCCGCGATATCCTCCCGCACCATCCGCACAAAGCGGTCGCTGGCCTCCTGCAGCCCGCTGTACATGGGAATGCTGCGCCTGGAAACATAAGCCGTGATAAATCCCAGCAGCGGAAGCACCGCAAGCAAAACACAGGCCATGGGCGCATCCAGCGTAAAGGTCACACAGATACCGCCCAGCAGCAGAATGGGCGCCCGGACTCCCAGCCGCTGTACCCTGCCCAACATCTGATGCACATTGTAAGTATCGGAAGTCATTCTGGAAATCAGAGACGGCTTGGTAAAAGAGTCCGTCTGTGCATTTGACAGATACAGAATTTTGGAAAACAAATCATGGCGTATTTCCTCCGTGGCATCGCTGGCCACCCTGGACGCCATCCGATTGGCAATAATATTGAACGACACCGCCAGCACCGAACACAACAGCATCAATCCTCCCCAGCCAAACACAAGGGTACTGTTTTTCAGAGGAATTACGTCATCTATAATATGCGCAAGAATATATGGGATACACAGATCCATGATGGTTCCTGTAAACTTGATTGCAAAACCGGCGCTCATCCTGCCATAGTAAGGACTCAGATACCGGGCTATCAGCTGTTTCATCCGTACATTCCTCTCTCATTTTCGTTCTTTCACAGAAAATACCGGGCGGTGAAATTCACTGCCCGGTATCTACTTTATCATTTTATTCCGTCAATTACAACAGATAAATCAGCGCACACACAAACACCCTGATCTTCAATTGAATTTTCTCCGAAGCCCTGCCTCCTCGACAAAGTCATCCACACTTTCTGCCCTGGCTGCCATCAGATGCCAACTGTTCAGAATTTCCAGATCCCTCTGTGCCCGAATGACCTGCTCCAGCTCCTTGGAAACCACTCCCCTGATGTTCAACAGCTGCAAAACAGAATCTGCCTTTCCTTCTGCTTTTCCCTCTTCCCTGACAAAGGCATCCCTGGCATTTCTGTCCCGTATCTCCCTGAGATGTGCCTCATACAATGCCCGCAGACCCTTTCTCAGACTCATCACCTTCACCTCTTTTACTGCCTCCAGCAGTCCCGGATTCTTCGCACTTATCATCTCCAGCTCCTCCTCCGTCCTCACGTTCATCAGCCGGATCCACTCGTCCACCGGCTCTGTTCTCTTCAGCTTTTTTCCCAGCTCGATCACATGCATCTCAAACACATCCGAATACTCCTGTCCCTTTTCGTTCCGCAGGCGGTATATTCTGTGGTATTCCGGATCCTCATCCAGGTTGAAATCCAAAAGGTTAATACAGATGCACTTCTTTAATCGGTGGTACTGCTCTCCCACCAGCAGCTCCTCCGTGAACATCTTTGCCAGATAAAACAGGCTCCTTTTATCCCAGCAGGCCAGCATTTTGATCTGCAGCTCGATGTTCACCATCCGGTCATCGTTCAGCTCCACCCGCACATCCAGAATCCCCTGCTTCTGTCCGGAATACCGCTTCCACAGAAACGGACTTGCCAGCCGCACGGAGCGGATCTCCGCTGCCGGTATTCCCAGCACATCGCTGATAAAATACTTCCGCACCTCCTCATTCTGCATCAGCTGCTTAAAGCTGAAGTCATACTTTGGCGATACAATTCCCATCCAAACCTTTCCTCCTTTGCACACAGGAGGCTTTTCTATGGGATAACATTTCCCCGGAACAGTATTTCCCTGAGAAGACATTTCCCTGAAACAACACTTCCTGGGAAGGCACTTTCCTGGGAAGGCACTTTCCTGGGAAGGCACTTTCCTGGGATGGCACTTCCGAAAATCTCCTGCTTTTAAAATTGTAAGTGAATTTAAAAGCATAGATTTTCTGACATTTTCAATGAATTGTTAGATGAACTATATGAAACAGAGATTGTTATGCTTTGTGCTGATGATAACATATCAGGTAACATTTTGCAAGAATAATCGGCTACTCTGTTACCAGATTCATCCGCTCCACATAACGCATTCCAAACTCCGGCTCCTCCGCCAGATTGACGCACTCCGTTCCCTCCGCCAGACTGTGCAGACGCTCCAGAAGCCGCTGTCTGCCCTGCTCCGCTCCCAGAATCTCCCTGCCCGCCAGCAGTCCGCCGGAAAGAGCCGTGTTCCCTCCGGCCACAGCCTTTTTTGCCAGAGCGCCCGGCAGAAGGCCGATCTGTGCCGCTGCCTCCGGCTGCAGATAGTAGCCGAAACCGCCTGCCAGCACAACGCGCTCCACCTGCCCGGACACAATTCCATATTTTTTAAGCAGTGTCTCAATCCCTGCTGCAATGGCCGCCTTGGCTAACTGCACGGCACGCACCGCCTGCTGGGTGACGCACACGTTCCCGACGCGAATTCCCGTCTTAAAATACCGTTTTGCCAAAAGTCCTGTTTCATCCAAAAGCCCTTCCCTGCGCAGAACAGCAAGCAGACGGATCATGTCCGCTCCCCAGATTCCCCTGTTGGCTCCGCCCTCAAAGGCCGGCCCTGCCGCAGTGGCACAGGCAATCCGACCCTTCCGGTTTCCCAGCACAATCTCTCCGTTGGTTCCAAGATCCACAAGCAGCGTGATCTCCTCCCGTTTGTCCATACCGCAGGCAAGCATTCCCGCCGTGATATCACCGCCCACAAAGGCAGACAGCCCCGGAAACAGAAAGGCTGGTGTCCCGGCAATCTCCACATCCGTCTCCCACAGATAAGCAGCGCGAAAAGGGGCACATCCCAGTTCCGATGTGTCCCGTCCCGTCAACAGATATTTCATGGTAGTATTGGCCGCCGCTGCCAAGGTCAGTGACTCTCCGTCCAAAATCCTTCTCCGAAATCTGGAAAGCCCCTGTTCCAGCACTCCCGTCACCTGTCGGCGCATATCCCGTGCCTGATTGGCGTCTGCAGCAGCGCTGATTCGGGAGAGAACGTCGGCACCGTATACGGCCTGGGGGTTCAGCGCCACAACGCGATCCGACACAGTACCGTCCCTGTCAAAAAGCAACATGGCTATGGTAGTGGTTCCCACATCCGCCACCGCCAGACGTCTGTACAGACTGTTTCTCTCCGATCCGTTCCCCGCTGCCGTATGTCCGCACGGGCTGTTTCTCTCCGATCCGTTCCCCGCTGCCGCATGTCCGCAGAAATCCTCCACCCGCCAGTCCGTAATCGGCAGCGCTTCTCCCTGAAGCGCATCCTCCGCCAGCACATGAAGCTTCCCGGGACGGTTGGCCGCACTGTCACCCGTCACTCCCGGGCAAAGCCCGCAGCCTGTGCACACCTGACAACGCAGTCCCCTTCTCCGAACGACTCTTCCATCTGCGCCGGAAACTGCCTTATTCTCCTCAGACAAATTGATTTTTCTCCTCGTCGTAATGGTAATTGATAGCCTCCAGCCGCTCCGTGATCTCTTCTCTTTCCACGAAGAGATCCTCGCAGAGCGCATCCAGGCTGCCGTAATAATCCCTGAGCTTTAAATTTACAAAACTCAGAAGCATCACCGGTTCTCTGGGTATCATTTCTGTCCTCCTGTACCTGAAATCAGTTCCTGCAAAACGGAAAATCACAATTTTAGCAATGGCCGCCGAAATCAACCTGCAGTCAGTTCACCGTCTCTGGCGTCGATCACCACGGTGCCGCCGCCTGGCACCTTATCCTCCAAAATCAGCTTGGCTACCATAGTCTCCACATGTTTTTGGATATAACGCTTCAGCGGCCGCGCTCCATACACCGGATCATAGGCATTCTCCACGATGCAGGCAAGCGCCTCCGGCGTCAGCTCCAGCTTCAGCTCCCTGTCCGCCAGACGCCTGTTCAGATCGGCAATGATCAAGCCGACGATGCCTCCGATATTATCCCTTGTCAGGGGCTTGAACAGAATCGTCTCATCCAGACGGTTCAAAAACTCGGGGCGGAAATGGGCCCTCAGTTCCCCCATGACAGCTTCCTCGGCCTGTGAGCTGATCTGTCCGTCCGGCCGGATTCCCTCCAACAGATAGTTTGCCCCGATGTTGGAGGTCATAATCAGGATGGTATTCTTAAAGTCCACCGTTCTGCCCTGAGAATCCGTGATACGCCCGTCGTCCAGCACCTGCAGCAGCACGTTGAACACATCCGGGTGCGCCTTCTCGATCTCATCGAAGAGCACTACGCTGTAGGGCTTCCTGCGCACCGCCTCGGTGAGCTGTCCGCCTTCCTCATAGCCCACATATCCGGGAGGCGCTCCGATCAGCCTGGATACGGAGTATTTCTCCATATATTCGCTCATGTCGATCCGCACCATATTGTTCTCGTCATCAAACAGCGCAGCCGCCAGAGACTTTGCCAGCTCCGTCTTGCCCACGCCGGTAGGCCCCAGGAACAGGAAGGAACCGATGGGCTTGGAGGGATCCTTGATCCCCGCCTTGGAACGAATGATGGCTTCCGTCACCTTGGTGACGCCCTCGTCCTGCCCCACAACCCTCCTGTGCAGCTCCTCGTCCAGATGCAGGGTTTTGTTCCGCTCGCTCTCCGTCAGCTTTGCCACGGGGATTCCGGTCCAGCGGGATATGATCCGGGCAATCTCCTCGTCGGAAACCTTCTCATGTACCAGCGAGAGCTCATCCGCGCCCACCCTGGCCTCCTCCTGCTCCAGCTGCTTCTTCAGCCCCGGCAATTTGCCGTAGCTCAACTCCGCCGCCTTCTCCAGATTCCCGTCCCTCTGGGCAACCTGAATCTCACTGTTCACCGCGTCGATTTCCTCACGCAGCCTGGAAAGCTTATCCACGGAAGCCTTCTCGTTATCCCACTGCGCCTTTTTCCCGGCAAACTCTTCCTTCTGCTCTGCAAGTTCCTTCTGCAGACCCTTCAGCCGCTCCTGGCTGAGGCGATCCTCCTCCTTTTTCAGAGCAGCCTCCTCGATTTCCATCTGCATGATCCTTCTCTGCAGCTCATCCAGCTCGGTGGGCATGGAATCCAGCTCCGTCTTGATCAGTGCGCAGGCCTCGTCCACCAGATCGATTGCCTTATCCGGCAGAAAACGATCCGAAATATATCGGTTGGAAAGCACCGCCGCGCTGACCAGAGCATTGTCCATAATCTTTACGCCGTGATACACCTCGTAGCGCTCCTTTAAGCCCCTCAGGATGGAGATGGTATCCTCCACCGTGGGCTCCTCCACCAGAACAGGCTGGAAACGCCGCTCCAGCGCAGGATCCTTCTCAATATACTGCCTGTACTCGTCCAGCGTGGTCGCTCCGATACAGTGCAGCTCTCCTCTCGCCAGCATGGGCTTTAACATATTGCCCGCATCCAGAGCCCCGTCGGACTTGCCTGCGCCCACAATGGTATGCAGCTCGTCAATAAACAGAATGATCTGTCCGTCACTGCTTTTCACCTCGTCCAAAACCGCCTTCAGACGCTCCTCGAACTCACCTCTGTACTTGGCTCCGGCCACCAGCGCCCCCATATCCAGTGCAAAAATCTTCTTGTCCTTCAGCCCCTGGGGAACATCCCCCCGGACAATACGCTGGGCAAGTCCTTCCACCACTGCCGTCTTGCCCACGCCTGGCTCACCGATGAGCACCGGATTGTTTTTGGTTTTCCTCGACAGAATGCGAACCACGTTTCTGATCTCGCCGTCTCTGCCGATGACGGGATCCAGCTTCTGGTTTCTCGCCTTCTCCACCAGATCCTGTCCGTACTTTTCCAAAGTGTCGTAGGTGGCCTCCGGATTGTCGCTGGTGACACGCTGATTGCCCCGCACGGTGGAGAGAGCCTTCAGAAAGCGCTCCCTGGTAATGCCGTACTCCTTCAGGATCTGGGCAATCTCCCGGTTGGGCGATTTCAGCATGGCCAGAAATAAATGCTCCACGGACACATACTCATCGCCAAGCTGCTTTGCCTCGTCCTCCGCACCGACAAGCGCCTTATTCAGGTGCTCGCCCACATAGACCTTCCCGCCCTGAACCTTGGTACGCTTCGCCACCGCCTGCTCCGCCCTGTTTAAAAAGTGCTCCTTCTGGATCTCCATCTTCTCTATCAGCTTCAGGATCAGACTGTCGTCCAACGTCAGCAGACTGTACAGCAGATGCTCCTGCTCAATCTCCTGATTGCCGTACTCATAGGCAAGCTTTTCACAGCCTTCTACGGCCTGCATGGATTTCCGGGTAAATTTCTGAATGTTCATTTTTTTCCCTCCTCGTATTTGCCTTGCTTTTACAGCATCCATCCAATATTGTTCCCTTGTTCTATAAGTAATATAACATGATTCAGGCAAAAATCAAGAAGGAAAGTATAAAGTTTTTATAAAACCTCTGCTACTGCTGATTCAGGATCTCCGTGATCTTCTCGATCATTTCGTCCTCTTTCAGGCGGAACTTGATCTCCACTCTTCTGGATGCCGCCATATCCACTTGTCCCGTGGCATTACCCGCCGTGTCCTTCTCATACACAGGACTGCTGCTGGATTTGCTGTTCACCGTGAGCAGCTGCTGAAGCTGCTCGATCTTCTCCTCGCTGAGCCCGTTCTTTTTATCAAGACAGAAGCTCGCCACCGCATCGGCCCTGTTGTGGGCCAGCTCCATATTACTCATATAAGTGCCATGTGTGTCCGTATGCCCCTCTATAATGATTTCCGCAATATAGCCGCGGAACCGATCCTGCAGCAGCACGTCCAGATACATGGGGATCACGTCCCGCAGCGTCTTTTTGCTGTCCTCGGTCAGCGTGGAGCTGTTGAACCGAAACAGCACATCCGAGGAAAAGGTGATCGAGCCTGTCTGGGCATCCACCTTCATGCTGGAATTGTCAAAGGTATCCTGCAGCGCGCCTATGATATCTGTCCGGATGCCCACAATGCTCTGCAGTTCATCCTTGGTGGTGGTCAGCTCCTGTCTGGCATTCTCAATCTCCAGGTAAGCCTTGTTCAGCTCCTCCTGGGTCAGCGCAGCCTGCGCATAAGCCTGCTGCAGCTCCGCCAGGGAAGCCGCCAGCTCCTCGTTGGACTTCTCAATCTCGATCCTGGAATTTTCCAGATCCGCCATGGCAGAGTCCAGCTCTGCCTGGGCAGCGTTCAGCTCCAGCCTGGTGGCATCCAGATCCGTGGTCTTCTGTTTATAAATCGCAAGGGTTATCGCTATAATCAGCACAAAGATCAGAAGCAGCGCCGCCATCATATCGGAATAGGACTGCCAATAGCTGTGTTCCGAAAAAGCCTCCCTGTTTCTCTGTCTACTTTTCATACAGGTTCCTCATCTGTTCAAAGGCATAAAGCTGACCGCTGATCTCATCGCTCATCTCGCTGCAGGTTCTGGAAAGCTGTTCTTTCTGCGCCTTCAGTTCCCCGGCAAACCGCTCCTGCCGCTCCATCACCTTAGCCAGCGCCGACTGCACATTGCGGTTTACCTCCACCAGGGTCTTTACCGCCTCTATCATCTCTTCGGTGTTCGCCGCCTGCGCCGTCTGCGCCTCCCCTGCTGCCCGCAGCGTACTGCCCAGCTTCTGGAAATCCGCACCCATGGAGGCCTGCAGCTGACGGCCGAAATTCTCCACCATCCGCTCCACCGCAGCTGTCTGCTCCACGCCATCCCCCTTCATCAGCTCCAGTATCTGCCGAAGGGTATTTGCCATGCCTGCCTGATACACCACCATAGCCGCGGAATTTTCATCCTCCGTCACCGCCGGCGGCTGTGCTGTCTGACGGAATGTGTTCAAAAAAATCTCCAGCTTTTCGTAGGCGTCTGACATAATACTTCTGTAGACAAAATTAAACACCAGCGAAAAGAGAATACCATACACCGAAGTGTGAAAGGCTACCTTCATACCGGAGAGCAGCGGTCCCACATTGTCCGATATGGTGTAGATATCCTCGCCCCGGAAGGAACCCAGCCCCATGGAAAGCCCCAGGAAGGTTCCCAGAATGCCAAGTCCTGTCATGGTTCCGGAAATACCGGAGTTAAAGAAATTCATCCCCACCCGATCCAGGAGGTTTTCATTTATGTATTCCTCCAGCTCACAGGGACTCACAACGCCCCGCCTGGTGCTCTGACTCTTGATCCGGATCCGGTATTTGTTATAGGCCGTCCGCAGTTCCTCGTTTTCAAAGACGTCCTTTTTGTCCTGATATTTATGCCACAGGTTTTTTCCGCCCGCTTCCTTATATTCTCCCTGCAGCGAAACGGCAAATTCCATCAGCTCATCCGTCACCCGGTTCAGCCTGCCGAAGCTTAAGAAGGACACAAAGAACAGCACCCCGATGACCACCAGAAATCCCAGATTGATGGCAAGATTTACCACGGAGGTTCCCTCTCCCGAAAACACGCCGTTCACATACAGAACAAAAGCCACGACAACGGCATACAGCAGGAATAGTACATAATACAGTCTGTTTCTCATCTGTTCTCCCATCCCGTGCCGTCCGCCGATTCGCGGCTCTTGCTCTGCAATATTCCGGCACGTTTACCTCTTAAACGTACCACATTTTTTCCCGCAGCTCAATAGTTCTGAAGAAAACTTAAGGAAGCCAAAACTGCGTTAAGCCCCGTTTTCTCACCCCACGACAATTCCCGTCACCTGGTATCCGGCCTCTGTCACCGCCGCAGTCAATGTCTCGTCGGATACTTCCCCGGTCAGCTCCAGAGTCGCCGTCTTTGCCTCCAGATTCATGGCTGCGGAGCTTACGCCCTCCACCGCCTCCAATGCCTTCTGCACTCTGCCGGTGCAGTGTCCGCACATCATTCCCTCAATCGTCATTACCTTCGTCATTTTTCTTTCCTCGCTTTCTGCTTTTTCTTTCTTTTCCGTTTCTTTCGCTTCTGATTCTTTTGCTTCCGTTTCCTTCGCTTCCGTTTCTTTTGCTTCCGTTTCTTTTACTTCCGTTTCCTTCACTTCTGTTTCTTTCGCTTCCGTTTCTTTTGCTTCCGTTTCCTTCGCTTCTGTTTCCTTCGCTTCTGTTTCTTTTGCTTCCGTTTCTTTCGCTTCCGTTTCTTTTACTTCTGTTTCTTTTGCTTCCGTTTCTTTCGCTTCCGTTGTCTTCTTCACCAGCTTCGTAAACCCGTCCCGAAAGCCTCTCAGCCGCAGGGCGTTGCCTACCACAAAAATACTGCTCAGGCTCATGGCCGCCGCGCCGAACATGGGATTCAGCCGAAGCCCAAAGGCCGGATACCACAGTCCCGCGGCAAGAGGAATGCCGATGACATTGTAGAAAAACGCCCAGAACAGATTCTGCTTGATGTTGCGGATGACTGCACGACTCAGTCTGAGAGCCGTCACCGCATCCCGCAGATCGCTCTTCATCAGAACAATGTCCGCGCTCTCCATGGCCACATCTGTCCCGGCACCGATGGCCATGCCCACATCTGCCGCCGCAAGAGCGGGCGCGTCGTTGATGCCGTCTCCGATCATGGCCACCTTCCTGCCCGCCGCCTTCAGAGCGCTGATTTTGCGCTCCTTGTCCTGGGGCAGCACCTCAGCCACCACCTCATTGATCCCCAACTGCTGCCGCACGGCCTCCGCAGTCCTTTTGTTATCGCCGGTGAGCATCACCATCCGGATCCCCAGCTCTCTGAACTTCTGCACGGCGGCGAAGGAGCTGGCCTTGATCTCGTCCGCCACGTCAATACAGCCCAAAAGCCTGCCTTCCTCCGCCACCAGAAGAGGGGTTCTGCCGTCCTGCGCAATCTGATTCAGCCCCTCCAGCACAATCCTGTCCGGCTGAATTCCGTTTTCTTCCATATAGGCCAGATTTCCCACAAAAAATCTGGTTCCGGCTTTTGCCCCGCTGTCCGTTCTGTTCAGAAAATCCACGCTGGCGGAACCGTCCTCCCGCCTTCCGGCCAGGAACACCGAGGTAGGGCCATCCGCGCCAACCCAAAACTCCCCATGCTCTTCCGTACGCTTTTTCGACGGATTTTCTTCTTTCTTCAGCATTGCGAGAATCCGGTCCCTCTCCTCCGAAGGAAGGGACATAGTGGGCCGGGGCGGTATATCCTCCGCCAGAACACCCTCCACTCCTCTTCCGAACACCGCCTTGAAATCCTGTACCTGGGGAATCGATACCTTCTGACTCCTTGCGTGTTCCACAATGGCCTCCGCCAGCGGATGCTCGCTTTTCTTTTCCAGGGCTGCGGCAAGCCCCAGCAGCGTCTCCAGGGACAGATCCTGCACATAGCAGCCCACGCCTGTGACCTTCAGCCGTCCGGAGGTAATGGTTCCCGTTTTATCCATCACCACCGTGTCAATCTCTCTGGCCTGCTGCAGCGCCTCCCCGGACTTAATCAGAATACCGTGTCCGGCTCCCACTCCGGTTCCTACCATGATCGCCACGGGAGTGGCCAGCCCCAGCGCGCAGGGGCAGGAGATCACCAGCACGGCAATTGCAGAGGAAATGGCAAATTCCGCCCCGGCCCCCGCAATCAGCCAAACTGCCAGCGTCACCAGCGCAATCCCCATGACCACAGGGACAAACACCCCTGCAACCTTATCCGCCAGCTGTGCGATAGGCGCCTTGCTGGCGCCGGCCTCCTCCACCAGCCGAATGATCTGCGCCAGAGTCGTATCTTCCCCCACCCTGTCCGCGCGGCACTTCAGGAATCCGGCCTTGTTAACGGTGGCGGAAACCACTTTGTCCCCGGTCTGTTTTTCCACCGGAATACTCTCGCCCGTGATAGCCGCCTCGTCGATACTGGAGGTTCCTTCCAGCACCGTGCCGTCCACCGGCACCAGACTGCCAGGCTTCAGAAGAAAAACATCACCGCTGCAAAGCTCCTCCGTGGGGATCTCTCTTTCGTTCCCCAAAGCGTCCACCACCACAGCCGTCCGGGGCGACAGATCCATCAGCTTTGTGATGGCCTCGCTGGTCTTTCCCTTAGACCGGCTCTCCAGGAACTTTCCCACCGTAATCAACGTGAGAATCATGCCTGCGGACTCAAAGTATAAGTCATGAGAATACTGCTCCACCACCGCCATCTCCCCGTGCCCCAGGCCATAGCCGATGCGGTACATGGCAAAAATACCGTAGCCTATGGCGGCGGAAGCTCCCAGCGCGATCAGACTGTCCATGTTGGGGGACAGATGCCCCAGGGTCTTAAAACCAACTGCAAAAAACTTCCGGTTCATGTACAGAATGGGCAGCAACAGGATAAACTGTGTCATGGCAAAGGTCATGGCATTTTCATTTCCGTGAAAATATAGATGCATAAAACCGGGAATCGGCAATCCGAACCACTCATTATACATATGGTACATTGCCACATACATAAGCGGAATCAAAAAGCCGATGGAGATCCCCAGCCGCCACCGCATGGCGCCTGCTTCCTCTTTGGCTTTTCTGCTCAGACTCTCTCTGCCGTTCCTGCCCCGTCCCACACCGGATACCGCCGAACCACAGCTTCCGCCTTCTGTAAAACAGGACTGTTGTGCGCCGCCTGCCTCTTTCCCTCCTGCGAAACCGGCTCGATTTCCTGCGCCGCCCGCCGCAAAGGAAGCCCCGTAGCCGGCCTTCTCCACCGCGCTTTCGATGTCCTCCCTGCCCAGGATTTCTTCGTCGTACTCAATCTCCATGGTCTCCGTCAGCAGATTCACCGAAGCTTTTTTCACACCTTTCAGCTTATTTGCCGCCTTCTCCACATGCGAGGAACACGCCGAACAGGTCATGCCCGATATGTGATATCTCTCTTTCATTTTCGGAATCCCCTCCTTTTCCCTCACTTCAGCTTACGGATCAATTCCACTGCCTCTTCCACTATCTCCGTATTCCCTTTTTGGATTTCCTCCACCACACAAGTCTCCATATGCTTTTGCAGCACCAGATAGCCGAAGGACTGAAGCGCGCTTTCCACCGCCGCAATCTGTGTCAGGATGTCGCCGCAGTAACGGTTCTCGTCCAACATTCTCCCAATGCCGTTCAACTGTCCTGTCATACGGCTGATGCGGTTTTTCAGCTGCCGCAGCTCTTCCTCGCTCCTGGGTGTCGCCTTGGTCTGACAGCAGCACCCTTCCCCGGCCTTTTCCGTCTCTTTTCTGTCTACAGTATCTCCACTCATCTTCCCTCTATCCCCTCCCAACATCCATAAACAAGTTATTCCTTCCGGTCTGCTCCTGCACCCGCGGCATCCCGGAAAGAAGGATCATAACACTGCCAATCCGCACAAATACCCCATGGGGGTATTATGCTTACATCCATAATATACCCCCACAGGGTATCTGTCAAGTGTCACTGTTCTGTTTTCATTTCCGGATTTCAGTTTTCAAATACAAAATAATCGGCCTTCACACAGCCTCCTGCACGGCCTTCCTCGTTGATGGCGAAAAGTCCTGCCTTCACGCCCACCCAGCGTCCGGGAGTTGCCTGCACAGTCTCTCCCACAGCCTGAAACTCCGAGCCGTCGCCGCTTATCTCAAAGGAGATATCCGTTTCCTTCTCCACCCGCATACGCAGGTACACCGTCTCCGACTCCAGCTCCATCAGCTGCTTTCGCTGTTCATCGTTCTTCGTACAGTTCCCTGTTCTCTGCTGCAAAATCAGCTTACCGCCTTTCTTTTGCAGGACAAGGGCCGTATAGCAGCCTCCCAGGGACACCATACCCGCCGCGTCGCCCTCCGCCAGCTTCTCCGTGTGCAGGCAGGCGGTAATCTGAAACTCCGGCGCCGGCCACTTCTGAAGCAGAAGATTGCTGACGTCACAGAGCTGCCGTTTTTCCTCCGCGGGCTGAGCGTATAACGTGAGCCGGCCGTCTCCCAGACTGTACCAGTCTTTCTGATAATTGGCATTCCACTGCCACTGCAGCCCCAGGCTCTCTCCCTCAAAGAAATCGCTGTCCTCCGGCGCACAGACAGGATACTGTGCTCCCACATCCGGCTTCTTATGCCGCAGCACCGGCTCTCCGCAGCCGTCCACATCATTTACGCCGATAACGGGCCAGTCGTCCTCCCAGCGCATGGGCTGCAGATGGATGATCCTTCCTGCGTTTCCCACATCCTGAAAATGAATAAACCAGTCTTCCCCTGTTGGCGTATCCACCCAGGCTCCCTGGTGAGGGCCGTTTACGGGAGAACCGCCCTGGCGCATCACAATTTTTTCCTCATAAGGACCGTAGATGCTCCTGGACCGCAGCACGGTCTGCCATCCGGTCTTGACGCCGCCTGCCGGGGCAAAAATATAATAATAGCCGTTTCGTTTATAAAGCTTGGGCCCCTCTATGGTGGGCTGGGTTTCATGCCCGTCGTAGATAAACTGCCCGTCATCCAACACACCGGAGCAGTCCGGCTCCATGGGGGACATGTAGAGCATACTCTTGAAGCCGATACGGCTTCTGGCAAACGCGGTGACCATGTAAGCCTTGCCGTCGTCATCCCAGAAAGGACAGGGATCGATCCAGCCCACCACCTTTCTGACATAGGCAGGCTCGCTCCACTTTCCCCAGGGATCCTCCGTCTTACACATCAGGATTCCCTCGTCGGGCATGGGAACAAACACATAATACACCCCGTCATGAAAACGGATGGAAGGTGCCCAGGTTCCGCAGCCGTGTATGGGCTTGTCGTAATCGTTGAGAGCGCTGAAGGGCAGCTTCTCCATGCAGTAATTGATCACTTTCCAGTTTACCAGGTCTTTGGAATGCAGCAGCGGCACAGCCGGCGCGTTGCAAAAGCTAGAGGCCACCAAAAAATAGTCCTCCCCTACCCGGATCGCATCGGGATCCGAATAATCGGTGTACAGTATGGGATTGCTGTAGGTTCCGTCTCCGTTATCCGCAATCCACATTTTCCGAATTTCTTCTCTCTTCATTTTACTTCCTTCCTTTGTAAGATATTTGCAGTATGAGGGGGTGCATGAGCAACATTATACCATAAATTGCCGCGCATGCCACTTTGTTTTTTCAAAATATCCTCCCGCTGAGGACAGGCAGTCAGTCAAAGAGCCGATTTTCAGAATGAACCCGCAGAATCTCCTCCCCTGATTTTACCTGTTCCCCGGCAGCGGCAAGGATATCGCTCCCATATTCCCCGGTCTCCACCGCCACGGACACCCGGGGAGACGCTCCCTCCGCCTCCAGTCCCCGGCGGTCAAATTCCAGCAGCAGCTTTCCCTTCCCCACAATTTCATTTTGCACGATCCGGGGACGAAAGTACCTCCCCAGCAGCTCATCCCCGCAATCCCCCGCCTGAATATACAACTCTGCACCAAACTCCGTGTTGAACAGAAACGCATTGCCCATGGGAAACAGCTTTGTTATCTTCCCGCCCGTGGGCGCATAGATTCTGTCCTCACTGGGTCGGATCACCACGGTGGGCCTCTCGCCGCCGCACATATCCTCCACTTCACCCGAGACGGGGCTGCCTACAGATCCGGCTGCCCCCTCACCCAAAGTCTGTCTTTCCTTCGTATGCCTGCCGCCCGGCTCATTCTCAGGCGCTGCCTCCTTGCCGTCCTCATTCCCCGCCATTGCCAGTCTGCCCACACAGAACCCCGTAAACAACGCAGCCACCATCGCCGTCAACCACAAAACATTCATTTCTGCTCCCATCCGCGCACTGCATAAGAGTATGTACCCTGCCCCTGCGCATCCATATCCGGGTGATACCTCTTACAGATACCATTCAATATCCATATTTCCCCAAAAATATGACAAATATTCACGTCAAAAAATAATTGTTGACATTTCGTAAACACTGGTGCTATACTACATTTGTATTCTAAATGAAAGTCATTGAACTCACATATTTTTGTAAGTCATTAGGACTTTGATGATGGTTTACAAAAATATGTGATTTTTTTGTCCTACGTTTTAGAATCACACGATATATTTTTTAAGGAGGTACCACAATGAATAACGGTACAGTAAAATGGTTCAACGCACAGAAGGGTTATGGTTTCATCACCAACGATGCAACCGGCGAGGAGGTATTCGTACATTTCTCCGCTATCAACGCTGAGGGCTTCAAGTCTCTCGAGGAAGGCCAGAAGGTTACCTTCGACACCGAGTGTGATCCTCAGAACAGCAGCAAGATCCGTGCTACCAACGTTTCTGTTGTTGCTTAATTGAATCATGAACGCGGATTTTCCGCCAAAAAGGCGTGACCCCATGGGCCACGCCTTTTCTGTTGTCCTACGCCCTGCGGCGCACGTTTTATGCCTTGTCTTTTATCAGCACATGATAATCCGTGTAATTCTTTCCGTCCTCCCCGCCCACAAGGCTCTCCCGGGAGGCGGTAAAGCCAAGCCGCTCCGCTGCCTTCCTCCGCTCCTTTGCAAAGGCCGGAATCTTGGTGGCAACCATCCCGCATTCAAACAGTGCAAAGGCAGGCAAAACGATCAGCTCCAGGATGCTGCAGATGGGTTCCTCCTTTTCGTAATCGCTCCGCAAGTCCAGCCGCAGCAGTCCGCAATCGTCAAAATAGTCCGCAGCCCTACGGCGGAACAGCTCAATGGTTCCCACGGCACAGGCCGCCTTTTTATCAATCACCGCCCAGCGCACAAAGTATTTGTCCCGGTATGACCTCAGCCAGAAATCAACCGCCTCCTGCATCCGTTCCAATGTGGTATAATGAAAGTCATCTCCGTTACAGTTATCGCTGTTGAAATACGGCACTGCCTTTTCGTCGGAATACACCGTCAGCAGATCAGGGGCATCGGATGCCTCCACAAGCCTCAGCAGATAATTTTCGTCCTCATAGACAGGACATATTTCGTATGGATTTCCCATAAAGATCAGCGATTTATAGATCGCGGTAATATCCTCTGCGGAAAGCTCCTTTTTCGTATTGCCGGGGGAACCGGAAGCCAGGGCATCCTCCGTCATTTTCGGAATTTTCTCCAGGAAGGCATTCCGGTCTATCCCATACTCCACCGGCATGGGAATATGGCAGGCGCTGCACAGCTCTTTGCAGGCACGAATAAACTTTTCCGCCGCCTCCTGATCCCCGTCCGCCTCATCTGCCGCCTTGATGGCTCTTCCCAGATCGGCAAACCGGTTCGCCGCCTCCCGGTACACATATTCAAAGCAGGCGGGCAGCAGCATGGCGTTG
Source organism: uncultured Acetatifactor sp. (assembly GCA_910586835.1). Lineage (GTDB taxonomy): Bacteria > Bacillota > Clostridia > Lachnospirales > Lachnospiraceae > Acetatifactor. Next base: position 26,740 of record CAJUJU010000016.1, read on the forward strand.
CTGACTCCGTGGGGCACATGAAACAGCGCGCCGATGGGACGGCTCATGCCGTGGATTACCGTGACGGAGGCGTTGTTGAAGGCAATCCCCGCCTCCAGCGCCGCCAGACTCATCTGCATTCTCGCCTCCACAATCTCACGGCTGTCCTTCTCCTCCGTCTTGCCGGCCGCGGCATAGCAGACGGGCAGATACCGGAAAATCCTCTTCACGGCGCTGACCGCCAGCGTGTCTGTCATAGGCTGGGCCTTTCTGGAGGTGTAAGCCTCCGCCGCATGGCAGAGGGCATCCAGCCCGGTGGCCGCCGTGATGGCAGGCGGTGCGGTCATGGTAAACCTGGGATCATCCACCGCAATATCCGGCATCAGTGTCCTGCCCTTCAGCAACATCTTGATGTCCGCCTCCGTATTTGTAATAATGGTAAACTGCGTAGCCTCCGAACCCGTTCCGCTGGTGGTGGGAATGGCCGCCATGGGCGGCAGAGTTCCGGTGATCTCCTTCCCGTACCAGTCATTGATGGAGCCGCCTTTTACCGCCACCACGCCGATGGCCTTCATGGTGTCAATGGGAGAGCCGCCCCCCACGGCGATCAGGAAATCGCACCCTTCACTCTCCCACACCGTTCTTCCGGCCTCCACCATCTTGTCCGTGGGTTCTCCCGTCACACCGTCAAAAACCGCATAACCCACACCTGCCTTTTCCAGCAGCTCCGTGACGCACTTTACATTCTGCAGCTTTACCATCACCGGATCCGTGACAATCAGGGCCTTACTGCCACAGCCCGAAATTACCGAAGCCGCCTGCTCCAACGCCCCTTCGCCGTAAAAGACCTGTTTGGGCATGATAAACTGATAAGACATATCGCTCTTCCTCCCATCCTTCCAACAGATTGTGAAACGCTCTTACTCACGCGATTTCAGAAGGCTTCACCGGCCTGTGCTCTTCCACGGACTTCTTTGCCGCCAGGCCGATCTTTACGGACTGCATTCCCGCATGGATTCCCACCGGCACCTCCGTGCCCTTTTCACAGGCATCCACAAACTGTCTCATCTCCTCCGCAAAGGACTCCATATATCTCTCCAGGAAGAAAAACAGAGGCTTTTCGCCTGTCACGCCCTCCGCATTGGAAAGAACTACCGTGGAAAGGGTGTCGTTTGCGGTGGCCGCCATACCCTTGGAGCCAAACAGCTCCGCCCTCTGGTCATAGCCGTATGCCGCCCGCCTGGAATTGTCTATGACGGCAAGAGCGCCGTTGGTCATCTTCATGGTGATGATGGCGGTATCCACATCCCCCTGCTCTCCGATGGCCGGATCCACCAGCACCGCGGACTGCACATAGATTTCCTCCACGTCGCTGTTGGTCAGGAAACATGCCATATCAAAGTCATGGATGGTCATATCCAGGAACATGCCGCCGGAAACCTTTATATACGCGGGATTGGGCGGTTCCGGATCCCTGGAAGTGATCTTCAGCACATGCGCCTCGCCGATCTTCCCCTCGTCATAGGCTTTTCTCACAGCCGCAAAATTATGGTCAAAGCGGCGGTTAAAGCCCACCTGGAACCTGCATTCGGGATGAGCGGCAAGAGTCTCCTCCACCGCCCGGATTCGATCCAATGCATGATCCACCGGCTTCTCACAGAACACATGCTTTCCGGCCTCGATGGCCTCGATGGAAATTGCCGCGTGGGTGTCCGTGGAGGAACACACCAGCACTGCATGGATATCCGGGTCTGCAAGCAGCTCCCTGTAATCCGTGCAAACCTTCTGAACCCCCAGTCCTCTGGCAAAGTCCTCTGTCTCCGCATTCATAAAAGGATCGGCAATGGCCCTTACACAGGCATTTTTCACATGATAGGTGATGGACTGCAAATGTACCTTTCCGATACGTCCCGCACCGATGATTCCGATATTAATCATTTCATCCTCCATTCCGCCGCCCCCGGGCGGCTCAAAATCAGTTACAGCCCCGCCTTCTTCGCAATATATTTTCTGGCCTTTATGGCGTACTCCAGCGGGTTTGCCACCGCGGGATCCTGCTCCGCCTCCACCAGAACATACCCCTCATAGCCCGTATCTGCAAGAATGTCAAAGACAGGGCCAAAATCCAGGCTGCCGTCCCCGGGCACCGTGAAGGTTCCCAGACGCACTCCCTGCAGAAAACTTAGGTTTTCTGCTTTTACCTTCTCCACCACCTCCGGGCGGATGTCCTTTAAATGTACATGTCTGGTTCTGTCCGCATACTTTCGCAGCACCGCCAGATAGTCCTCCCCGCAGTAAGCCAGATGGCCGCTGTCAAACAGAAGCCCCACCAGCTCAGGATCCGTGTTTTCCATCATCCTGTGGATCTCCGCCGCCGTCTGCACCACGGTTCCCATATGATGGTGGAAGGTCAGGGCAATCCCATAGTCCGCCGCCACTTTCCCCAGCTTGTTCAAGCCGGTGCACAGAAGTTCCCACTCCCTGTCATCCATCACATATTTGTCCCGAAAAATGGACTTATCCGTCCCCTGAATGGAATGACCCTGCTCAGAGACTCCCACCACCTTTGCTCCCATCTCTTTCAAAAAGGTGATATGCTCGATAAAGCCCTTCTCCGTCTCCTGATAGGGCGCCGTGGTGAGAAAGGTAGAATACCAGGCATTGCAGATCTGCATGCCGCGCAGCTCCAGCGCCTTCTTCAGCACAGTCGTATCCCTGGGATATTTATTCCCCACCTCACAGCCTGTAAAACCCGCCAGCGCCATCTCCGACACACACTGCTCAAAGGTGTTTTCCGCGCCGAGATCCGGCATATCATCGTTGGTCCACGCGATGGGCGCTATACCCAAACGCACCTTTTCCCTGTTCAACATCAATATTTCCTCGCCTTCTCCAGATTTTTCTTTTTATTTTCAGATGCCTGGCAAACCTTTTCGTTTTCGGAGGTTCCCGCCACGCCCACATGCCACCAGGCTCCATAGCCGTCCGTCATGGTCTTGGGCAGCACTTTGATATCGATCAGCGTGGAACCCGCCTGCTTCAGGCTGTCCTCCAGCGCAGCGTCCAGCTCCTCCATGTTCCTCACCCGATAGGTCTTCACGCCATAACCTGCGGCACAGGCCGCAAAGTCGATGGGCATCAGATCTCCCAAAAGCTTCCCCTCTTCGTTGCGGAAGCGAAACTCCGTAGCCAGGTTCCCGATGCCGTTTGACATCTCCAGATTGTTGATGCAGCCGAAGCCGCTGTTGTCAAAGAGCAGCACATTGATCTTTCTGTGCTCCTGGATGGAAGTCACCAGCTCCGAGTGCAACATCAGATAGCTTCCGTCGCCGCACATGGCATAGACCTCCCGGTCAGGCTCCGCCAGCTTGGAGCCGAAGGCCCCCGCGATCTCATAGCCCATGCAGGAATAACCATACTCCATGTTGTAGGAGTACCGGGTGTCCGAAGTCCACATCCGCTGCAGGTCCCCGGGCAGGGAACCCGCCGCCCCCACACAGATAGCGTCCTCCGGAATCCGCTCTCTCACCCTGGCCACCACGGCTGTCTGTGTCAGTCCGCTTCCCGTCAGCTCATGGAATTCAGGAATGGTTCTGGGATCCCCCGCAGCGATCAGGGGCTTGAAGTCCTGGCCGTAGGAATAAGAAGCAAGAAAGGCCATCTCCCTCTTCCATCCCTCCCTGGCCTCTTTGATCTCCCCTTCATAGCCGGAACGATACCCCTCCCGACGCAGGATCTGACCCAGCTTCTCAATGGCAAGCCCGGCATCCGCCACCACCTTCACCGCGCCCAGCTTGTATGCGTCAAAGCGGGAGGTATTTACGGTGACAATCTGCGCATCCTCCCGAAACAGCGACTTGGAACCGGTGGTAAAGTCGGAAAACCGGGTGCCGATTCCCAGGATTACATCCGCTTCTTTGGCAATGCAGTTTCCCGCACTGTTTCCCGTGACTCCCACTCCTCCCAGATTGCAGGGATGAGAGGAAAGACATGCCGTCTTGCCGCTCTGGGTCTCCGCAAAGGGAATCTCAAACTCCTGACAGAACTGCTCCAGCGCCTCCCCGGCCTCGGAATAACGCACCCCGCCGCCGCAGATGACCAGCGGTTTTCTTGCCTTCAGCAAAAGCTCCGCCGCCTCCTCCAGTTCTTCCTGTGCAGGTACGATGCGCACAATCCGGTGAACTCTCTTCCGGAAAAATTCCTCCGGGAAATCATAGCATTCTCCCTCCACGTCCTGGGGCAGTGAAATACATACCGCCCCTGTCTCCGCCGTGTCCGTCAGCACCCGCATGGCGTTTATCATGGCAGACATCAGCTGCTCCGGCCGGGCGATCCTGTCCCAATAACGACACACCGCCCGGTAAGCGTCATTGGTGGTGGTGGCTAAAGAATTAACCTGTTCAAACTGCTGCAGCACCGGATCCGGCTGCCTGGTGGAAAATGCGTCCGCCGGAAACAGCAGCAGCGGCACATGATTTACCGTGGCCGTGGCCGCCGCCGTTATCATGTTCGCCGCCCCCGGCCCGATGGAAGACGCACACGCGACGATCTTTCTTCTGTTGTTCTGCTTTGCAAAGGAAGCGGCAGCGTGCGCCATCCCCTGCTCGTTTTTTCCCTGATAGACCTTCAGTCCCCCGGGGCAGCTGTCCAACGCCTCCCCCAGACCGCAGACGATCCCATGTCCGAATATGGTAAAAATGCCTTCTACAAACTTGTTTTCCCGCCCGTCAAAGGACACATACTGGTTATCCAGAAACCGAACCAGCGCCTGCGCCGTCGTCATATACGCCATATCTGACCCACCCTTCTTTTTTCTCTTCACCCTAACCAATCATGCTCCGGCGCCACAATGCGCGTCTTGCGCCAGGGATCGCCCTCCAGGTGCCGGATCAGCCATGCATAGTACATCCGATACCCAGGAGCCGCCACCTGCTGATGAGCGTGCATGGGCGTGATCGCAAGACATCCCTGGTCACCCACCCGGAAGCACTCCTCCCCGTCAAAGCCCACCCCAAAGCCCTGGGGCTTATCAAACTCATAATAGTACAGCTCCGGCTGTGGATGGTAGTGAGGCGGATAGCTGGACCAGCAGCCCGGCTTGTGGAACACCTCCCCCATCACCATATTGGAATAGGGCGCGGTCTCATAGTCAAACACAGTCAGCACCTGCCTGTGGGCAGTACCGTCCCACTGCTCCTTGCCGAACTCCTCCAGAGTGCACATCTCGGGCGTATAAAACACCGTGTCAAACCCGTCCGGATTCGTAGTCTGCTGGATCAGCAGCCTGCTGTCTTCCTCCGCCGTGACAATCATCTCTTTCCTGCGGCAGCAATGCAGACAGTAGGGTTTATCCAGAAAGACACTGCGTCTTGCGCCGCTTTCTCTCCGTCCCTCAAAGGCAAAGACAACCTTTCCCGCAAGCAGCAGAATCGCCGTCTCCCTCTCCTGCTCCAACAGCCTCACCTTCTGTCCCGCCGCCAGCTTCTGCACGCGCACGTCCATCAGCATGTGACTGTTCTTTCCCTTCTCCTCACAGAGAATTTTCTCTCCTTTCGCATTGAACTCCGGATTTTCGTACATAAGAATACCTCCTTCCCGCCCTTTGCGGGTATTCCTGAAACCTGTTCTTTTTCTTTGCCTTTCCACAGAATGAGGATGTTTACTGCAGCACCACCATTTCCCCATACTTTTCCTTCTCTTCCCGGATAAACTGCTCCACCTGTGCAAGAGTGGGCATGGCCGCGGAACAGCTGTGTGCGGAAATCAGCATGGAGGCCGAGGCGGATCCATACTCCAATGCCTCCGGCACGCTGCATCCGTCGATCAGCGCCCGGATAAAGGAGGACGCATAGCCGTCTCCCCCGCCGAACCCCTTCAGGGCGTTGGTGGGAAAAGGTTTCACCGCATAGTGATTGCCGTCGCAGGTATAGGCCGTGGAACCTTCCTTTCCATGCTTGATTACCACAATCTTACAGCCGCAGTCCTGCCAGCGCCTGGCGCTTTCTTTGTCATTCTCGCAGACACCAAGAATATGCTCCGTCAGGTCAAACTCCTCCCTGGAGCCCAAAATCAAATCGCTCTGTGCTGCCACCAGGGAATAATAGACGGAAATCTCATCTCTGTTTTTCCAGGTGTAAGCCCGGTAATCAATGTCAAAGATCACTGCCACACCGTTCTTCTTTGCCAGCATCAGCGCCTTCAGCGCAGCCTCCCTGGAAGGGCTGGCCGCAAGAGCGGTTCCGGAGATCAACAGCGCCTTTGCCTTTCTGATATATTCCTCGTCCACGTTCTCCGGCTCCAGCATCAGATCCGCCACCCCGTCCCGATACATTAAAATCCGGCTCTCCGAGGGGCTGATAATCTCCGTGAAGGTCAGGCCCAGATTTTCCCCGTTTCTGCACCGGGTAATGTGGCTGGTATCAATGCCCTCCTTCCGGAAATAGTGGGTCACATAATCCCCGAACTGGTCGTCGGACACCCGGGCGATAAACCCGACCTTCTTGCCCAGCCGGGCCATGCCCACCGCAATGTTGGCGGGTGATCCCCCCAGATACTTGTTGAAATTGCTGCTCTCCTCCAACGGTCGGTTCAAATCCACCGGGTTAAAGTCGATTGCCACCCTGCCCAGCAGAATCAGGTCGTATTCTCTGGACTGGTCAAATGATATGTACTGCATTCCCATACCCCCTTGCACATTTTTATCAATTGCCGAAAGTAATTTTCCTTCCAACAGAGCCCTCCATGGCGATCCGTCTGCTCCAATCCCCAAGCCTCTCCACGATCAGCCCGTCCAGCTCCCCATAAGGCATGAGAAGCTCCTCCGCACTGCGCCCGTCGGGACTCTTTGCCGTAAATTCCCAGGTGGGAGCAAAGGCATACCTGCCGCGGATGTATTCCTCCACCCTGCGGTCAAACCCGGCGTCCGTAAAAAGCCTGCCCCAGAACATATCGCTGATGAGAAATCCATCCCGGCCCGCGTTTTGGCCGCAGGCCGTGTCCCTGTCGATCACCAGCCTGAAATACTCCGGCGCAGGCAAAAGCGCATGTTTTCCCGGCTGCACATACAGCACAGGATGACTGCCTTCAAATTCCGTCACGCCCTCAATCCGGCTGTTCAAAAATTTTCCGTGAAAACTGCTCTCCACCCCTGCAATCACCCCGTCTTTATCAAGATACACAAAGGCATGCTCCAGATCGTAGAGATGCTGAATATCAAAATCATAATAGAAGGCATACTCGATGACGCATCCTCCCGTGGGTGCCTCCAGAACCCGGCTGCAGGATGGGCTTTTCCCACTGGCTCCCCCGGCCTCCCCGCGGGAATCCCGAAACAGGGTATAGCCGATTCCCTGCAGTGCAAAGGGCTCCGCCCGGTCATAGCGCAGGTGGGGCACAAAGGCTCTCGCCAGTTCTTCGTCGCCGGCCTGCCTGCACTCCTTCTTCTGCGCCTCACATTCCCACTGTCTGCTCTCTCTCGTTTCGTTTGCCTCCGTCTCTGCCCCTTTCTCCATTTCTCCTCCCGCCTTCTGTTGCCGCCGCACATATTCCCGGAATTATCTTACCCTCAGTACCCCATGTTCCGCAAAATAAATCCCTCAGTGATAGCAGCTCACCTTGTCCCGGATCCGGATCTCCCGGTCAAAGGGCGTGTAGGCGGTGAGGTAAAGAGTCGCTGCGCCGGGTGTCTTCCCCTCGCTGTCCTCCTTGCCCTCGGTGAAATGGTGCTCTCCGAAGCAGGGGCCCACAATCAGCGTGTCCTTCCCGTTTCCGATCTCCGTAAAGCCCTGCTTCACCACCACCGTCTCGCTGCCCGTCAACGGCAGATCCACATAATCGTTGGTCAGGAAATCCACACCTGAGAAGGCCATCTCAATCCGCCAGGGAGCGCCCTCCACGCCGGAGGTCTTCACCCGCACGTCAAGCCCGTTCTCCGCTTCCTTCACCCACACGTCAATGTGCATGTCAGGCCCAAGCTTCTGATCCCGGGAGGCGTTATCCATCTTCCACCAGTCGCTGGTAGGCGGCTTTTCGGCAAAGGGGAGGTAATACCAGCCACGCATCACCTGACTCAAATGGTACTCACCCTCCGACAGCCGCTCCATCCGCTCGCTCTTGAAGGCCCTGTGCTCGCAGAAGCTTCCCGCCACCTTCATCTCCAGCTTCATGGTGCCGTTGTGGAGGTACAGGAAATTGGACTTCCCGTTCATCACCGTATAGGTGAATCTGCCCTGCTGCCCCCTGGCAATCCCGGACTCCCGGTAAAAGCTCCCAAAATCGGGCCGCCTGTAGCTGCCCTCAAACTCCAGCCTCCGGTATTCCGGGTTCAGCATAAACCAGATGAGGAAATCGGGAGAAGTGATGTGGCGCCTGTCAACAATATCAAAAATGGTGTTGCACATCTGCAGAAACTCCGGAATATGGTACTTCATTCCCATTTTCAGATATTCCATGTAATAGTCTTTGGGATAGATCAGTCTGTCCTTGTCAAACCGGGTGGAGTTTGCCGTGAACACGCTGTCGTCCGGCTCCCAGTAGGTCAGCATCATCCGCAGATTGCGGACGGCATTCTGCTCATAGGAGGGATCTCCCGTGGCCTCGGACAACAGAATCATGGCGTCATTGTTGACTCTGTTGTAATTCCCGGCTGACTTCTCCGCAAACTCCCCGTCCTCGTTGCAGTCGATTCCCTCATTCAGATAGGTAAAGGCCGCCGTCTCCATCTCCTTACAGTCAAACAGCCTGCTGCAGCTCATCAGCAGGGAAGCGATGGCCCACCTGTGGTTCGGGGTGTGGAAGCCGCCCTGTAAAAGGCCGTATGCACCCTGCCGCACAATCTGCTCCACCCTTCCCAGGATACAGTTCTCTTCCTCCGTCAGCTCCGGCTCTGCCTCCCTGTCCCTTCTGCACTTCAGATACTGGTATAATGGCAGAAGCTTCTTGATGCAAAACGCCGTGTCCGGCGCGGAAAAGAAGTTGCAGGTGATGTAATCGAACAGCCCACTCTCATGCTGGACTCTAGCCACATAGTCCAACCCCTTCAAAATGCTGTCATACACCCTCCCGTCCCGATAAAAGCAGGTATCCTCATTACAATAAGCCGCCGCCATGCCGGCGATCCGATAGATGGCAAACTTGGCCTGCACAATCCCCGTCGGATCCGCAAAGCCGCCGTACCTGGGGCTCTCCCGATCCAACACCTGAATCTGCAGGGACTTCACCACCCTGTCCTCCGTATCCCGGAGCATCTTCTGATAATGCTTCTCCATATCCCTTCTCCTTTGCCCGCGTCTGCAGGCTTTCTTGTCAGTCCTTTGAATACCTGCGGACTTTATTTGCAAAGCCGCAGTTTTGCCGCGCCGATAATTCCTGCGTCGTTATCCAGCTTCGCAGCCACCAGTCTGGTGTTTTCCGCGGAATCCCTGGAATAGATCTTATCCCGCACCATCTCCTGCAGAAGCGGCATCAGGATATCCCCCGACCTGCTGATCCCGCCTCCGATGCAGAGCACCTCCGGCTGCAGCAGATTGATAATGTTGGCAAGTCCCTCGCTGAGGTACTCCGCATACTTTACAATCACCTTCACCGCCGTCTTATCCTCCCGCCGGTATGCGTCAAAGATCAGCTTGCCGTTCATATGTCCCTGGTTCTCCCGGCACAGATCCCACAGCAGGCTCCTCTTCTTTTTTTCCATGGCCTTCTGCGCCAGCCCGATCAGCGCCTCTCCGGAAGCATAGGCCTCCAGACAGCCCTTTCTGCCGCAGTTGCAGGGAACTCCGTTGTAACGGATGGTCATATGTCCCAGCTCCCCGGCGGCATAATTGATGCCCCGCAGAATCTTTCCGTCCTGGATAATCCCCCCGCCCACGCCTGTTCCCAACGTCACCATGACAAAGGAATCCGGCTTTTTACCGAGGCTCAGATACTCTCCCCAGGCCGCGGCGTTGGCGTCATTCTCAAAATAAATCTTCTTGGAGGTCTGTCCCTGCAGAAGCTGCCTCACATTCCCCTGGCAGCAGGGCAGATTGTTGGCATACTCAATCCTTCCCGTCCTGCGGTTTGCCGTACCCGGCACCCCCACGCCGATGGTGCGGATTCTGGAGGACGGAACCTCGTTCTCCGCCATCAGTTCTCCGGCAAGCTTCACCAGCATCTCCGACATGCCCCTCGCCGTCATGCTTCTGTCCGTGACAATGCTCTTCGTCGCCGCAATCCTGCAGCTGTCGTCCACCAGTCCGGCGGTGATGCCGGTGCCTCCCACGTCAATTCCGATATCATACATAGCCCACACCTCTCCAGCTTTTTTCTCAAACCTCAAGCAGAAGCGTTTTGATCTCAAAGGAACGGAACCCAAGCCGCACCCTTCCCCCGGCCAGCGCAAGCTCCTCCTGAACCTCCTCCAGCAAATTGCAGGCAAAAACCCGCTTTACCCTGTCGGGAACCAGAAGCGTGGTCTCCCCGGCGCACCCTTTTGCTTCATACAGCCGGAGCACAACGCCGTCTCTTCGGTCAAAGGCCGGCTTACAGGTTTCCAGAACCACATGGCCCCCCTGTAACCGGAAGAAAGAAACGCTTTCTTCCACGGCGTCCGCTCCCACAGCCTCCCGGGTCACTTCCCCGGCAAAGCCGGAAGCGGTGACACTCACATTGCACTCGTAGGCTTCCTCCGTCACCCTGCTTTCCGAAAACGGCCCGGAAAAGGGCAGAACGGAATAGGTAAAACGCTGAAGACCCTTATCCGCCCTCATATCCGGAATCACCGGCGCCCGAAGCAGGGTCAGGGAAAGCCTGCTGTCCTCCGCGGACATCCCGTACTTACAGTCGTTTAAGAGGGCAAAACCGTTCTCTCCGTCCGTCAGCACCGCGTACTTGTGGTGACAGGTCTCATACAGATCCCGCTCGTACTGCCTGGACTTATGGGTGGGGCGTCTGATATAGCCGAACTGGATCTCCGCCAGCACCTCCCGGGTAAAGACCGTGGTGGGGAAATCCACCTTCAATATCCTGTGGTTTTCCTGCCAGTCCACTTCCGTCTCAAAGTCGATGCGGGGACTGTCCGCCCGAAAACAGATCCGCTGCCTTGCCGTGAAATAGGACTCCCGCCGCTCCACCAGCACCGTCATCCCGCCGGAAGTCTCCTCCGTCCAAAGGCTGCAGCTGCCCTCCAGCCTCTCCGGAGCCTGCTCGTACATCCGTCCCAGCTCCCAGGCATCATAATCTATATTCACATCCCGGTACAGTTTCCACTGATTCAGCGGTTTTTCCGCATATTCATACCCTGTCCTGCTGTCCCTGAGACTGACAATCTGTCCCTGACCGTCCAGCCTGACCCGGTAGAAGGAATTCTCAAAGGCAGCCCCATCCCCGTCAGGAATCGACGTCTGCCCCTGTGCAGTCCCAAGGTCCTGTCCCCCGGATACACCTTCCCCATCCTGTCCCAGCCTCACATATCCGCAGGGCGGCAGCTTCACCCCACAAAACGCCCTCTCCCAGCTTAAGGAATTAAACAGAACCCTTCCGGCAGCCAGCCTGCAGGACAGCTTTTGCGCAAGCTCTCTGCTCTCCCGCTCCACCTGCTCCAGGGCTTCCTCCGCCTCCCGGTTCACCCGCTCTATGGAGCTGCCCGGCAGAATGTCGTGAAATTCCTGTAAAAGAAGAAGCTCCCAGAGCTGTTCCAGCTTCTCCAGAACCGCTTCCTCCCCGGAACCATCCTCCCACCGGCCCGTCAGCCGCAGCAGCCCGGCTAAAAACTCCGCCTCCCGCAGCGCGTACTCCGCAAGACGGACTCCCCGCTTGATTCTGGCCTGGGCGGTGTAGGTCCCCCTGTGCCACGCCAGATACAGCTCGCCGTAGTAGACATTTCTGACGGCGCTTCCGTCTAGCCTGTCAAAAAAGGCAGTGGGACTTTCCATGGTGCACCTGGGAGCCCCCTCCAGATCCCGGCAGCGCTCTGCCGTCTCCACCATCAGCTCCGTAGGGCCGCCTCCGCCGTCCCCGTAGCCGAAGGGAAACAGAAAAGTATCAATGTCCTGCTTCTGATTCCGATCCTCCTCCCAGCGCTGCCTCAGTGCGCCGGAATGAAAAACGGCATTGTTCTTTTTATAGATATGGGACAAGGTTCTGGTGCCGTCAATCCCCTCCCACCAGAACACGTTATAGGGAAACTGCTCACACTCCGGGTCGCAGCGCAGCAGCTTCTGGGTGGCAAAATACGGCACTCTGCACCCCTTCATAATCTGCGGCAGCGCGCCGGAAAAGCCAAAGGTATCCGGCAGCCAGGTCATCCTGCTGTCAACCCCAAGCTCCCTTTGGAACCAGCGTTTCCCTAGCACGAACTGCCTGACCAGACTCTCGCCTCCCGCCAGATTTGTATCGCTCTCCACATACACCGCGCCCTCCGGCACGAACTGCCCCGTCTTCACCTTCTCCTTTACCCGCTCATACAGCCCCGGGTAATATGCCTTCAGGTACTCCAGAACCGTGGGAGAACAGAGCAGGAATTTATAGTCCGGATACCGCTCCATCAGCGCCACCTGGTTGGAATAGGTTCTTGCCGCCTTCCGCTTCGTCTCCTCCAACGGCCAGAGCCAGGCCAGGTCCAGATGGGACTGTCCGAACACCGTATACTCCGGCACCGTGTCCCCGTTTCTTTTTTCCAAAAGCGGCGCAAGCAGCTTTGCCGCCTCCCGGACACTGTCGCTGCGCTGCGGCTCCTTCGCCTCAAAATCTGCCGCAAAGGTAAACCGCTGCAATGCCTCCCCGATCTTCATGGTGCGCAGATCCCTGTCCGGCAGCACCTTCCACAACTCATACAGCGTGTGGTAATCCGCATACGCGGCAGCCATCTCTTCATTGTGGATGCCGAAATGACTGCTCCCCACCACACACTGACAGTGGGGGGGCTCCGGCACCGTCACATCGTCCCGCCGGAAGATTCCTCCGCTCTCCGGCCGGACGCCGTGTCCCGCATAGCATTCCGCATAAATCTCAAAGCGCTGGCCGGGTACGGCACAGCCCGTCAGCTCCACCATGGCATGCTGTTTGTCTATGGAGCCCGCCTCCACGCCGTTAACAAATACCAGCATCTCCGGCCCCGGCCCCAGATGCAGCAGAATTCGCTTTCCCGCAGCCTCCTCCGGCATTGTAACCTCCGTCCGAAACCAGCCGTACTCCCACTTCCTTCCCCACTGCGTCCCCTTTGGGAAAGGCCGGAAACTCCCGGCTGCAGCCTGCTCCAGCGTCAGCTGCTCCATGGTGGTAAAGCCGGAAAGTGCCGTTTCCTCCAGCTGCGTGTAAAGATTCCGCCCGAAGGCCTCATCCCACATCTTTAATCTTTCATCCCACTGCCTTCCAAGCTTCATACCCATATTCCTCACTCAGACCATCGTTCTGTACTCCATCAGAAACAAAATCGCCAGCGCCTGGCCATAAGGCATGGGACGCAGCTCGATCTCCTTGTAAAAGTCCTTTGACAAACGTCCCATGGGAGTGCCGTAGGACACCTGGTTCACCACGCCCTCGTCGGATATGTAGTCCAGGATGGGAGCCGCCGCCCTGGCCGCGGTCTCCAGACAGGATCTGTCCGCCAGACCGTCCTTCACCGCCTTCAGAATGCCGTAGGCAAAGCCGCAGGTGGCGCTTGCTTCCACATAGGAATCCTCGTCGTCCACCAGAGTGTGCCACATGCCGTCGGGCGCCTGATATGCCTGCAGACTGGCAATCTGCGCCTTCAGCGTATTCACCAGAAGCCTCTTCACCGGCCGGCTGCAGTCATGGATCTCCAGAAACTCCGGAATTGCCATTGTGATCCAGCAGTTTCCTCTGCCCCAGAATGCCCCCGCAAAGTTATTCTTCTCCTGAAAGCTCCAGCCGTGATACCACAGCCCCGTGGCCCTGTCACAAAGATATTTGTCGTGCAGCAGAAACTGGTACTCCGCCTCCGCCTTCATTTCGTCATCTTGCAAAATCCGCCCCATATTGGCCAAAAACAGCACCGTCATATACAGTGTGTCATCCCACAATTCCTGCTCGTTTACGCTGTCCGAGGTCTTGTGCTGGAAACCGCCCTCCTTTGTCCGGGGGAAGGATTCCATGACCTCTCTGGCCGCCTCCACGCAGGGCCGCATGTATTTTTCCTCCCCGGTGTACTCCGCCAGGAAGGACATGGTCAGATAAGGCGCCGCGGTGTTGACGTTCAGCGCCGGGAACCCGATCCCGATCTGCCTGTCATAATATTTCTTCAAGGTATCCAGATAGATTTCCTTCTTCTCATAGCAGAACAGCTTCCATAAGCCGAACAGCCCCACCCCCTGGGTCCACTCCCAGTACTGATACCTGGCGATGTCGTCCCCCGCCAGATTGTGGCTCTCCATGTTCTTCAGGAAAATATCGTCGGTCTCATACAGGATACGAGAAAAGGCATCCACCATCCTGTCAATCTTTTCTGTCATCCGCCGGATCAGCTCTTTCTTCCCGACACAGCTTTCCTCCAGCCGCCCGATGAGCGCCTTCAGCTCCTCCGGCGTCTTCACCGTGTAATCCGGCTGCCAGTCCGGCTCCTCCACACTGTGAAAATATCTGGGGGACCAGTCCAGCCACACGGAGGTAATCCCGTACCGGTTCGCCCCGGCCACGTCCTTCTTCAGATTATTTCCGATCATGACGATAAAGGGCTTGTCGGCCTCCGTCAGCTTCATCTTCCCCATGGCTGTATCGAACATGGACCTGGCAGGCTTCTGCTCTCCCACCACCTCAGAGACAATCCACTCCTCAAAGCAATATCCCAGACCGTTCTCCCTGTAGACATTCTGGAAAGACTCCCATTCCCCGTCGGCCACGAGTGCAATACGGTAGCCCTCCTCCTTCAGCTGTCGGAGCACCTCTCCCGCCCCGGGAATAAACTCCGCTCCTGTGACGATTCCTCTCTCGTCAAAAACCTGGGTTCCCTCGTCGATAATGGTATCGCCGCTGTCCGTAAATATAATCAGGTTCTTCTTCATAAGCCACTCAACCTCCATGATGCCGCTTTTCGGCGTCTCGCGATCCGGCGGTCTGAAAATTCCGCCGAAAACACCACTGTTGAACCAATCTTACCAAAGGTCAGTTTCCATTTCCACGCATCTCTTGTTTTTTTATCTTATCAGATTGCACTTTTTGCTTTTATCCTCTATGATTTGTTCATCCATTGCACAATATTTACGAAATTGTCGCTGTGATTTTGTCTATATTGTACGAGTTCAACGAGCTTTTACGCAAACCATGCATATCAGAAGGCTTCTCTATTTCCCGCCCTCCCGTCTGAACTTTGAGGGTGACATCTGCAAAAATTTGTTGAACGCCCGGTTAAACTGGGAAAAACTTTTAAAACCGCTCTGGAGCGCTATCTCCGTAATCGGTATATCCGTGGAGAGAAGGAGCGTCTGCGCGTTGCGCACTCTGGTCATGGAGATATAATCCGTCAACGTAAAGCCGGTAACCCGCTTAAACTGATGAGACAGGTAATAACTGCTGACATAAAACTCCTTTGACAGCGAGGCCAGGGAGAGATCCTCCGTATAGCGGTTGTGGATACAGGCGGTGATACCGTAGATCTTATTGGTAATGTTATCGAAGTCCACCTGATCCGTGTACACATTTTTATCCCGGTACTGGTAAATCAGGCTCAAAAATTCAATAAACTTCTGATGAATGGCCAGATTGGACAATTCGTTAGGGCTCTGAGAAAGATAATAAATGTCGTTCAGCTTTTCGAAAACCGCCTTTTTGTAACGCCCCTCAAAACGGTAGATGGGCACCTCGCCGTCAAAAATGCTGTAGATGCTTTTCATACATGACTCCAGGCCGTTTGGCTGGGACGGTATGGCAAAATTGATAATGAGACGTTTGTTCGGCGCGCCCTCCGGATAGGTTGTCTTGTGCAGCAGCGAGGGACGGATGGCCACGATATCACAGCAGCGCAGGTCATGCCAGGCCCCGTTGATCAGATGCCCCGCCTGCTCGTCCAGAAAGATACACAGCTCATAAAACTGATGAAAATGCTGGAATTCCATGTTGATAATATAGGAACGCTCGTCCCAGTCAAAAAAATAAAAAAAGGAATTTCCCGGCTTGTTGATCTCGATCATTTTACTTCCTTCATATAATACTGTATTGTCAATCAGCATCTCTTCCTCCCTATCCCCTGTGACAGTCAGTTTTCCTGTTTTTGCTTTTTCAACTCTTATCTTTCATCAAAAGAACACAAAAAACAGTAAAAATGCACAAATTCAATCTATTGTTTTTAGCAGTATTGTGCAAAACACAAATAAATTATAAAACAAAAAAGCAAAATTTGCAATATAAGCACCAAAAAAGACAACAGATGCGTAGCAGTTCTTTCCACTCAATTGTTATACTGACTGTAGAAATTGTTGATGGGTTCAGCATTTCTAACTAAATAAAGGAGGATGTTTTTATGAAAAAAAGACTCATTGCGCTGCTTTTAGCAGGCACAATGGCCGTTTCTCTGGCAGCCTGCGGTCCGGACAATAGCAATCCGAGCGACAGCGTCTCCAACGGTTCTTCGGAAGATGTGCAGCAATCAACACCGTCAGAATCGACCCCGGAGGAATCCACCCCGGAAACGACCCCTGCCCCTGAGGCACAGGGCTACAGCGAGGCTCCCATGCTTGCGGATCTGGTACAGGGCGGAACCCTTCCCAAGCTGGAGGACAGACTTCCCGCAGCGGACGATATCTTTGTAGATACGGCAGACGCGGCAGGAAATCCCCTGGAGATCGGTACATACGGCGGTGTGATCAATCTGCTGGGTGCAGGCGGCAGCTGGGGCCTTTCCAGACCCGTTCTGGAAGGTATCATCCGCTACAATTCCGACGGAACCTACTACGCAAACGTCATCAAGAGCTTTGAACACAACGACGACTACACGGTATGGACCTTCAAGCTCAGAGAAGGCATGAAGTGGTCCGACGGCGAAGATTTCAATGCCGACGACATCACCTTCTGGTACTATATGTGCCATCTCACCAACTACGACACCAAGAAGAGCTGGGCTGCTCTGAAAGAGACCGTAGACGGGGAAGACGCATGGGCAAACCTGGAAAAGGTTGACGACTACACCGTTACCTGGACCTTCGCAAATCCCAAGTTCCCCGCTGACTTTGTTGAAAACGGCGACTTCAAGTGGTGCTGGGCTCCCGAGCACTATCTGAATGACATGATTCCGGATTCCGTCTATGTGGAGAATCCCTACTGGGAAAAGACAGGCCTCAGCGACGAGCAGGTGCTCCTCAATGCGCAGGCAAAGGGCATCGACGCCGCAACCGTCAGCGACCTGGGCAAGGCTGTCACCTACTACTGGTGGAACGAGGACGGCATTCCCAACCTGAACTCCTATGTGCTGACCACAAAGGAAGGCAACAATTCCAGGGATGCACAGCTCTGCATTCTGGAGCGCAACCCTTACTTCTGGAAGGTTGACGCACAGGGACAGCAGCTTCCCTACTGTGATGAGATCCACTTTAACGCAACCTCCGAGGACGGACAGGATCAGCTGATGTTCCGTTCCGGCGAGCTGGATATCATCGAGGTGGCAATGCAGGATATCTCCTCCCTTCTCACCGACCTGGGCGACAAGGCACAGCTTCGTACCCTGGCAAGCACGAACTGGGGATCCTATCTGCTCACCTTCAACTACACCTGCACCGACAAGAATTATGCTGATCTGTTCTCCAACGTGAAATTCCGTGAGGCTATGTCCATCTGTGTGGACCGCGACCAGGTTTCCGGTCTCCTTTCGGAAGGCTTCCTGGAGCCCGGCCAGTGTGCTCCTCAGGAAGGAAACTTCGGCTACGACGCAGAGTGGGAAGCAAAGTGGACTGACTACAGTGTAGACAACGCAAAGAAGCTTCTGGAAGAATGCGGCCTTGTGATGGGCAGCGACGGCTTCTATGATTTTGCAGACGGCACGGACTTTACTCTGACAATTTACACCTATACGGATTCCGGCGCTGCGGATGCTTATCCTGTTTTTGAGCAGTATTATAAGGCAGCAGGCATCAATTGTGCCACAAAGGATATCGAAGTATCCGCATTTGACACGGAAGTTGACAACAACAACTGGTATGCAATCCTTGGACCTCACACTGCCATCGGCGGCGTTTCCCTGAAATCCAGGGTACAGCCCTTCGTTCCCATCGCTCAGTCCGCTGAGTGGTACGGCGAGTACGGCACCTACTACGGCACAAACGGCGAGCAGGGTGTGAAGCCTGAGGGAGATATGGCAAAGCTGGTAGAGATCTATGAGAAATGGAAAGCAACTCCCGACTCAGCCGAGAGAGATCAGTACACTCTGGATATCTACAATCTCCACAAAGAGAACCTCTGGACCATCGCGTACCTGAAGGCAGCCGGCGCTTACAGCCTGGTCAGCTCCAAGGTTCACAACTATCCGGATCTGTTGGTATCTGACGACCTGTATCAGTACCAGAACATCATCCACTACTGGACACTGTTCAAGACAGAGTAAAAAAGTGTCCCTTCGTGATGCTTTGGTCACGACGTAATTTCTTATAAGACAATGACTTCCGGAGGCGGGGACCCGTTCCCATGCCTCCGGATTTTTCAAGAAAGGGAATTTTCCAATGGAAGAAAATGCGTACAAATCAGAGAGCATGCATGAAGGCGTTCCGAAGAAAACCCTGTTGGAATCTGTGAGCGATTTCTTCAAAAAGGATCTCGTACAGTACATCGTGAAGCGCATTCTGATGTTCGTTCCCACATTACTTTTAATTTCGATTCTTGTTTTCTTCGTCATCCAGCTTCCCCCCGGAGATTATGTTTCCGCTCACATTGCAGCGCTTGCAACGGAGGGCGAAATCGTAGACGCGGATTACGCTGCGCAGCTCCGGGCGGACTACGGACTGGATCTGCCCATTCATGAACAGTATATCAAATGGATCAAGGACATAATCTGGACTCCCACGGATTCCACCTACTATCGGCTCTATGGCTCCCATCACAACTGGAAGTATTCCTTCGCCTATGGGCGGGATGTCTGGGATGTGGTGGACGACCGGCTCGGACTGACGATTCTGGTTACTGCAATCATCATGATTTTCCAGTATGCCGTATCTCTGCCCATCGCAGTCTACGCTTCCACTCACCAGTACTCCGTCGGAGATTACGTCTCCTCCGTCATCGGATTTTTGGGTGCGGCGATACCAAACTTTATTCTCGCCATTGTGCTGATGTACCTGTCCTACAAATGGACGGGAAATGCAAACGTGGGCCTGTTTACACAGGAAATGCTGCAAAACGGCATACACCTGTATAATTTCGGTGATTTTCTGAAAAGAATGATCATTCCGATTCTTGTCATCGGCACCAGCGGCACCTGCGGTATCATTCGTTCCGTGCGGGCTCAGATGCTGGACGAGGTCGGCAGACAATACACCCTGACTGCAAGGGCAAAGGGCGTGCCGGAGCGCACCATCATCATGAAGTACTGCTTCCGCGCTGCCATCAATCCCACTGTCTCCGGCCTGGGCGGCGTACTTTCCAGCCTGTTCTCCGGCTCTACGGTAACTGCCATGGTGCTGAACATGCAGATCCAGGGACCCGTACTCTTTAAAGCCCTTCAGGCGCAGGATATGTATCTTGCCGGGGCAATCGTCATGGTTCAGGCAGTTCTGGTTGTCATCGGTATTCTGTTCTCCGATATCGCACTGGCATTCCTGGATCCCAGAATCCGTTACTCAGGAGGTGGCAGATAATGTGGAAAAAGAAACAGAAAACCAACGATGATTATTATCTTGCTTCCCAATGGACCCTGATGGGCAGAAAGCTGAAAAAGCATAAGCTTGCAAAATTCTCCATGCTCATCCTGCTGATCCTCTATGTGTGCGCTCTGTTTGCGGATTTCCTGGCGCCCTACTCGCTGGATGAGTTTGATGCCCTGTACAAGAACAGCGCTCCCTCCACGATTCACTGGACCTATGAGGGCGAGTTTGTGGGGCCTCATATCTACAAACTGGAGAAGACCATTGACAAGACGGACTTTTCCGTGACCATCACGGAGGACACATCGGAATATTATAAGCTGCGTTTCTTCGTACACGGCTCGGAATATAAGATCCTGGGACTGATTCCCTGCGACATCCACCTCTTTGGTGTGAGCGAGGGAAGCAATGGCGGAAGCGGCGCGAAGATCATGCTCTTCGGAACGGACTCCCTGGGACGGGATATCTTCTCCCGTGTACTTCTGGGAAGCCGTATCTCCCTGACCATCCCTTTTGCCAGCGCCGTCATCAGCTTCTTCCTGGGCGTTACCATCGGTTCCATCTCCGGATATTTCGGAGGAGCCATTGACATCGTGATCCAGAGAATCATCGAGGTCATCGGAGCCGTTCCTCAGATTCCTCTCTGGATGGCCCTCTCTGCGGCAATTCCTCCGGGAATCTCCACCGTAAAGATGTATTTTTACATAACCATCATTCTCTCCTTTATCAACTGGACCGGAATGGCCCGGGTGGTCCGCGGAAAATTCCTGTCCCTGAAGAATGAGGATTATGTCATGGCGGCAAGACTTTCCGGCGTATCCACCTGGAAGATCATCTGGAAACACCTGGTTCCCGGGTTTATGAGTTACCTGATCGTTTCGGTCACTCTCGGCATTCCGGGCTCCATCGTGGGTGAGACTTCCATGTCCTACCTGGGACTCGGCATCAAATCTCCCGCAACCAGCTGGGGCGTGCTGCTCCAGGAGGCAAGCTCCGTCACTGATGTCGCAAGCAATCCCCATAAGCTGATACCCATCATTTTTGTGACCATCGCAGTTCTTGCCTTCAATTTCCTGGGAGACGGAATCCGCGACGCCGCCGACCCCTATAAATAAAAGAAAGCTGCTTCCAGATATGGAATTGACGCCCGCCAAAGCGGGCAAGGAGAGGAAACATGAACAAAGATAATATTCTTGAAGTCAAAGACCTCCATGTTGACATTCATATGACGGAGGGACTTCTGACAGCAGTCCGGGGCGTAAACTTTGAAATGAAAAAGGGTGAGACACTGGGCCTGGTAGGTGAATCGGGCTGCGGCAAATCTCTGACCTGTAAGGCTATTTTAGGCATCAACGACAAAAAATGCGTTCCCAGCGGACAGATTCTGTTCGATTCGGAGGGACTGGGCCAGACCGATCTCCTTTCGCTGGATCAAAGGGGCCCGGAGATCCGTTCCATAAGGGGCAAGGAAATTTCCATGATCTTCCAGGAGCCCATGGTGGCCTTTTCCCCCATGTATACCATAGGGAATCAGATCAATGAAGCCACAAGGCTCCATATCACCAAGGACAAGAAAAAATCCAAGGAAATCTCCCTGGAGGTGATGCGCAAGGTGGGCATCGCCAACGTGGAAAAGCGCTATAACCAGTATCCCCACGAGTTTTCCGGCGGTATGCTGCAGCGTGCCCTCATCGCCATGGCGCTGGTGTGCAACCCCAAGATGCTGATCGCTGACGAGCCCACTACCGCTCTGGACGTTACCATTCAGGCACAGATCCTGGAGCTGATGAAGGAACTGCAGAAGGATTTCAACATGGCAATCCTTTTCATCACCCATGACCTGGGCGTTGTCGCAAAGATGTGCGACAGGGTGGCGGTAATGTATCTGGGCAAGATCGTGGAGAGCGCAGATGCATCGGAGATTTACGCAAATCCCCAGCACCCCTACACAAGAGGACTGATCGGCTCCGTACACAAGATCGGCTCCAAGAAGGAGGAGCGACTGTTTTCCATCGAGGGAACCGTTCCTCTCGCCATGAACCTGCCCAAGGCCTGCGGATTCTATGACCGCTGCGACGTCCGCATCGAGGGACTCTGCGACCGGGCGGAACCGGAACTGGTAGAAACGTCCCCCGGGCACAAAATTGCCTGCTTTAACTGTCCCCACGAAGCCTGCCGCGCTGAGAGGGCCAGAGTGGAGGCTATCCTGAAAAAGGAGGAGGCTAAGGCATGAACAAAGACAATATCATGGAAGTCAAGGGCCTGCACAAGCGCTTTACTTCCAAGGGTGTTACAGTAAAGGCGGTAACGGATGTCAGCTTCAACGTAAAGCCGGGAGAAACCATCGGCATCGTAGGCGAATCCGGCTGCGGAAAGACCACGCTGGGACGCTGTATCGTGCGGGCCTACGACGCCTCTGAAGGCCAGGTCTTCTATCGCACAAAGGACGGCGAAGAGCTGGACTTCCTGAAGGTGGATAAAAAGAAGATGAAGGAAATCCGAAAGGAAATCCAGATGATTTTCCAGGATCCCTACTCTTCTCTCGACCCCAGGATGACGGTTCTCGACATCATCAAGGAACCGTTGAAGGCAAACTTTCCGAAAATGCCCAAGGCAGAGATGGATCAGCGGGCAAAGACGATTGCGGAGAAGGTTGGCTTGAACCCCATGTACCTGATGCGCTATCCCCACGCCTTTTCCGGAGGACAGCGCCAGCGCATCGGCATCGCCAGAGCGTTGGTCATCGAACCTCAGATCATTGTCTGCGACGAAGCCGTCTCCGCCCTTGACGTATCCATCCAGGCACAGGTCATCAACCTGCTGCGGGATCTGCAGAAGGAACTGAACCTGACCTACCTGTTTATCAGCCACGATCTCTCGGTGGTGGAGCATATTTCCGACAAGGTAGGGGTTATGTACCTGGGCCGCATGGTGGAATTCGGTCCGGCAGAGGAAATGTTTGAAAAACCCATGCATCCTTATACGGAGGCTCTGCTCTCCGCGGTGCCCGTGGCGGATCCCGGCATCCAAATCGAGCGTATCCCCTTAAAGGGAGAAATTCCCAACCCCGCAAACCCGCCAAGCGGCTGTTACTTCCACGAAAGATGTCACTACTGCATTGACAAGTGTAAGACAGACTCGCCTGCGCTGGCAGAGATGCCCGACGGAAGGCTCTGCGCATGCCACAGAGCTAAGGAACTGAACCTCCGCGGCTTTACCTACGACGAGGGAGCAAGGACACAGCAGTCGGCCGAATAGTCCCCGTTTTCTTCCTTTTCTCCTGTTGACAAGGAGCGGGAATTCGGCTATACTTTATCCAATATCTGGAATTCCTGTGAGGGAGTAATTGACGGCTGCTGCCGGGGCAATATCAACACAATGACGGATTTCGTCTGGTATTGCCGAAACAATTTCGATTGTGACAATGAGACTCATGGACATTTATACCGCGCATGTTTCCTGCGCCGGGTATAAGCTGTCCGTGAGTCTTTTACTGTCAGGAACCGCCCGGAATCCAGACAAACAGGAGGGATAAGGTTGAAAAAATTCGTTTCAACCTCCCTGATTTGAGTGCGCGCTGAAGCGCGCAGACGGGAGCAAAAATGAGTCTGTTTACCTTGTTTGTCACCGCAGTTGGATTATCCATGGACGCCTTTGCCGTCTCCGTGTGCAAGGGACTTGCCATGAAAAAACTCTCACCGAAAAAAGCCCTTATCATCGGGCTCTGGTTCGGAAGTTTTCAGGCGCTGATGCCCGGCATCGGCTATCTGCTGGGCACGCGCTTCGAAAAATATGTGACGACCTTTGACCACTGGATCGCCTTTGTTCTGCTGGGTCTGATCGGCTTCAACATGATCAGGGAAGCCCTGACGGGGGAGGAAGAACAGACCGACGACTCTACAGACGCAAAAACCATGTTCCTGCTGGCCGTAGCCACCAGCATCGACGCCCTGGCCGTAGGAATCACCTACGCCTTCCTGCAGGTTCAGATCCTGCCCGCCATAACCTTCATCGGCGCGGTCACCTTCAGTCTCTCCGTGGCAGGCGTAAAAATCGGCAACCTGTTCGGCCTGAAATACAAGTCCCGGGCCGAGATCGCAGGCGGCGTCATCCTGATTCTCATGGGTACGAAAATCCTGCTGGAGCATCTTGGCGTGCTGTGAGACCTGAAGCTTTATTCCAGCCCGAAGTCAACCGGATAAAGCTGCGGCACCTCCGCTGCCGTTTTCGGTTCGGCCACAAGCCTGCCCTCCAGAGTGCTCAGAAGTACCGTGGCGTTTTCCAGCATTCCATTGACAGCTTCCTCAAACGCCCTCATCTCATCGGTTTTCTGCCCCACGGACAGATCAAAATCCACAGACCAGGTCTCCACCTCCGAGGGCTGACCGCCTTCCAGCGCAAACAGTGTACAGGTATAGCTGCCGAATCCCTGATACATGGCGGGCTGATACCGGATCAAATAATCCTGTCCGTTTTTCTTATATAACAGGACTGCGCTCCAGCCAATGTGGGGGATTCCGGCTTCCTCGCTCCAAAGCACGGTTCCGTCCTGCTTTTGCACCTCCAGCACATAGAGCTCCCCTTCTGCCGTTTCACGCACCTGGAAGCCCTCCGGCCGGCCGTCCCGGTCCAGGTCGGCATCCAACTGCCAGTTCACCGTGTCAAGCGCTTCCGACAGCACCGTCTCCCCCTGATGCCTGCTGATAAAAGCAACTGCATCCTCCCGCCTGATATCAATGTAATCAGAGACTCCGGTATCCGCCTCCAGATAAATATACATGGGACTGACCTTCGGTCCGACCTCCCCTCCCCCGATCCTCAGGGTGAACTTTTCGTCGATCTCATAAACGCGGATATACAATCCGGAGCCCGCCTCGTAATAACAAAACCCATCAAAATCTCCCCAGGTAAGCGCTTCCCCCTTCCGGGCAAGCTCTACCACCCGCTCCAACGTCAGCTGCTGTGAGACAGCCTCCTCCTGACCGGCCGGATTGGTGAGAAAGCACACCGCTGCTGCCCCACAGGCAACGATTGCAGCCGCAGCAATCCGGAAAGCGGGCTTTTTGTAGTTCAGCACGGCCCTCACTCTCTCCTTTACCCCCACTTCTCCGAAGGACAAGGGACAGGCGGCAACACTTCTGCGGCCGATACTGCAGGCAAGCAGCGCCTGGGAATAATTCGCCCGCTGCTCCCTGTCAAACTCCCTGACCACCCATTCATCGCAGGCCAGCTCGATATCCCGGCACAGCAGCACATATGCCAGCCACATCAGCGGATGAAACCAGTAGACAGCCAGCAGGAGAAAGCCAAGGGGCTTCCACCAGTGATCCCCACGGCGAATATGAGCCTGCTCATGGGCCACCACATAGGTCAGCTCTTCTTCGGACAACCGAGTCGGAAGATAAATCTTCGGCCCAAACATTCCCAGCACGAAAGGCGAACCAACCCGCTCGCTCCGGAAGATATTGTCCCGCAGAACCACTGCCGTACTCACCCGTCTGCAAAGCGCCAGATAGCTGAAAACGGAGTACAGAACCAGGACAGAACCCCCGCATACCCAGACAAAAGACAAAAGCGCCATAACATTTGTTCCTTCCTGTGCAGGTTCCGGAACATTCCGTACGGTTCTCTCCTCCAGATACTCATTCACCCGATCATCCACGGGTCCAATTCCCGTATGCACCGTAATGCCGGAGCCGGACAGAGCCTCCTCCTGTATGGTCTGTGCGCTGGGAACCAGGCTCAGACTGCTCTCCACCGAGATCGGACAGATCAGCCGAAGCGCCACGATTCCCCAGAGCAGTACATGGCTCCACCCCGGCGCCTTCCTCAGGACAAACCGCAGTCCCACCACCGCCAGAATCAGCCAGCCCGCTGAAATACTTCTGTTCAGTACCTCCAGAAAAAGTCCCGTCATTCCCTGCCTCCATTCCGGAAGCGGTCAATCATCCGCTGTACCTGGTCAATCTCTTCCTCCGTGACGCTCCGGTGCTTTGTGAACGCAGCGACAAAGGCTGGCAGCGAGCCCTCAAACTTTTTCTCCACCAACTCGTCTATCTCCGCCGCCTGCACCTGATCCTTGGTGACCAGCGCCGACACAACACTGTTTTCATTCTTCAGAATCCCCCGTTGGGACAGACGCTTTATAACCGTATAAGTGGTAGTGGGCTTCCAGCCCAACCGCTGTCTGCAAATCTCCACCAGTTCGCTGCTCCTCACCGGTTCATGCTCCCACAAAATCAGACAGAAACGATACTCACTTTCAAATACCTTTGGTGTTTCCATAAAAAAACCCCCTCTCTTCCGTTTCTCTAATGCATTAGAGTATACTTCCACTCTAACAGATTAGAGAAACGGTGTCAAGGGTACAATCAAATCCCTCTGATCTGATCCAATATAAAGGGATCTCTGATTTTCTGATCCTCCGAAAGAAGCACAATCTTTGACATAATCTCCGCCGTCTTGGGATCCTCATCCACGAAAGGCAAAAACAGCTTTCCGCGCTTCTGGCTGTGCACCGGCAGGATATTCAGCATAGCGCCGCCCTCCTGATGCACCACTCCGCTGCCCAGATGTACATTGTAGTTTGCCCTGGTTCCCCGGATCAGGGCATGGCTGTCCTTCAGCGTTACGTTTTCAATCCGAAACAGAGGCAGATTAAACTCCACAATCGCCCGGCGCATCTCAATGGTAGAATGGCTGGTCTCAGGATCCACGCCGCCCGCGTGAGCCACGCTCACCGCCAGATCCACATCCCGCATGACCTCGCTGTAGATCAGATCCGGCACCTCCTGGATGGTCAGCTGTCTGAAGGTCTTACGGTCGGAAAATTCCACCCACTCCAGCGTTGGCGCTTCCACGTCGCTGGGAGAAAACCAGTCTGCCAGCGCGTAAATCCTGGCCACAATATTTTCCTTGTAATAAATCTTCTGCAGCCCCTCCTCATAGTCTGCCACCCAGCGCCGTCCTCTCAGGCAGCCCACTGTCTTGCCCGGCTGAATCTGGTTTCCGGCAAACATTCTGGATGCCTTTTGTCCCAGCTCCTCCGGCAGCTTCACATAGAGCTCCCGGAACACCTGCTTAAAGGGCTGCTTTACCTGGCTGTCAAACAGATGCTTCTGACAGGAATGCCACACCCCAGCGCGGTACAGATCCAGAGGATGGGCAATGTGCAGCCTGTGATCCTCTTTCAGGCGGCTCCTTCTGCCCTCCCAGTCCACAAGCACAAGCCCTCCGGCAGCTTCCGCCTCCGGAAATCCCATGCGGTCTGCGGCCACAAACACCAGGGGTTTTAAAATCGCGCTTACCACGGCGTTCTCCAGAAGACCTGCCACCTCCGCAGCCGTGAACTCCTCCCCGCTCTCCATGGACTCTTCCATCATCTTCTTCGTCCGGGAGTACTGTTCCTTCAGCTTCTTGTTGGCATCCTTCACCTCCAGCACATAGGCCTTGCTTCCAAGCCGCGACGGCACCGATTTCAGCACTTTTTTGTCCTTCCGGCACAAAATGGCGCTCTTGCCTGCCTCGTCCACCTGCAGACAGATCTCCACGTCCTCCACCGCATGCCACTCCATGTAATCCGCATATTCCTGCGTAAGACGGCTCTCCATCTTCAAAACCAGCCGGGTCACATCGGAAAATCCCGCGTGGACACTTAAGTTCACCAGTGCCGTCCGGGCGGCATTTGCCTCGCTCACCCGCCTCTGCGCGCCGAACTGCTTTGCCTCCTTTTCGTACTTTCTGATAAAATGATAGCGCTCCAGCAGATCCTTCTCCCGATCCTTTCCAAAAGGAACCAGGCCATAGCTCATGAGCAGATCCTTGTTCCGCTTTGCCTCAATCTGCTCCCTCAGCTCTTCTGCAGTGACCTTTCCGGTGGCCGCATCCGCGTATTTCCTGGCGCGGGAATGCTTCTGCCCGTCGGAGATATATTTTGCAGCCTTATACAACAGACTGAAATTTTTCTCTCCAAGCAGTTCATACACCTCCCGGAACCAGTCGATGTCAAACGCGCCGTTTCGCAGCTCCTCCGCGGACAGAGGCGTATACCTGGCGATCATGGCCTGCTTCTGATCGTCAAAGTATTCATCCATATGTGCCATAAAATAATAGCAGCCGCTCTTCATTCCCGCCCAGCCCAGCGCTTCTTCTATCACGTCGATCCACTGCGGCGCGTACATGGCCACCTCCGCCAGCCGATCCGCCCGGATACTCGTCTCCTTCAGCCGCCGCTTCAGATCTGCTCCGCTGTCGCCCTCCACAGGATAAGAAGCCTTCAACAGATGACACAGCACCTCCTTCCTGGTCAGGCCCTGGGCATACCGCCAGGAATAGTAGGTCTCCCGTCCCAGCGTATCCTTCCCCAGCGCCATCAGAATACGAACCAGGTACTCCGCCCCCCTGATATAGGTGATGCCTCTGATATCCCCGGAAAACTCCGTGGGCGCCTCCCCACGGCGAAGCTCCGTATCCACAATCACGGGTACAAGACTGTCATACAGTTGGCCGATGAGCCTGCCGCACCAGGTCTCCTTCCCCACAAGCTCCTCGCCCTGCTCCAGAATTTCCTCTGCCATGGCTTCCCCAAAAAAGTACTTCCAGAGCTGCCGGTTTCCCCGCCTGCCATACTCCCCCTTTACGATCTGGGTAACAGCCTGCAGGCAGTTCCTCCTGCCAAAATAATTCAGAACGGCCTTGTACAGAATATCCTCTGAGACCATTCCCAGATGATATGCCTTCAAAAACCAGTAGGGTGTGATGGGTGTGATCGCCTGGGCGTTCAGGGAGTTAAAAACCTGAAGGGAAGGTTGGAACCGGCCGCTCTCCCGCTCCTCCGCACATTTCAACTCAAGGCTCCAGGCAGCATAAAACGCCTTCGCAAAATCCTGATCCGTGCTCCAGCAACCCAACCCCTCCAGAAAACGGTTGAGAAACAGCAGGCTGCCCACCGAAACGGAACGGGTATGAGACGATCCGTTCCAGGCAGTGCTGAACTCTATGGTCTTGTTCTTTCTGTCAACCACATCGCAAAGAGCCTGTGCCGCCTGCAGCCCCGTCCGCAATAAAAAGTCCTTATCCAGAAACTCATAGCGGTAATTGCGCATCACCCCCTGTACCTGTCCGAAATACTCCAACACAAGCGGTAGCGGCTGGAACGGGAACTTCCCCAGCACGGTTCGGTAGAACCTGTGCGTATTCTCATTCTCATACGCCTCCCCCTGCCTCCAGAAAAACCTGGCCTCCATCTGCAAAAACACGGAATAGCTGCCGATCTCCCGCTCATAAAACGTCCGAAATTCCTGTTCCAGAGGATAGTATTTCAGCCGGAATCCATCCACATAAAGTCTGTCCGGCTTTCCCTCCGTCTCCTGCTTCCTGCGCACATATCCATTGGATAAAAGCTGACGTTCTCCGTTTGCCGTCTCATATTCGTAATCCCTGTTTTGGCGGATCAGCTCATCCAGTTTTTTCAGCTTTCCAATGATCTCCTGCTCCGACAGGGCAACACATTGCAGAAGCGCCTCATTCCCTTCCGCAGTCTCCGGAATCTGCTCCGGCGCATCCGGGTCGTAAACTCCCCAGCCCTTCTGTACAGGAGACTCTTCCTTCGCTCCGCCCAAAATCTCCTCCAGCAGAACCTTCTCCTTGTCCGTAGGGGTCTTGATCTGTTCTGCCAGGGTTCTGACCCGGGCATAAAACGCCTCCTTTCCCTTCTCCTTTGACAATCTCAAAAGAAGATCCAGCGCGGCGCTGCGCTTTTCCTCATTTTTATCTCCCAGCAGCCGCTTCAGACACTCTTCCATGTCCCCGTCCTCCTGGGACATCAAAAACTCCAGAAGCTGATTTCTCAGCCGACTGCGCTTAAAGCGAAGCATATCCTCAATCAGACGGTAGTCCTCTCTCTCAAAGGTCAGCCGCTTTACCAGCGCAATGGCCCTGGCCGAGGTGAATTCCTCAGCGTTCCCCATGTAGCCGATCAGAAGTTCTCTCTGGGTTTTGTTTGCCGGGCGGTATAAAAGCAGGTTCAGCAACGCCGCCCGCTCACTTCCGTAGCCGTCGCTGTGCACCTCCCCCAAAAGCTCTGCCGACTCTGTTATCTTCTTCTCATCCCCCAGCACATAAGCCACGAAGGCCAGCTGACGAACCGCCTCCGAGGGTTTCAGTTCCACCCGGTACCAGGGAAAAATGCAGGGGTCGTAAACCACGCCCTTTTTGGGCAGACTTTTATAAATGCTCCGGAACTTCTCATACTGAAGCTCCGCCTCCTCCCGGTCCGCAAAATAGTCTGTCAGAACCGGCTTTTTCGGCTCCGCAAGCTCCCTTCCATTATCACGTTGGCCATAGAGCAGTCCTGAAATCCAGCCGCTCAGGGCGATGTGAAAGGCCGGCATAAACGCCGCCACCAGCTCCAGATCCTCCGTGTGCTCCAGAATCACCTTCTTCGCCGCCTGCATCTTCAACTGATCGTCAAAAAGACTGAGATTATAAAAGGAAGCCGTCAGCTTCTGGTTTTTCGTGCCGTGTTCGATCAGTTCCAGCATGGCCGCAACGGCATTTTCCACCTCTTCGAAGCCCAGGGCCCACAGCGCGGCACTGATGGCGATGGAATCATTGCTCCTTAGCTGCTCCCTGCAGAACTCCTCCTCCCGAAGACAGCGCCCCATCAGCCCCAGAAGCTTCCCGTTCACCCGATCCACGTTCTTTTCGTCAAAAATACCTATCCAGGTGGATACCGACCGCTTCACGGAGGAGTACCGCAGCAGATCATTGTCCTCGATTACCTGTAACAGCGCCAAAAACGCTTCCCTTGTCCCCTCATCCATGGCCTCACAAATGGCCTGCCGAAGCCCCTCCTGCAGCCTGGCCGCCAGGAGCAGGTCACAAACCAGCTTCTGAAGCTCCTTATTGTCCGAGCGCAGAATCCCCAGGATCATCTCCCGGTCCAGATAAGCGGCATTGTTTTCACTCAAAATCAGATCCTTCAGGGCCTCTATCACCGCCTGGTTGCCCCGGTCGATCTCAGCCGCATAGATCAGGCTGAAATTCCGGGTAAATCCCCAGTCACTCCTGATATAATCCAGTTTTTCCTCGTCCAGGCGGCGATAGATAAAGTCCTCCAGCCGCTCACCGCAGTAATACAGCTTTTCATATGCATTCAGCAAAGCGAACGCCCAGCTCACCTGCGCCCAGTACGCACGAGTGCGCACCGTCCTGCGCTGCCAGCCATAGGAAAAAGGAAATTGATTCAGCTTGTCGATGATGTAGAGATAAGATTCCCGGTAGTTTGGGGGAACAAATGCCTCCAGAAGCTCCCTGTGCCCCCCAACGCCGGGAACCATCCCTTTCCCTTCAAACCACTGTGACGGCTTTTTCTCCTTCTGTTCCCGGAACTGCCTGACAATCCGGCTCATCTTCCCCTCTTCACTGTAATACTGACGCATGATCTCCTGCGCCAGCGTCCTGTCGTGCTCCGGCAACCTCTGAAGCCTCCTCTCCAGCTCCTCCTGCCGCCTCTTCCTGATCACCTGTCTTGTACTGTAATCAAACTCAGCCACTTTTACTCCCTCCTGTCCGCCCCCGCGGGTATTATTCCAGTTTGCCGATATTATTCCGGTCTGCTGATATTATTCCGATCTGCAGGTATTGTCCCGATCTGCCGATATTGTCCCGTTCTGCCGATATTGTCCCGATCTGCCGGTATTGTCCCGTTCTGCCGATATTGTCCCGATCTGCCGGTATTGTCCCGATCTTCCGGTATTATTGCGCTCTGTCAAAACGCCCTTCCCGTTCTACCACATTCTCCCTGCCAGCATTGTCAGTCTGACAAAGGTAAACACACTGTCCTCCGTTACACAAACAGGGTCCTCCAAT
The DNA here is from genome assembly GCA_910586835.1 of uncultured Acetatifactor sp. Lineage (GTDB taxonomy): Bacteria > Bacillota > Clostridia > Lachnospirales > Lachnospiraceae > Acetatifactor. The sequence goes on from CAJUJU010000016.1 coordinate 58,365, forward strand.
TTCTCCAGAGGCTCTCCGTCCTGAAAAATACGGTAAATGCCGTCCTCAAAGCATTGGATGGCATTTTCCTGTGCCGCAGAAAGCACCGCTTTTTTCTCGCCATAATTAACGCCGAAGCCCACCTTTCCCGCCTGCGCTTTCTCCTGGATCTCCTCCCTGGTCAGACAGGACAGAAGCTGCGAATGTTCCATCCGCTGATTATACTCCTCCACCCCCGTCTGAACTACCGCCAGAATCAGCTCCCGCACCGTGGCAGGGCAGCCGTCGATCTCACAGACGGCAGGCTGTACCGATGCCTTCCGCTTGCCCAAGGCCTTCAGATTTACATTGATTTTCATAAAAAATATCACTCCCGACTTGTATCACCCAATGAAGGGACAGCCCTGTAAAAAAGTCTTCTTTCCTGCTTCACTGTTTCTCCGAATTGTCCGCCCACATTTCGCATTGCGCCCTGACAGTTCTCTTGTAACTGCAATCAACTGGTCATGGAAATATTGTCATACGATAAATTTACAAAAAGCTCTATCATCAAAACTTGCATTACCTTGCTTTATACCCTTTGTAGAACGGAATAACCGAAAGCACATTGGATCATTTTGCCTGATATAATCTAATTCATTTTCGCATTCCTTTAAAGTCTTCCTCAAAACAGGATATCCGTCACTGGCCAATATGACTGTATCCCCTTCCGTAACGGAATAGCATTTTATCATTGATTCTTCAATTCCCATTCCATTTAATACGGGATATCCAAAGTAACCCAACTTATTTTCAAATTCAAATTGCATTATCAAATTTCTCTGAATACCTTTTCTCCCCAGATCATTTTGTTCCAGCTCCTTTATATCCGCTCCTTGAGAGATTAGATATTCTAAATAAAACGCACGCAAATCAGCATTCAGTTCGTCTATTTTCTTGGAATGTGTATAGATATCTTCGTTAATTCTACATTGGCAATCGCCATAAGACCAGACTTCTTTATAAAAATCATTGTAAATAATTATTACCGCTCTGGGATAATCCTCACTCACAAGATTTTCTGCACTTTCAATATTATCATGCAAAATACGATCAAGGTTCCTCATTAATTCTATTGCACTTTGCTTTTCCACATCCTGCCGCAGATAATCTGATAAAACTTCCTTTGCATGAAAACCACTTGTCTTGCCATTCCATAAATGAATTCCCTTTGACGTAACTCCATCTAACACTGCGATCAGATGTTTGCCTATAATCAAGCCATCCTCACAAGTACTGAGGTTGCCTTCCTTCCCACACAAAAATTGTTCTATTATCTTCAAAAAATCACCCCCCGCTATTTTTTAAATATTCGATAAGCATAACGATTGATGCAGCAGCAGACGGCATCATACGATATGTTTTCCCCTGATAAATAATCATATTGGGCAAAATACATATATGATCAAGTTCTGTTTTGGGAATCCACAATAATTTTTTGCCGTCCTCTAACAATTCCCTTTGATGGATTTTAGAAGATTTTTTTACTTCAGCAAAAAAATTCTGTTCTATCCTTTCTTTGGGCAAACTTGAACGTATATAAAATAAAAGCTGCGGTTTCCCACCTTCCACAATATCGCGATAAGCCGCTATTAAATGTTTTCTGTCAGAAAATTCTTCTTCAAGTTCCTCTCTTTGAATTTTTAACTCATTCGTTATTTCAGACAAAATTGCTTCGATTAATCCATTCTCTGTTAATTTCCCGGAACGATCCAATGCATATTTTGTCTTCAGACTCGCACCTACACTATCACCATATGTCCCTTTACCTATTGATAATCTGTTTCCTCTTTTGACGAAAACAATATAGCCATCTGACGATTCAACAAAACCATTAAATCCTATATGATTTGATAAACAGGATTCTTTTAACGTGTGAATGAATGGGCCATACTCGAATTGCTCCCGAATTGTTAAGCCATTATGCCATTGAAAATCCATAGCACGATTAGTTACCAATGAATCAAAATATGTTGTTCTGGAAGTCTTGATTATCAATTTTTTATTTTTATATTCCCAGTCATCAACCCGAATGTTAAGCTGATTATATATTTTAGATCTGGAATGGGCTGCAAACAGTTCGTCAAAGTGTTCCTTTATTATGTCTGGAAGTTCATATTGTGCTGTAGAATCTTCAATCTCAATTTCACACTGTTCCAATTCGTACTCACAAATTACAGGAATACGAATTTCCTGTTTATATTTTGGGGGACATTTCCGCAAATTATCTTGAGACACACGAGAATTATCATAAGTTATCATTTTGTTTGTGTATTTTTGTGTTAATTGATCATAGTTCTCTGTTAATTTAACCGAGTCCTCTAATTTATTCATTATGAATGCCTGAATTATTTTTGAAAGACCACTCAACAGCAATGCAACAACAATTGTAGTAAACATTGTCCAATCAATAATTGTAACGGAACTTCGTCTTAAAAAAATGATCAAAATAACTATTCCTGCGATAGTCGCAGTAATTCCCTCACACTTAATAAAATTATAAATAAACTTCTTTGCCCCTTTTTTCATCAGACTAACTTCCTTAGTATATAAATTATTTGGTTTTTTGCATTTTTCATAGTTAAATGACGATAATGCAGCGACGTCACGGGCAGCAAATGCTGATTGCTCAAAATTTAATGCACTAATGTACGAGGTACACACATCCCAAAACGGAGCTTCGTTTTTACATAATACTAATTATCCAACTCACTAACCCGCAACAATTTTTATCCCTATTCCTTTCCAGTCACGTCCGCAACACGATAGCAGGCGGTGTTCTTTTCCTTAGCTTTTTCAACTTCAAATCGGAGTATTTGATTCAACAGCTCCTCGTCAAATTGGACGGAAGCATATGCATCAATCATTGTCTCAAACTGACCTGCTCTTCGCATCAAATCGGCTCTCATCAACATTATATTTTCTTTATTATCATGATTGCTCTCAATCAACTTAGTTGCCAGAGAAATGGCAAGTTCCCGACAATGTTTTGCATTTATATCATCATTCTTATCATCACAAGCCCAGGCCGCATGAAGAACGGCAAATAACGCATTCTCTGGATTCTTATCTTCCAAACTGATTAGATAATATTTATAGAACTGCTTAGCAAGCTCCGACTCAAATAGTATTTCATCGCAGGTAAGATATTTCTCAGATAGAAGCCATTCTCTTGTCACATCGCTCGGATCTGAAACCTCTTTAGAAATATATCCGCATTCAGGACATTCCTGAATCCATACATGCATAGTACTTCTTTTCATTTCAGCCGGTCGCAGATCTAAATCCGGACCTCCGGAAATGTTTGTACTTGCAAGCCCCCTATACACATTCGTTGCTCCACAAATCGCGCATTTGCATTCCACAGATACTATTCTTGACATATAACCCCTCTTGATCGCTGTAGTACTGGCTGCAATATCCATATAAACATCTGCCAATACCCATTGCGGCATGGCAGACGTCAAGCTTGTTAAATGGGATACTTGCACAGTCAGACTTTGCAGTTGCTCCATGCTGTTTATGCTGACACGGCAAAATACCTACACGTTGTTCTCTTTTCGGTATGGGAGGTATAATAGCATATAGCAACTAGCCAATTCAACCATTCTGTCAACTCAGCATATTAAATATCCATCCTTTCTACACAGCATACCCAATAGCTATTCCGTCAACTCAACTCTTTGGATGGATATGTTCCCGCACATTGATTTTAAGGGATTTTCGTGAATTCATCACATTCAAACTACATGCTGTATTTCGCAGAATCCCCTGATTTCAATCATTTCCGCACTCTTATTTCTCAACCCGTGACATCAATACCACGCACTCAACATGTTCACCATTGTCCAAACCTATACTTAAATCATTTTCAATAATCGGCAGCTTAAACCGAATTG
>CAJUJU010000017.1 GCA_910586835.1 uncultured Acetatifactor sp.
TGGAGCACTTCCCCGACCTTGTGCGGGCGTTTGTCAGCAAGGTCAGGGAGTTGTTTAGCGTCAAGGAAGCGCAGGAGCGGAGAAAAAAGGAAGAAGCGGAGCGCAGGCGGCAAGCCGAGCGTGAAGCAAGAAAGCAGAAGAACAGGAGCAAGGGTTGGGAGAGGTAGCCGCTTCGACTACACTCCCGACTTTTTGACTTCTTCACCTGTTCTAAACTGAACGCCCAGGCGTCGAAACCGGGCTTTCGCTGTCGGAAGCCCACGATTTTTTGAAAGGAGCACTATGGAAAATCAATATTCTATTCGCATAGGAAACACCAATTTTATTGTCAGCGTGAAGCCATCGGAAACGGCGAAAAAGCCCATGGATACAGCGTTTCGCGGCCTTTGTGTCCACGAGGTTTTAGGCGATTGTTTTGCTTCTGACAGGTTCAATTTAGAGGAAATCAAAAAATCCTCTTGACAAACCGGCCCCGGACGGAAGCAACAAAACCGGTATATTTGAAAAAACCAAGCAAGGACAGGTTGATGCAGATGCTGCAGCACAGGAAAAATTTCCGCCTGCGGCAAGTGGCGCCAAACCGTTCCATAAGCCGCCCGTTTGTATAATCAAGCGCTGTGGAGAAGAGCATCAAAAGAATATACAAGGGTTCTCCCCAGGCGTAGAAGGCTAGGCAGAAAATAAGCAAAGTCCCATTTTTCCATGAAAATGGGACTACATAATACAAAAAGGAAAAGAGGCAAGAAGAAAAAGAGGAATGGGATGCCGCTAAAGACCATGGGAATTCTCCTTAAAGCAGAGCATTTTCAATAATATCCGTGATATCGTCTGCACTGTCAGATATTATGAGCCATATGTAATATCCCTTTGTCTGCACCTTGCTTTATGCGATAGTGCAAAACTGCTTCGGAATATAATTTTCCATTTTGCTTTTCTTGTCTTAAACGATTGTCTGCAGACAGTCGGTAAATTCTTTCAGGTCTTCGATATTTTTTACTTTCATGATAATGACGGTCTCTGCAATTTCCTGATAGACATCACTGATAGATTTCGATGTGTCCTTTTCTGCGCATCCGGCAGTTCGGCCTGCGCGGCGTTTACCTGTATGCTTCCGGTAAAAATTCCAAGAGCAAACATAGTGGTGAATGTAGTGCATAAAAAAGATTTTTTTAAAGTTTTTCTTTATGGTTTATCCTTTCTTATCTTTGCTGGTACTGCAGGTTTTGGTTTTGGGTTTGGTACAGGTACTGTCATCTCTGTTATGAGGTGGCAGATGAAATTTTTCCGTTATCTCCTTCTGGATTCCCATGGCAGGCTTATTCTTCCGCCTCCCCCAGCCGCTGAAGCATCCGCTTTCTCTGCCTGGGAAAAAGCCTAATGCAGACCAGCACCGCAATAACCCCCAAAACAGCGCCCGCAATTCCTCCGTAAAACATAATACTTCCTGTGGTCATTTCCTATTCCTCCTGCCTCCCATGTTGCGGTGTCCCCGCGACATGCAACCTCTCACCCAAAAAAGCTCCCGCCAATGGCCGTTTTGTCTAATTCAGCCAGTTCCCGTCAACAATCTGCCCATAGGTCTGCTCCAGCAGCTGCATCTCCGCATTTGTCACGTTCCCCGACACCTGCTGCTCATAGCATTCTCCGGCCTTCTGATAATATTCCTCAAAAAGCGAATAATCCCGATCCGCATTTTCCCTACGGTTCTGCTTTTCCACTTCCAGAAAAGCCAGACGCATATAGGTCACATAATGTTCCTGATATTTTGTGAGCATTTCCCGGGCCCACGCTTCGGCCCCTTCCAGATCTCCCACGCGCTGACACAGCACAATGGCGTTGCTGAAGGTCAGCCAGGTATCCCAGTTCATGGTTTTGATCTCTTCGAAGACACCCACCGCTTCTTCAAAATAAGAATTTGTCTGTGTCATTTCGCCCAGCGTTATATAATCCTGTGCCAGCCGCTCATACAAAAGGAGCCTGTTATTCATGGAAAGCTTTGCTGACCCCTCCCTGAGCCATTCAATATCCCGGATATATGCTTCCTCCGTGCCCAGACCCTCGCGCACCTTGCTTCCCATAATCAGGGCACGCTGCAGCAGATACTCGTCCTCCGTCTCCTCCAGCACTCCCGCAAAACACGTCAGCGCTTCGTCCGCATTGCCGTTCCTGTTCTCAATCTCACCGCGCACCATATAGATATCCGCCTGCCCCATTCCACGGGCCACTGCCTGCTCCAGCACCTCTGCCGCCTGACTGTTGTCTCCCAGGTAAGCAAGCGAAATCGCATAGTCGCGGTAGATCTCCGGATTGTCCCCGCAATACCGGATAGCCGTCTGGTAATAGGTTCGTGCGCTCTGATAATCTTCCTTTCGGAAAAAGCACTCCGCATACAAATGATAAAGATTGCTCCAGAGCTCGTCCTGCCCCTCCAGGGATAGATCGCGAATCACATCAATATGCTCCTCCGTGCCCTCGTAATCACCCTTTGTGTACAGATACCACGCCTTTTCGTAGTACGCCGCCAGGTTCTGAGGGTACATGGATGTGGCCTGCGCGTAAAGCTCCTCCCACTGCCCGGGCTCCATGGACGCGGAGGTTCCGCTCTCCATCTCCGCAATCAGGCTTTCGTATACCTCCTGCCTCTCCTTTTCCATCACACGCCTGCCCTCCACGATCAGGAACACGGAGGCGGCAATCCAAATCATGACGGCAACCGCCGTAAGCTGCTGACGCAGAAGCAGTCTTCTGTATTTTTTGTCCTTCTTATGAACCTGCAGCACAGCCTGAAGCATCTGCCCCGCGGTCTGGTAACGTCTCTCCGGTTTTTTTTCCAAAGCCTTGTTCAGCACTGCCGCCAAGCCGTCCGACACATTGTCCGCCGACAACGGGAAGGCTGAACTATCCGGCACCTTCCCGGTCAGCAGTGTATACAGGGTAGCTCCCAGCGAAAATACATCCGACCGCATGTCGATGGAAATGCCCACAGGTTTTCCCTGTGTCACCGGGGAGGAAGTATGATTTCCTCCGCCAAAAGAAACACCCGACCCCTGACCGACCATATTCCCCTGGCTCTCCTGTCCCAGAAATACCGTTGCGCTGTCGTCCCCTCTACTGAGAGAAACACCCGGCCCCTGACCGACCACATCCCCCTGGCTCTCCTGTCCCAGAAATACCGTTGCGCTGTCGTCCCCTCTACAGAAAGAAACGCCAGGCACCTGACCGCCCATATTCCCCTGGCTCCCTTTCTCTGCCTGCGCCGCCTTCCGGCTCCCGGAGGACTGCAGCCACATATCCCGCTCCAAATTGCGCCGGAGGGTCTCAAAAGCTTCCGCCTGTTCGGGAGAGGAATATCCCGGCGTATATCCGAAGGTCTGCGCTCCTTTTCCCTCCAGCATCCCGGAGATGTTAAAGTCGATCAGACACACATTTCCCTCCGGAGTGACCATCACATTGTCCGGCTTGATGTCCCCGTGAACAATGGGGGGATTCTGTGAATGCAGATAATCCAGCGCCTCGCACAGCTGCTTTGTGTATTTCAGCACTTCCTTTTCCGCAAAGGTATGCCCTTCGTCCAGCAGCTGGCGGAAAGACTTCCCCGGAATAAAGTCCATCACCGTGTAGATTCCCTCCCCGGACTCGATAAAATCAAGCACCTGAGGCAGATACGGGTGATGCAGATTCTTCAGAATATCCACCTCCGTACGGCAGTCCTGTATACTCGCAGCGCCTCCCGTAAGCTTTTTCAGCACCACCGTCTTCTGCAGACGCTTATGGACGGCCCGGAACACGGTTCCCGCCCCTCCTGCGCCGATCTGCTCATAGACCTCGTATGTACTCTGCAATTCTATCGGAAAATTCATGTCTGCCCCCGCTTCCGAAGCCTGAAACATTGCCCGTAAAATCCCGCTGTCAACGAAAGCGCTCCTTTCTCCGGCATTCCTCTCAGCTTCTCTGATTTATCTGTATGTCCGTTCGGATTTTGCGCCCGGATGTTCGGAATATACGCTATAAAAAGCGCAGCAGCCACTCCGCCATGCATCCGACCCCGATGGCCAGTGAAAAGGGAAATTCCTGGGGATCTTCCGGCTCATACCTGTCGTATTTTCGGGAGAGGAAAATTCCCTTTATATAAAGCCACAGCCGACGATATCTCTGTCTGAAGTCCCGTTTGAAAAGCATAATGCCAAACGCCATCACACCGCCTGCCAGAATCATATACGCCAGACTCATCCAGTAGGCTCTCACTCCTTTGACGATACCTGCCGTCCACAAAAACTTGGCGTCTCCCGCGCGGATAGCTCCCAGCTTCCAGAGCAGAATTCCTGACAGAAAAGCCGACAAAAAGCCCGGCAGCACATCCTTCCATGTGGTCTCTCCCGTAATCAGTACACAGATCAGCGCCAGAAGCGCCGAACAGACATTAAAGAGATTTCTGATCTTCCTTGTCTTCAGATCCTGTACAATGGCTGCGCAGCACAGAACCGCCAGCAATATGTGACTTACCATTTGTCTTCCGTCTGCTCCTTATGTTTCTTGATTCAGAATACCGGCTCGTTGTTGATTGCCAGTATCGCCGTAAAATTATCCGCCGCAGGCGTCGTCCGGATCACATCCGCCATCCTCTCCAGGATCTCCTGCGCGGCCCCCGTCATATCGCACATCCCGTCCGACAGAGGAATATACCTGTAAAATCCGTCGCTGCAGAGCAGATAGCAGTCCCCCTCCGCCAGCTGAAGCATCTGTGTGTCGATGCTGCAGGTATCCGCCGCCCCCATGGCATTCACCAGCGCTCCCTTTTTCCGGGCATAATGCGCATCCTCCTTGGGATCTCTGCCCGCGGAAATCTCCTGCTGCTCCCAGGTATGGTCTCGCGTCAGCTGCATCCATTCCCCGTCCCGCTTCAGATAGATCCGGCTGTCCCCAATATGCTTGATCAACGCCTGCTTTCCGCAGGAAAAAAACAGGGAGCAGGTAGTACCCGTGGAGACCTGCAGCTGTCTTGACTGACGAAGAATCTCTCTGCTGCACCCTGTAAGAAGCTCGTCCAGACTCCGGGAAACATAGGCGTACACAGGCTGCCGCTCCAGAAGCGCAGGCAATTCCTGTTCCCACCATCTCTGCAGCCGCCTCACAACATAATCGCTTGCCAGTCCCCCGTCTCCGGTGCCCCCCATACCATCCGCAACCACGCACAGAACCGCCGGCTCCGAACCGAAGCTTCTCTCCAGCACCAGACACCGATCCTGATTTTCCCTGCGTACCTTACCGCAATCCGTTATACATCCAATGTTCATAGCTGCACCTGCTGCCCGCCTTAGCGAGAAATATTCATCCGCCCTCTTCTCTTGTACACTGATTACTATATTTACGTCATATGAAAGATAAATTCCTCATTGCTGATCTGCAGCCGGTCTCCGTCCTGCAGAAGCTCTGGCTTAAGCGGCTCCAGTTCCCGTCCGTTCAGGTGTGTCTTGTTGGTGGAATTTTCGTCCCTGACATAATACCCGTCCCCCTGTCGGAGAATGGTTATATGATGTCTGGAAACGGTGGGATTTGCCACGATATAGCTTGCGCTCCCCTTGCCCACGGTAAAGGGGAACTGACTCATGGGGATATAATTGTCCCTGCTCGTCAGATAGGGCTGCTTGTGCAGCATCACCGTCCTTACCTCTTCCTGATCCGGTCTCACAAACACTGTCCTTGACCATTCGCCCTCTCCGCCCCGGCTCTCCGACCCCGCCGCGGGAGAAAATGCCTCCGGCAATATCGGAGTGGAATCCTCCCTTGACGGCTTATCCTTTTTTCCAAAGCCGAACAGACCGGAACGCTTCTTCCCCGGCTCCTCCCCAGACACAGGCTCCGCGCCGGGAACCGCCGCCGGCATGGAAGCGGGCTTTGATCCGGAAACGGCCGCCGCTCCCGTCTCCATACCCGGAATCCTGACTCCCGCACCCGCTTGCGGCGCTGCCGCCCCTGTCCTTTCCTTTTCGGGATCCTTCTTTCTGAATAAACCGCCGGTAAGACCGGATCCCTTTTTTGCGTCCGGTTCCCTTTTTCCGCTTCCCGGCACCGAAAAACCGACAGCCTTTCCCCTTCCGGGCGTTTCCGCCGCCTCGCTCCCGGCTCCGGCGACCTCTCCGTGTGCGCTCATGCCTCCGGTATATCCGGGAATACTCACACCTCCGGCCCTGCCCGCGTTCCCGGGTATGTTCACACCCGCGGAGCCCGTGCTGCCGCCTGCTCCCGCTCCGCCTCCGGAGCCCATGCTGCCGCCTATGTCCGCTCCGCCTCCGGAGCCCATGCTGCCGCCTGTGTCCGCTCCGCCTCCAAAGCCTGCGTTACAGCCTGTTCCTGCCCCTGATCCGGCCAGCTGCTCTGACGCGGGAATCACATGGGAAGCCACGCTCTCCTCGCCTTCCGCCAGGCAGGCTCGGAATTCCCGGAGGTGAAAGCAGGGCTGTATCAGATATCTCATCAGCCTGTCATAAAAATCATTCCGCTCTCCGCCGGAAAACAGGGAAAGCAAACTCTGGAAAAAGTCCCTCCACACCCTGTTGATATCCTGACTGCGCACGCTCTCAAAGGGAAGATACGGCAGATACGGATTCAGCGTCGCGTCCACATACAGATATTCCAGGTCGCAGACACATTGATCCGCATTCAGGAAATATTCTTTCATCTCCAGGAAAGCATCCACAAGCCGTACAAAGAGCAGACGCGCCTCCCTGACGCCCAGCTTGTTCTGCCGTGCAAGCTCCGTCAGCCTGTACCGGTCTCCAACCTGAAAATTCAGCACCGTCTTCCCGTCTATGTACTGATTCTTCAACGGCAAAATACCTGCAACGGAATTGTATTCCAACATCTTCAGCAGATACTGGTTGATATCCTCCTCCGGTTCGTGGCGAATTACCAGAAACTGCTCCGTTCCCTTCACCTCCGCTGTGATCTCACATAAACTTCCCATTCGTATCTCCTGCCTTTCCCGTACATATCCCGTGTCAGTTCCGACGTCTCCCACAATATTTTCCATACGCAGCCCGACTGCCGCCTTACTCCTCAAAGCCATTTATACACAATTTACTGTCCGGCTCCATATGGCTCCACCATATCCATGTCGAATCCGGATTTTCCATAATTGCATAGATGATATTTCCCGCTTGATGCATTTCCCTCAGATCATACTCATACTGTGGATATCGATCATAAACATCCGGAACGCTTCCGTTGTCCGCCGTAAAACTGCCTGTAAAAGTCAGACCGTCATTCACCCCATTGTCCTTTAAGGTCGTTGCAAACTCTCCGTCATACAGCCCGTCCCGGAACGTCCCTCTGTCTTCTTTTATGTAATAGGAGCCATAGTCTTCCTCCTCCGACTGACGCTGATATCTCGTAACCATCCCGATGCCGTTGGGTTTCCCCGCCTGCCAGGAACCTGTATATAACTCGTAATAATTACTGCCGCTGATAAAATAGGTTCCCTCTCCCTCCTGTTTTCCGTCCACATAATCGCCATAGTAGAAATAATAGCCGTAATCGCCAAAAGGATGCAGACCCACAGCCTTACCCGTGTAGTCCGTAACCCGGCCCTCCGCCGTGTACAGGCAGACCTGTCCCTCCAGCGCCGCCGCTACCGCATCGGCTTCCTCGGAACCGTCCAGCTCCGCACACGCCACATAATTCCCGGCAGTCATGAACTCATACAGCTTCTTCATCACAGTATCCCTGGTCTGAAGCACCTCCCGGATGGCTGCCACCCGCCCCATATAGGTCTCAAAGTCCACATCCGGAACCACATCCTTGTATTTTCCGATGAGCTCCTCTGCCTTATCCAGCTCTCCCGCGGCAATCAGCTCTTCCAGATATTCTTCTACCCGTTCCTTTCTCTGATCCAGGGCTGTCTCGTTCTCCGGACGAAGCTCCAGGATTTCGTCATAAGCAGAAAGCTCTCCGTCATAGTCCCCTTCTTCCTGCAGAGACTTCGCCAGCTCCAGATACCCGTCCACCAGGGCGTCCGTCACCTGATCGTTTCCTCCGGTCAGCTCATGCCCCTTTTCCAGTGCAGAGACCACCTTTTCGGGAGCGCCTAGGTACGCCTTGTCCGCATAGACCACGATCTGCACCACATTCTCAAGCTGTGCCTCCAGCTGCTCCGGCTCCAGCTCCTGCATCGACGACATGGCGTCCGTATAAAGCTCCTCCAGACCTGTCCCGTCGCCCATTCCGTCGCAGGCCCGAATGCCGCCCAAATACGCCTCCGTACACCTGGGGTCGATCTCCAGCGCTGCCCGGTAAGCGGCCACGGCCTGCTCATAATCCATTTCTTCCAGATATTTTTCTCCCAGCTCAAGCTGTCTCTCCAGCCTCCGCTCCGGAGTATTCCGGGCGTAAATCGCTCCCGTCCCAATGGCCAGGGCCAGCAGGACGCCGATCACGATTCCCACGATGACAAGAGGCTTTTTCTTTGGCTTTGTGCCCTCCGGCTCCCGGCCGGGCTGCTGCTCCGACATCTTTCCTTCCTGCTCCCAGCCGGACTGCTTTTCCTCAGAAGATATATCTCTCTGTTCCTGCATTTTAAGTTTCCTCTTTTCTATATTTTTTTCTGTCTTGCTTCCCGTCAACCAATCCAACAGACCTTTTGCACACTTCAGCGCCGGGGCAGCTCCATTAAGGTGCCGTCCGGGTTGTAATAAGTGCCGTCGACGACCTGGCCGTTCTCGTTATACTGCCATATAATATAACAGTCCATCGTGCCGTCCGCGTGATACACCGTGCTCTTTACGGCGCCCTCGCTGTCACGGCTGCCTTCCTCATACTCGACTATCGTATACTCTTTCACGCTTCCGTCACCGTTGCAGGTAGTCTCCCTGACACGGTTGCCCTGCTCGTCGAATTCGCGTATATAAATTTTTTCTATGCTGCCGTCCGAGTTGATGGTCGTCTCCCTGATCCGTCTGTCCTCCTCGTCATATTCATACTCATATCCCCAGCGGTTTCCGTTGTTGTCATACATATATTCATTCAGCTTGTTGCCTCTGCTGTCATACTCCTGCGACCCCGTCATGACCCCGCCGTCACGATAGCTTACGCTCTTGAGCGGATTGCCCTCGCCATCGTACTCATTTTCAAAGATATCCCCGTTGCTGTAATACCGGATTTCCCTCCGCAGGGTTCCGTTTTCATCATACTCGCTCACCTGCTCCGGCTCGCCGTTTTCATCATAGCGGGTAATCTTCTCACGCCCCGTATCTGCATCATGCTCCCGGATCTCCCAATAATCCAAGGTTCCGTCCCAGTTGTAAAAAGTGACCTTCACAACGCCGTTTTCATAGGTATAGATCAGATATCGATACAGCGTACCGTCCTCATAATAAATGTTTTCTCTGACGGGGTTTCCATCCGTATCGTACTCCGTCTTTCCGTAAGTGCCGTCCTCGTAATAGATTATGCCGTCCTCATCAGCCCCGTTTTCCAAAGAGGTATCTGCATCCGCACTGCCCGCAGAAGCCTCCGCCCCTTCCGCAGGTTCTCCGTCCTGCCACGGCATCCCATAGCTTTCCTTCACCTGCGCCAGTTGATCCGAAAGCGCCTCCGCCCCTGTCCGGCTGATACCTTCCTCCAGAACCTCTCTGGCCGCCTCGTAATCCTCCATCGCCACATAGACATCCGCCAGCGCGAGATAAGCGTCCTCGCACTTCGGGTCTATCTCGATGGCCTGCCGATATGCGGCTATGGCCTGCTCATAGTCCAGCTCGGACAAATATTTCTCCCCCAGGGCAAGCAGATCGGACAGCTTCTGATCCGTCCCACTTCCCGCCGCCACCAGAACCGCGACCAGCAGAACGCAGATCGCCGCCGTAATCCCCGCCGCCGCAAATATTCCTCTGTTTTTCTTCTTTTGCTTCATAAGAACCTCCATACCGCAGCTTCCTGCGACTCACAATCTCACGGAGCTTTTCACACCAATACCCCCACCAGCAAAAACGGCGCAAGCGGATACTCGGTCTTCAGCTCCGCCTTATGCCTGATCAGCTGCACCGCGCTGTACACCGCCGCGACGATAAGTCCCCTGAAAAAAATGTAAATGATACTCGGTACGCCCGCCAGAAAAGCGCACACACACAGCATCTTCAGATCCCCCAACCCCAGCTGATCCTTTTTCACCAGATGCACTGCGCCGAAAAAGAGCAGCACACACGCTGCCGCTGCAGCACCGCCCAGCAGATCATACCAGCTTCCGGTGAACACCTTGTAAAGCAAAAAGACAACGCCATACACTGCATGAAACAGATCCGGCAGCTGCTTATACCTGTAATCTACAATGCTCAGCGGGAGAAGATATCCCGCCAGCAGCAGCTGCACTCCGAGGATATAGCCCCACTTCTCTATCAGCCACATATAGTAGATTCCAACGATCAGCATGCCCACCGTCTCCAGCCAGAAAAAAAAGTTTTGATAAATTCCCTTTTTTTCAAATACCTGCAGCGCTTCCTTTTTCTGCATCAGCAACAGCAAAAAGACATTCCCTGTTCCGATCCCAAGTCCCAACATTCCCGCCATTATATACCGCATTCCGTCTCTCTCCTGCCTCGCCGGCTCCCTTTGACCCGTTTCCTCTGTTCCCGCGGCAATGAGTCATAGTTCCACAGGCCTGATCCCCGGAACCATGACCAATGCCTCGAGCGTCAAATACCCTGCTCTTTTGGGCAAACCTGCTGAAAAGACGACGTCTCATGCCCCGCCGCTTGCCATGGGGTATTTTACTTCTGCCGAATCCCTTGCGTCTCACCGCCGATCCATGGATGAATCACCACAACCTGCCGCATGTCGATCCCGTCGGTAAAAAGAGAAAACATGCCCGACCGGTAGCGGTAGGTGGCGATCAGCACAATGTCCTGTGTCTCGTCGTCCATACAGACCCGATAACGGATTCCGCCGTCCAGCATGCTCCGGTTCACTTTCATCTCCGTCAGGTACTCGTCCACCGTATGTTCCACCAGCATGGACATGCCGGTCTCCGCTCCGGAGGTCAACAGATAAGACACCACATCCTTTCCGCTAATGCTTCCCAGCGCCGAGGTCATTGTCTTCACCTGATCGCCCAGCTGCTTTCCCTTTGACAGAATGGAAGAAACCTTGTCAAAGGAAAAGTCCTGAAACAGCTCCCCTATATCTCCCGTCATATCCTGAAAGGTATCGACTACCGGCCCCACAGTCGCCACATTTGCGTCAATTTGATTTGAATTTATGGTTTCGATCCCAACCGCCACATCCAGGGCATAGCCGTACTGGGACAGCGTCCTGCCTGCATTGTTCAGTCCCTGCTGGATTGCCAGCTGCAGATAGGATATATTCAGGAAGTTGATTATAAACAAAATTACCAGTATGTAGAGCGGAAGCACGATCACCGCTTCCACCGTGATGGCCCCCCGCCGTCCTCTTTCAGAATCCGTCATTCCTGCTTTCCTGTTGTTCCTCTTCATGCTAACCCCCATGCCGCCTCCCGGCGGCACAAATCATCAATGGGAAGAACGCCGTATTTTCAGCGTTCTTTTGTTCTAGTCCGGATGTGTGATATGCTCCTCCGTCAGTAGGACAACGCGCTGTGCACCATAAACCGCATTCTTCCCTGCCGCTTCACGCCCTCCGGCAGAATGGCGTTGGTCATGAACAAATAGCGTATCTCGCACTCCATATCCGCCCACACCGCCACGGCGCTGTCCTCCATCCTGAAACTCTCATTGCCTCCCTGAATCATGTTGGCCTGAATCAGGGACTGGATGCGCTCCACCTTGGTCTGCTGGTTCATCATCAGCAGGAAAATGCGCAGATAGTCCTCATAATTCAAAGTGATTCCGGTGGAATGGCCTGTATTGGCCACTTCACCAACGGGTATTTTCCCTTTGATACTCTCCTTGACCTTATCAGACAAATTGCCCACCTGTGTCTTCATGGTGCTCTCCGCCTTGTCAAAGGCCTTATCCATGGATTCGTTTACCACCTTTACGGCGTAATCCCTTCCCTCGCCGATGATCCCGTCGCTCCAGCCTGTCACTCTGCTCTGCACATTCCCCAAAGCCTCGTCGAACTTACCGTTCACCTCATTCATGATGGCACTGCAGGCTGCGTCGCCTCCGCTGTTGGCCACAATCTGTCCTGTCAGCTCGTCCACCTTGCCGCCGGCAATGGACACCGCCTGGGACACTACCTGGTCTCGCGCGCCCGAAATACCGTTGAACACATCATAGATCGCCTCGTTGGCGGTGTCCTCAAGCTGGGTGTGGATATTGCTCAGGATGTCAGCCGCCTCGTTGGCCACCGTATCCGCAATGACGTCCACACATTTCCTGACTGCCCCCTCCACGCTGAGCTGCCAGTCTCCGCCCGTCTTAAAGAGCGGCACCTCATCCCCGTTTTTCAGAGATACCACATCCAGGGCGGACTCCGCCAGGGCCCAGGCCACCAGAAGCACAATGGTCACAAGGGGAGCAAATGGGCCGGAGATGGCGGAGGCAATGGCAGAGGCCTGATGCCGCTTGGCCGTGTCCGTAAAGATGGCCACCGTATTGAAGACAGAGCGGATTCCCAAAAGCTCCGCATCCACCAGCAGCACGTTTGCGCTGGAATCCGTCCCACCGATCAGCAGGTATTCCACCCCTGCCATCGTGGCGATCTTCTCCGCGTCAAACCGCCTCTGCTGCAGATCCGTCAGATCATCCGGCATATCCTTTGCCATCACCACATTGGGAAACACGGACATAATGTACTCGTTCACATAAATGTTGTCCCGCACTCCCTCCAGGGCACCCTCCAGCGCGGAGATCAGAGACAGCCCGGCATCCATGATCTCCGTGGCGTTATCTGTATTGACGTTATTCTCCAGCGCGAATTTCTGTTCTCCCACGGAGGAGGCCGCATGGGTGTAGGCTACCGCCAGCTCCTCCGCGTTCAGGTCTTTCGGAGTGACTTTATTTTTCTCTTCCTCATCGGTATCTGGCTTATTGTCAATTTCCAGATCTCCGTTGATTACATCGATCTCTGCTTTATGGCACTTGTAAAAATAGCTGGTTTCACTCATCAGCGCCTGCAGATCTCCCTGCGCCTCCTGGAAATACCGGAACGCCGTCTCCCCCGCCCAGTTGCCGCCCTCGCCCGCGTCCAGAGCAGACTTTAAATCCAGCGGAGAACCGCCGTTCAGCCGATGGTCGATCAGCCCGCTCACCGCCGTTTCAAAAGCAGACCAGTCTCCGCCGCTTCCCAGCGTCACCAGATCGTTGGTAAACTGCCTGGAGCTGAGGATCAAATCGATATTTTTCAGGATCTCCCCACAGTTGCTCCTTGCAAGGGCGATCTCAGGCTCATAAACCGTTTTATACTGTTCGCTGTCGCTGTGGCGGCCAAGCTCCGCCTCCAGCTCGCCGATATAGACGTTATACTGATTGTTCACCGCCTCCACCCGATCACGCAGATCATTTGCCCTGTCGTGAAACGTTTTGGCATTTTGAAACATCGGATCCAGACTGTTCAGAAAATCTGTCTTCGCCGCCTCATAGTCGGTTCTCTGACGCTCTTTCACCTCTTCGGGGGTCTCATATACCGGTCTCTCTGTCTCTCCCGGCTCCTCTGCTTCGCCCGGCTCCTTCTTCTGTGCCGTATAATTGCCGATCTCTTCCAGTTTTTCGTCAAAAGGCTTCCCGAAAAGTTCATACAGGTCTGCCGCGTTTCCCGTATTGTAGTTTCCCTGGTCGTCCTTTTCCCCGGTCATCTGATAACTGCCGCCCGCCGTCTCCCCCTGCACCATGTCCTGCCGGAAGCTCTGGGAAACACACGGATTGTTGCAGAAGGCGATCATATCCTCGTTGAACCGGTTGATGTCCCGCATCAGCTGCTCGCTGGTTTCAAAGAGATCCTTGTGGCTGTTGGTGATGGAAATCTGATCCTTCGTTGCCACCAGCCTGTCCTTGATCTCCACGATCTCCCCCAGCTTGCCCAGAAAACCGTCCGCTCCTGCCACCATCTCTATGGGGGCACGGTACTTCATATAATCAACGATCTGATCTTCCACATAGTCCGTGCTGGCCAGGGTCACACTGCTTCCGGCATCCTTGATTTCAATCCGAAAGTCATAATCATTGAAATACTGCGTATCCTCTCCCGACTGCCAGCTTCCTTCCAGAAGCCAGTTGGTCAGCCCCGTAGCATACTCGTCATAGTTTATATCCGCCGTCTGCAGGGTGTGGGACACATAATCCTCCAGCACGCCGGCGATCTGCTCCTTCGTGACGCTTTCGGGATCCACCGCGAACAGTCCGTACAGATCATAGAGCATCTGATTGTAGTAGCTGAGTATGGACTCGTTTGCACTGTCTAAAGCGGATTCCGCCATCACTCTCGCCATTCGGTATCTGCCCCCGTCCACCAGAAGTCCCGCTATCACATATGTGGCCACAAAAATCAGAATGAGGAATACGCTGATCGCCCCCTTTGCGCCTCTTTTCATATAAAATACATGCCGCATCATTCTCTCTGTACCGTCTCCTTCTGCAGAACTGTCCTCTGTTTTTCTTTCCGGAAAACAGCTCTCCTTATCCCTGTCTGCCCATCTCATAAGAGAGTGTGCATGCACCCTCTTGGGGCATTCAGATCAGGATTGTGAAATGCTCTTTTTCACACTATTCGTTCGAAAACTCCCCCTGCAGCATATCGTACAGCAGAGAGAAGGTTCTCATAAATTCCGTGGCATCCTGCTGAATCCCCTTCGCCGTCACCCTGTGCTCATCCGGGGAAGCCAGACCCAGCTTCTCATAGAGATATCCCAGAGGATTTTCATTCTTCCTGGTCACAGTCACTACAATATAATTCTGCAGAAGTCCGTGCTGACGCTGTACTTCCACCTCTGTCACCGCCGTATCCTCCCCAAGGAGGTTCGGTGTTTTGTTCATTACCTTTGCCGCATAAATCTTCGCATTGTTCAGCTTTTTCTGCACGTCGCCGCTTCCGTTAAACAATTCCACCAGGCTCTGATAGGGATTGTGCTCCAGAAAACTGCTGTCCGTGATCCACTCCTTCGCCGTGTCTGTCTTGTTAAAAACGGCAGGCTCCCTTTCTCCCAGCGACTGCCAGTGGATCGCCGTCCTGCTGGCAACGCCCATGGCTTCCGCTGAAATCACCGCATTCTGATAATGCAGGATGCACAGCCTGATGACAATCATAATGACGAATATGACTACCGGCAGTACGATAGTGGCCTCTGCTGTGAGAGAACCTTTTTTTCTGTTTTTCATGTAAGATTACTCCGTTCTGATCCTGTCATTTTATCTGCTGCCCTGCAAATCCATGTACATCCGCCGGAAACTCTGAGAAAACGATGATTTCATCAACGTTCCTCAGGCGTGCCATACCTCAAACAGGTCGCCCTCCCCATCCAGGACGTAATCCTCCAGTTCATCTGTATAGTAGTGTACTGTTGTCCCGTCAGACCAGCCCGATGGTATAATGTCTTCTCTGGTGCTGTAGGTTACTTCCCGGTCGCCATATCCCACAGCCTCAAATCCGCCCTCGTGCCCATCCTCGTCTTCCTCCCCGTAATGGGGACAATAGAACAGGTGGATATGCCAAAACGCTTCCCCGGTATCTAACGCTTCATCATCATAAGCCACCACCCCCAGCATCTTTCCGTCGCTGGTGTAAAGCCTGTATCCCGCTTCCCACTCCCAATATTTCCAGTCCACATCCTCATAGGGCCTGCACTTTTCCAAAAAGCCGTCGGAGTCTGCCGCTATTTCATTCCATATGTCATCATACAAATCGTTCATCAGGCGTTCATAAAGACTGTCCACCCACTGAGTAAACTCCGCAGGCTGGCCTGCTGTCTGGTTATCCCCGGACTGGCCGCCGTTTCCTCCCTCCGGGGATTCCGCGCCGCCCGGATTCCCGTCCTCCGGCGTATCTCCTCCGCCTTCCTGAGACGACTGCTCCCCGTCACCCGGGGGCAAATACCCGTCTCCCCCCGGAGCTGCCCCGTCTGCGGCGTCCTGGCCTTCGCCCTCTCCGCCCATACCGGAAGCATTGTTGCCTCCCTGTGTCTGCTGCACTACCCCGCTGACCTCCTCCAGCTTATTCTGCAGGGTTTCGGAGCCAGTCTCCTCATACCCTGCCTCCAGCACGGCTGCTGCCTGCTCCGGTTCTCCCTTTGCCACATACACGTCCGCCAGGCCGAGATATGCCTCCTCGCACCTGGGATCTATCTCAATGGCTGCCCTGTAAGCCGCTATGGCCTGCTCGTAGTCCAGCTCCGTCAGGTATTTCTCCCCCAGCCGCAGCTGCTCCTGCAGCCGCCTGCCGGAATTCCCGCCCGAAACCACCAGCACTGCCACCAGTAATATGCACAATGCGGCCACAGCCCCTGCTATCCATATCCATTTCGTGTCTCTCTTTTTATTTGTACTCACTTATTCCACCCTTTTGTCCGTCTATGCCGGATATTGACTCCGTTTCTCACACCGTCCGAGTGACTACGCCTGTACTTTCATGGCATTCCTGTCTGTGCTTTCACAATGTCCGGCCTGCTCTGTCAGAATATCCCTGTCTGCGCTTTCAGGACTGCCGTCTGTTACCCCGGCAGCCCCTCACACATTGCCGCCCTTCGGCGGCTGTTTGCTTCTTAAAGCGTTTTTGTCTGCTTTACAAATTGCGTTCTCAGGTTCCTGTTCCGGGATCCGTAACGCTGGTTCCGCCGGTGGTCTCCTCACCGAACACGGATGCGATGGCGTTCTGCACAAAGCCGATAATGGCCTTTCTGAAAATCAGCGCAACGCAGACCAGTGCAGCGATGATCAAAATGATCTCCACCGTGCTCATTCCGTCTTCCTCCGCCCAGAATTCCTTCCACATACTCATCTTTCATCCTCCTTCATGTACTTTTTATAATTGCATGCCCGAAACAGCAGGGGCTACTACAAGCAATATCACCGCGAAGAGCATCAGCATCATGGGAAACAGCATCTTGGTAGACGCTTCCTCCGCCACCCGCAGCGCCATGGCCTTTCTGGCCGCCCACAGCTCGTCCCCGATCCCCTTCAGCGCGCTGGAGACGTCGGTTCCTCCCCTGTGGATATTCTGTATGATAATGGCGCAAAACCTTCTCATCTCCGCCATATTACAGCGAATGCTCATATAGTCAAAGGCGGCGTCCGCGGACTCCCCGGCGTCGATGATCGACATGGCGTGGGCAAGCTCCTGATACAGGATCCTGTCGCTGCGCATCTCCGTCGCAATCTTATACAGAGCTCCCTGAAGGTTCAGCCCCGCTCCTGTCAGAATCACGATCTTATTGACCAGCTCCGGCATATCCATGGCGATAGCGGTATGCCTTTTCTGCACCCTGTTCTCCAGATCCTTCATGGTAAAAAACGGCAGAATGGCTCCCAGGCCCAATCCGATTACCAGCCCCACCGCAGGATCGTTTATGGCAAGGTTCACCATGGCCCCCAGCAGGAACGCAATCATGGAGTAAGAGCAGGCCTGCGCCCAGTAGACTCTCAGATAAAACTCCGCATACTCCGGGTCGTACAGTTCCTTTAAAAACTTCCTGTTCTTCCTGTCAAACGCCGTATTGTACTGATACCTGATCAAATCCATCAGCGCAAAGCCCACCGGCAGGAAATCCCTCATGGGAAACTCCTTCTTATCCAACGGGGCGAGATAATCCCGATATTTCTTTTTCCCTTTTTCATAAAGCAGCCCAAACGCTGCCACCACTGCAAACAGAATGACAACTGCAGATGTGCTGATCTCCTCCATCCCTCGTCTCCTCTTTCGCTTATCAATCACGGCAGCTCCGTCTTCCGCCGAGCCGCCCATCCTTCCTGTATTAAATCGGTCAGATCAGATTTCTATGTTCGTAATGGAATTGGACCACAGCGCCCCTGCCAGGATCAGAGCCAGAGCAACCGTAGACACCAGCCGCCCGCTGAGGGTCGTAAAAATGGGATCCATAAACCCGTCCGTAGACACCGTCATAAACAGCGTCAAAGCAATGGGCATGATCGTGACCACCTTCTGCTCCATCTTTTTCCCGGACAGGGCAGTGTCGATTTCCGTCTCCACCTCTATCTTGTCCGCGATCACATCCGTGGTCCGTCGTATAATCTGCACCAAATTGCCGCCGGTCCGCTTGGCTACCTCAAAGATGTCCGCAAAGGTCTTGATGTCCTCCAGCCCGCTCCTCTCGGCAAAATCCGCAAACACATCCTCTATGTTCAGATTGATGGATATCCGGCTTACCATCAGCTCCAGCTCCTGCACGATAAAAACGTTGCTCTCGCCATACTGGCTGACCATATCGTCCCTTGCGATCACCAGGGCGCGTTCCACCGAATTTCCCGCGCTCACCGCGGAGGACAGACTGTACAGCATATCCTTGAACTGCATGGTAAGCTGCTTTTTCCTTTTTCGGATGATAGCCTTCGTCCGGATAGCGGGGTATTTCAGCGCCAGCAGAGAAAACAGAAGCGAAATGATCACATTCTGATAAAATATGTATCCCAGACCGTACAGCAGGACTCCCGCCAGCAGCACATAGAGCAGCTTTTCACCCGCTGACATATGATAAACATTATAGTCGGTGGTCCCGTTATAGCTCTGCCGCTCCGCCGCAGCCTCTTCCCTGCCTGTTCTTTTTTTCTTTACCGCCTTTTCCTTTACGGCCTTTTCCTTCTTTTCCTTCACTTTTGTACCTCTTCCATAAATGCCTGCCCGGCCGAAGCCGACTGACCTGTTTCGCCGGATACGCCCGACATTTCAAACTTATGCGTCTTCTGCATTTCGCCCCGGCGAACCAGCTTCCCTGTGAGTTTTCCCTTTTCATCCTTTCCGTCGATTACATATTCATACAGGGGATTCAGCAGATACTCCCCGTTTTCGTACCCCAGAAGTTCCACGATATTCAGCGTCTTCCTGGACTTGTCGCTGAGTCTCCCCAGGTGGACGACGAGATCGATGGCTGAGGCAATCTGCTGCCGAATGGCTTCTATGGGAAAGTCTGCCCCCGTGAGCACCATGGTCTCCAGCCTGGAAAGCATATCCTTGGGGGAATTGGCATGACCGGTGGAAAGCGAGCCGTCATGGCCCGTATTCATGGCCTGCAACATATCCAGCGCCTCCGCGCCGCGAACCTCGCCCACCACGATCCTTTCGGGTCTCATACGCAGGGAGGACTTAATCAGGTCTCTTATAGTGATCGCACCCTTGCCTTCCGTATTGGCATTCCGTGTCTCCATGCGCACCAGGTTTTTCACACTCTGAATCTGCAGCTCCGCCGAGTCCTCTATGGTGATAATGCGCTCGTCCGAGGGAATAAAATTGGATAACGCGTTCAAAAAGGTGGTTTTTCCGGAGCCTGTACCTCCGCTGACAAAGATATTATACTTTGCCTCCACGCACCTTCTCAGGAAATCCGCCGCTTCCCCGGAAATGGCTCCCCAGTCTATGAGATCCCCGAAGCTGATCACCTTCTCCGGAAATTTCCGGATCGTCACAATGGGGCCGTTCAGGGCGATTGGCGCCAGCACAATATTCACCCGGGAGCCGTCCTCCAGTCTGGCATCGCAGATGGGATTTGCGGAATCCACCGTACGGTTTACCCGGTACACGATCCTCTGGATGATATCTTCCAGCTCTTTTTTGTCCTTAAAGCATTTTCCCGTCTCGGACAGATGGCCGTCCTTCTCGATAAAAATATGCTCCGGACCGTTGATCATAATCTCCGTAATGCTCTTGTCGTCCAGAAGCGGCTGCAGAATCCCCAGCTTTCTCATGGAGTTGAACACCTGATCCGCAATTTCCTTTTTTTCCACCACGCTCAGATAGTCCACTCTGCCGGAGACAATCACCTCCTCCAGAAATCCCCTGGCCGTATCCCGGATTTCATCGTCCGTGATGTCCTTGCGGCTCTCCAGACAGCGCTTTGTCTTCTGCATTACTTCTTCCAGAACTTTCATTGAAAAATCTGCCATATCAATCCTCCCTGCCGGAGCCGGAAATCTGCTTAATTTCCGTCGTCAATAAAAGAAACCATTTTGCCGCAGCCCCGGAAGAAGTCCTGGTTTCCGGACAGTACCAGATCCAAGGGCTTATCCTTCTGCAGGCTTTCCGAAAAGGGCAGCCGCAGGGCGGAGGCGTCTTCCTCCCTGGCTCTGCACTTATTCACCACAAAATAGGCTTTTCCGAAAAAGGCCTCCCTCTGTATGCTCCTGTCCTCCCGAATCCGCTTCAGCTTCCCTCTGCCCGCAGCGCTGTCGTCAAACACCCAGAAGCTGATGTCACACTGCTCCAGAAGGCGTCTGTTCTTCTCCGTCATGCCCCCTGACACATCCACAAAGAGACAGCCCGTGCCGTTCACCTTCCGCAGGCCTTCCAGAAGAACCATGGTCTCGTCCGCCGTCATGTCCGCATAATCCCGGTAATTTCGAAAGACCGGCAGAATCGTCACATTCCCCTCCCCCTTTGCCATGGCATTTGAGAGAACTGCAGCCGCATCCCGGCCGTCCTTGATGGCCTCAAGCACTTCCTCCATACTCACCTGAAACGCTCTCTGATACAGCTGCTCCGTACAGCCAAACTCCTCCAGGTTCAGATATACGCTGGTCTGCTTTCTGGCACAGAGCAGGGCGCAGGCGTAGGCCAGAGTGGTCTTGCCTGTCCCGCCCTGGGGAGAGTAGAATATGACGACCTTCATCCCCTTCCGTTCCCCCGTGGACGCGGTTCCTCCGGCAATCCCCAGCAGCTTCTCCATATCCGTCAGAATATCCCTTCCCCGCTGATAAATATTCAGTTCATACCGGCCCCCGGGTTCCTCCGCCCGGGTTCTGTTGGAGATGCAGAGACCGACCGCGTCATCGGGGCAGGCGTTTTCCCGGAAAAAGCTTTCGTCGGCCAGAATAATATCCGCCTCCTGCCCGCTCAGAAATGCAGCCGCCTGCGCCGCGTCCGAGACAAACCGGCAGTCAAACCTTGCGCTCCCTGTTTCCATTATATAATTGCTGAAACAGTTCACGAAATACTTGTTTCCGCTGTAGACCAGAACTCTGATTTTCATAACCTGGCATCCCCTCCTATTTCACACATTACCGCATATATCGCTGCAGTATCCCCGCGGCAATTTTGTCAAGTATGACAGCTTCGAGTTCCAAAACGCTGCGAATCTGCAATTCGCCATACCTCTTCTCTATCCGGCAATCATTCGCATTCTTCTGTCAATCTCTTTTTCGCATCCTTCACCTTGGGATGCCCTCCGCCGTAAAACTGTTCCAGCAGCGGAGCCGCCTCCCTCAGGTACTGCAGCTCCTTTTCCCGGTCTCCCAGCTGCTGCCATGCCCGGGACAGATTGTAACTGTTCTCCGCAAATCCCAGACCACCTAAATCACAGGCAAACGTTCGAACGCTCTCCAGCCAGGACAGTGCTTCCTCAGGCTTCTCCCAATCCAGATACATGACGCTCATGTTATTGATCATCCTGTATCTGTCAAACTCCTGGCCGGGTTTCTTCTCCAAAAGCACGATGGCCTGCTGGTAACTCTCTGCCGCCTCTTCCCTGCGGCCCGCCTTGTTGCAGGCCATCGCAAACTCCCCCAGGCTTGCGATATAAAAACTGTTGTCCGCGCCGGGACAGAGGTTTCTCGCCAGCCTGCACGCCTCCTTCAGCTGCTCTGTTCCGAATCCCTCGTCCTCCCGGTACATGGCCAGTCCTCCCCGGTAAACCAACAGCATGATGCGGATATTCAGCCCCGGCTGTTCCCTGAAATATTCCTCAAACTCCTGCAGATAACGCTCCGCTTTATCAAACTGCCTGCCGGAATAGTAGAGATTTGCCAGGGCGGCCAGAATCTCCCTCATGACATGTCCCTTTTCATGCCCCTCCTCCCTGCATGCCTCATATCCCCTGAGCAGCCACTCCTCATAGCTTTCGAGCCACTCCTGCTGCCTCGCCGCGCAGGCACGCAGAATGCAGACGGTTTCCCGGACATATTCTATTTCCGTATACTCTTCCAGAACAGCCAGCGTCCGCTCCATTTTTTTCTGGTCACCGCTCTCATAATACATCAGCCCCTGCTGACCCGCGAGCATGGCCTTTTCCCGTCTGCCAACGGCAGGACTTTCCAGCAGGACGGCGCATTCTCTCTCCAGCTCCTTCGCATGGTTACAGCCGTACATGCACTGCAGAATACAGAGGACAAGTCTTCCTTCCTCGTCCAGTCCGCCCAGCTTCCTTCCGATCAACTCCAGCTGCTTCGTCTCAACCGCGGAGCTTCCTATGCTGTTATACCGGATTCCGTATGCCGTCAGGACAAGCTCGGAAAGCATCCTGCTGCATTTTCCGGTCAGGCACGGGATAAGCGCAGGAAGAAGCTGTATCGTTTTCAAGAGCTTTTCGTCAAGCTTTCCCCGCACCTTCCCCCATTCCAGCAACATATCCAATACATTTTTGACACGAAATCCTTTTTGGGCGTCTCTCCAGACTCCGGCCACCGCCTCCACAAAGGGAGCGATGTCCCTCTCCCTCACACCGCCGCTTCGCACGCACTCCGCCATGAACGGATGCATGGAATATCCGTTTTCATGCTTTTCCAGCCGCCCGATGATATATAATTCTTCCAGCCTCTCCTCCACGGTCATGCTTTCGTCCAGAAAGCCGGCCAGAAATGTCTCCGCGAACTCAGTCGTATAACTCTGATAGGGCAGAACCGCGAGCACCTTCAGCAGGCCGTTCAGCTTCCGGAAGGCGGAATCCGTATACATTTTGTGATACATCTGCTGCAGGCTCCCATAGATGTCCTGTTCGCTTGCGGATGTCGGCAAAGATCCCTTTTCCAGCTGCTCCTTCAACTCCGATATAGTCCAGCCCCTGGCCGCCGCGGCGCGCCCCAACAGCCGCAGGGTCAGAGTATGTCTCCAGATATCATCCTTTAAAATCTCCGACAGCGCATGCTTGTCCTCCGCTGTCAGCGCCTTCGCACAATTGTCCCGAAAGATCAGTTTCCCCGCGTTACGGTCAATAAACCGGACCGGGTAGGTGGTAAATCCTTTCAGTTCCTGGTATCTTGATGTAATAAAAATAGTTGCGGACAATGTCTCCAGCGCCGCCAGGGTTTCTTCCTCATGTCCGTTCATATTATCAATGACAATCAGCACACGCTCCTTCTCATGGTTCCGAATGCATTCCAGCACCTCGCTGAAATTATCTTCCGCTTTTGTTCCATGGATCTGGGGAAATGCCTTTACAAAGCTGGTCATCAGGCTTCCCTCATACTGGATCACGCAGATGCGGTCACTCAGCCCCTCCTCCTCGCAGCATTGCAGCAGCTGCCGCATCAACTCCGTTTTACCGATTCCGCCAATACCGCTGATCAGATATTTCCCTCCCCGGATCAGCATCTCCCGCAGTTCAAACAACTCCTCCTCCCTGCCGAAAAAGTGCTGCTGGGAGAGAGGCGTACTGCAAAGCTCGCTGTTTTTGCCGGTAAGCCAGATAACTTCCTTCTTTTTTTCCGCATTCCCTTTCATGAGGGCATCGCCGAGCGCTTCCACGGAAAGCGACGCGTCGGCTCTGAGTCTGCCAAGAGCGCCCTCCCCTTCTCCGTTTCCCGACAACGCATGGAGCATGAGCAGCGTAAGGAACCATCCACAGTAAAAAGTCCGCCCGTCATTTCCTTGGCGGGCAAACTTCTGCTCCTTTGTCAATGCATCCGCAAAATATCGATACGCTTCCTCGGAAAAACTCTCGTCCCATTCCGCCAGCAGCCGGAGGTAAGCCGGCAGCTTCTGGCAGAAGATCTCATAATTATAATTACGCTGGATCAGCGCACTCATGAACTGCTGTACCTGCCGCAATACCGTCTTCTCATCCGCCGCATCGCAGAGCTCCTCCGCATATTCGCCGTAGCTGCCCAGACGCTCGCTGCGGTTACAGATATCCGAAATATAGCGGTTACGCCCCTGACCGCTTCTCCAGATCTGTCTGCCGCATCTGCGGTCGCGAAAATCATACAGGATATTCTCCTGCCAGAATTTCGTCAATGTAAGTCCTCTGTGGTTTTTCTTCGTGATAATTCCTTCCGAATACACCGGATAATCGTTGATCGTCAGAAACTGATAAAGACTTTTCAAAGAAAGAATGTCTGTTTTCATCTGATTCCCACCTGCCATATAAAGTCAAAAAATGTGCCTTCTACCGTCGATTATATTATTTCCGATTTTCTTTTTCAATAAAGTGGCCTTTTATCGACTGTTTTGTTCAAAAATATGTTTATTTTGTTCAAATCCGCTAAAATAAGGCAAAATCCACGGAACATGTGCCCACCGGATACGCCAAAGCCCGGATCCGGCGGACACTCTCGTCTGCCGAACCCGGGCTTTCCCGATTCCGAATTTATTTTTTCTTACACCTGGATCGTCACCTTATCCAGATGCCAGATCTCATCCACATACTGCTGAATGGTTCTGTCGGAGGTGAACTTTCCGGAGCATGCCACATTGAGGATGGCGCTCTTTGCCCAGTTCTCCTGATCCCGGTAAGCGGCCTCCACCTTTTTCTGTGCCTCCGCGTAGGGCTTGAAGTCCTTGAGGATAAAGTAGGTATCTGCCCTGGAGGTACTCAGAGTGTTTAACAGCGAGTTAAACAGCGGGCGGAACAGCTCCTTATCGGAGGAATAGGTTCCGTCTACCAGCTGATCCAGCACCTTGCGGATATCCGCATCGCTGTAGTAAATATCCATGGGATTGTAGCCGCCATGGTTCTCAAAGCGAATTACCTCATCGGAGGAAAGGCCGAAGATAAACGCGTTCTCCTGTCCCACTTCCTCCACGATCTCCACATTGGCGCCGTCCATGGTGCCCAGCGTCAGGGCGCCGTTCAGCATGAACTTCATATTGCCGGTGCCGGAAGCCTCCTTGCTGGCCGTGGAAATCTGCTCGGATACATCCGCCGCCGCGAAGATGATCTCCGCATTGGATACGTTATAGTTCTCGATAAATACCACCTTGATCTTACCGCCGATGGCAGCGTCGTTGTTGACCACATCCGCCACGGAGTTGATCAGCTTGATGGTGAGCTTGGCGTTTCTGTAGCCCGCAGCCGCCTTCGCGCCGAAGATAAAGGTTCTGGGATAGAACTCCATATCCGGCTTCGCCTTCAGCTCATTGTACAGGTACATCACATGCAGAATATTCAACAGCTGTCTCTTATATTCGTGGAGACGCTTCACCTGCACGTCGAAGATGGAATTGGGATCCACCGTCACTCCGTTGTGCTCCTTTATGTACTCTGCCAGACGCAGCTTATTCTGGTATTTGATATCCATGAACTCCGTCCGCGCCTTCTTGTCCTCCGCCAGTCCCTTCAGCTTTCCGATCTGCGGAAGATCCGTGATCCATCCGCTGCCCACCTTTGCCGTAACCCAGTCGGCCAGCAGAGGATTGCCGTGAAGCAGGAACCTCCTCTGGGTAATGCCGTTGGTCTTATTGTTAAAGCGCTCGGGGAACATCTCGTAAAAATCCTTCAGCTCCTGCTGCTTCAGAATCTCTGTATGCAGCCTCGCCACGCCGTTTACGGAATAGCCGGACACAATGGCCATATGGGCCATCTTCACCTGCCCGTCGTACAGAATGGCCATCTTGCGGATCTTTTCCTGCACATCCACGCCGAAGACATTGGAGTACCTCTCCTCGATCTGACGCACAAAGCGTCGGTTGATCTCCTCCACAATCTGATAAATTCTGGGAAGCAGTCTCTGGAACAGATCAATGGGCCACTTCTCCAGCGCCTCAGCCATAATGGTGTGGTTGGTGTAGGCGCAGGTTCTGGTGGTGATATCCCACGCTTCGTCCCAGCCCAGGCCGTAGTCGTCCAGCAGAATACGCATCAGCTCCGGCACCGCCACAGTGGGATGGGTATCGTTGAGCTGGAAGGTTACCTTCTCGGGGAAGCCATGAATGTCGTCATGCATTCTCATATACTTTGCAACCGCTTGCTGCACCGAGGCGGAGATGAAGAAATACTGCTGCTTCAGGCGCAGCTCCTTGCCTGCGTAATGATTGTCGTTGGGGTAGAGCACCTCCACAATATTTCTGGCCAGGTTCTCCTGCTCCACCGCCTTGCGGTAATCTCCCTTGTCGAAGGAATCCAGCTGGAAGCCGCCCATGGGCTCCGCGTCCCAGATGCGCAGGGTGTTTACAATGTTGTTTCCGTAACCGACGATGGGAAGGTCAAAGGGAATGGCTCTCACTGCCTGATATCCCTCTTGCACAAAATGGTTCTGTCCCTGCTCGTCACAGTGGATGGAGACATAGCCGCCAAATTTTACCACCTTTTCGTATTCCGGCCTGCGCAGCTCAAAGGGATTGCCGTCCTTCAGCCAGTTGTCCGGCACCTCCACCTGATAGCCGTCCTTGATCTGCTGCTTAAACATTCCGTAGCGATAGCGGATACCGCAGCCGTAGGCAGGATAGCCCAGGGTTGCAAGGGAATCCAGGAAACAGGCAGCCAGCCGCCCCAGGCCGCCGTTCCCCAGCGCCGCGTCGGGCTCCTGATCCTCCACCAGGTTCAGATCCAGCCCCAGCTCCTCCAGCGCCTCCTGCACGGGAACGGATGCCTGCAGGTTGATGATATTGTTGCCCAGGGCACGGCCCATCAAAAACTCCATGGACATGTAATATACCATCTTGGGATCCTGCTTCTCATAGGCTCTCTGGGTCTCGATCCAGTTATCCATGATCTGATCCTTCAGCGCCAGGGATACCGCCTGGAACACCTGCTTAGGTGTTGCCTCGTCCATATCCTTGCGGTACAGCGTCTTAATATTGTAGACAACGCTGTTCTTGAACAGTTCCTTATTAAATTTCAGTCTGTCCGCAGCGCTCTCCACCACAGCCTTCTCCTCTGTCTTTTCAGCCGTCTGCTTTACGGGCACAGTCTTCTTGATTCCCTTCATTTCTCTGACACTCCTTCCTGATTGATCCTCTCCACGGAAATTACCACATGCTCGCCGTTCACATTCCATTCCTTCGTCACGGCAAAGGTCTTTCCTTCCGTCAGCTCCTCCGCCAGCACCTTGCCGCAGATTACTTCCCTGTTCTTTTGAGCCAGCGCAGCCAGCCTGCCGTTTTCGTTCAACGATACTCTGATATGATCCATGACCTCAAACCCGGCGTCCTTGCGCATGGTCTGAAGCTTGCTGATCAGCTCGTAGACAAAGCCCTCCTCGATCAGCTCCTCCGTCAGATTGGTATCCAGCACAACGGTCATTCCGTTGTTTTCCTGAGATACATAGCCTTCCTTTTGCGCCATGGTGATGAGCAGATCCTCCTCGGCCAGCTCCACCGTGACACCGTCCACCGCAAAGGACAGGTTTCCCTTTTCTTTCAGCTCATCCATGGCTCTGTTGCCGTCCAGGGAAGCCAGAACCTTCTGAATACCGCCCAGCTGTTTTCCGTACTTCGGTCCCACGGTGCGCAGCTGAGGCTTGAAGGTATAAGTGGTGAAGTCCCTCACGTCATCGGTAAATACCACTTCCTTCACGTTCAGCTCATCCCGGATGATATCCGTATAGAAGGAATCCAGCGCAAAGCCCGCCTTCACATACATCCTGCTGACAGGCTGACGGTTCTTGATGGCCGCGTCGTTTCGGCAGGCACGACCCATGACCACTGCCTCCAGCACATCCTGCATGGACTCCTCCAGCTTTTTGTCAATCCAGCCGGTCTCCGCCGCGGGGAAGTCACAGAGATGAATGCTCTCCGGCGCGGAGCTGTCGATGCTGCGGACAAGGTTCTGGTAAATGTCCTCCGTCATAAAGGGAATCATGGGCGCTGCCGCCTTGCAGATCGTCACAAGCGCGGTGTACAGCGTCATGTAGGCGTTGATCTTATCCTGCTCCATTCCCTTCGCCCAGAAACGCTCACGGCTGCGGCGCACATACCAGTTGCTCATCTCGTCCACAAAATCCTGCAGCGCCTTTGCCGCCTCCGTAATACGGTATTGATCCAGATTTTCATCCACCTCTCCCACCACGGTGTTCAGCCTGGAGAGAAGCCACTTATCCATGACGGACAGCTTGTCGTACTCCAGTTGATACCTGGTTGCGTCAAACCCGTCAATATTTGCGTACAGCACGAAAAACGCGTAGGTGTTCCACAGGGTTCCCATGAACTTCCGCTGGCCCTCCATGACGATACGGCCGGAAAAGCGCTTGGGCAGCCAGGGCGCGCAGCTGGTGTAAAAATACCACCTGATTGCGTCTGCGCCGAACTCCTGCAGCGCCTGAAAGGGATCCACGGCGTTGCCCTTGGACTTGCTCATCTTCTGACCCTTCTCGTCCTGCACATGCCCCAGGACGATAACGTTTTCATAGGGCGCCTTGTCAAACAGCAGGGCAGACTCCGCCAGCAGGGAATGGAACCAGCCTCTGGTCTGATCCACCGCCTCGGAGATAAACTTTGCCGGGAACTGCTGCTCGAACAGCTCTTTATTTTCAAAAGGATAATGATACTGCGCAAAGGGCATTGCACCGGAATCAAACCAGCAGTCCAGCACCTCCGGCACCCGCTTCATCTGCTTTCCGCACTGAGGGCAGTTCAGGGTGATCTCGTCGATGTAAGGCCGGTGAAGCTCCACGGTCTTTGCCGCCTCGTTTCCGCTCTTTTCGTAAAGCTCCTGTCTGCCGCCCACGCATTCCCTGTGGCCGCACTCGCACTCCCAGATGTTCAGCGGCGCTCCCCAGTAGCGGTTTCGGGAGATCGCCCAGTCCTGAATATTCTCCAGCCAGTTGCCGAACCGTCCCTTTCCGATGGATTCGGGAATCCAGTTGACCGTGTCGTTCAGGCGCAGCAGATCATCCCGGATAGCTGTCTCCCGGATGTACCAGGATTCTCTCGCATAGTAGATCAGCGGGGTGTCGCACCTCCAGCAGAAAGGATAATCGTGCTCAAACTTCGGCGCGTCGAACAGCTTCTCTTCTCTCTCCAGATCCTTCAGGATATCCGGATCCGCGTCCTTCACAAACCTGCCGGCGTAGGGGGTATCCTCCGTCAGCTCACCCTTGCCGTCCACAAACTGTACGAAGGGCAGGTCATACTTTCTGCCCACATTTGCGTCGTCCTCACCGAAGGCCGGGGCAATGTGTACGATTCCGGTACCGTCTGACATTGTGACATAAGTGTCACAGGTGACAAAATGAGCCTTCTTGCCCTGCTTTTCCGCCGCCTTGCCCGCACAGGCAAACAACGGCTCGTACTCCTTGTACTCCAGTTCCTTTCCGGTAAAGGTCTCCAGCACCTGATAAGCGGTCCCGTCTTCCTTCGCCAGTCCGCCCAGCACCCGATCCAGCAGGGCCTGCGCCATGTAATAAGTATGTCCGTCCGCGGCCTTCACTTTACAGTAGGTCTCCGTGGGGTTGACGCAGAGCGCCACGTTGGAGGGCAGCGTCCAGGGCGTGGTGGTCCATGCCAGGAAGGACGCGTCCTCGCCCACGCAGCGGAAACGGACGATGGCAGAACGCTCCTTCACCGCCTTATAGCCCTGTGCCACCTCCTGGGCGGAGAGGGGCGTTCCGCAGCGGGGACAGTAGGGAACGATTTTAAAGCCCTTGTAGAGCAGCCCCTTGTCCCAGATGGTCTTCAGCGCCCACCACTCGGACTCGATAAAGTTATTGTCATAGGTGACATACGGATCATCCATGTCGGCCCAAAAGCCCACTGTGTTGGAAAAATCCTCCCACATGCCCTTGTACTTCCAGACATTTTCCCGGCACTTCTCGTTGAAGGGCACCATGCCATATTCTTCAATCTGCTCCTTGCCGTCCAGCCCCAGGAGCTTTTCCACCTCGATCTCCACCGGCAGTCCGTGGGTGTCCCACCCCGCCTTTCTGGGCACCATATACCCCTTCATGGTGCGGTATCTGGGAATCATGTCCTTAAAGGTACGCGTCTCCACATGACCGATATGCGGTTTGCCGTTTGCGGTGGGCGGCCCGTCGTAAAAGGTATATACAGGGCATTCCTTCCGGCTGTCAATGCTCTTTCTGAAGATATCGTTTTCTCTCCAGAACTGTTCCACTGCTTTTTCACGATCCACAAAATTCAGATTCGTGTCAACCTGTCTGTACATTTTTTCTTCCTTTCCGTGACAGCTTTTCTGTCACTGTTCTGTGTGGGTTACGGTTATCACATAAGCAGACTCGAAAAGCTTCGCTTTTCTCGTTCGCGTTGCTCGTCATAACCTCAGCTCTCCCTTCGCCCGTGCAGGCACGGCTCCGGAAGTTCTGAGTTTCTGACTCTGCTTATTCGCGCATGCTCGACTATCGTCTCGCTGTCGCGGCGTTCGTCAAACGCTCGTGCAAGCACGGCGTTTTCCTCTCTGCTCGCGCAAAAGAACCCCGTCCCGTAAAGGGACGAGGCTCCTGTTCACCTGCGTTTCACCACCCGTTACAATCATACGCTCCGCACAACGCGGAGTTATATGCCTTCCCGTAACGGAGGAACGCCGTTCAGGGCTACCGGGCAATGTGCTTCCTTTGGTCCTGACTGCTCGAAAGTGATCTTCACCGCCCCGCTACTTGCACCGGCCTCCCACCCCCACCGGCTCGCTGAAACGTTCCTGGGACAGCTACTCTCTTTGTCATCGCATTTCTCTCCTGTCATTATATCCCCAGCCAAATTTAATTGTCAAGGGATTTTATTGCTCCATCTGCCTTCCCAGGAAGGAAGCCGCGGACTGGAGAAGCTTCTGCTCCACCTCGCCCATACGACCTTTGTTGTCGTTCTGCAAAAGCACCACGCTTCCGATGATATCTCCCTCACACAGGATGGGGGCAATGGCCTCATGCTGATACTCGTCCTCCCCCTCGTCACACACGGTGATAAAGCCTCTCTCGCCCCGTGAGGCCATGATGGTCTCACGGTTGTGTACCTTCTCGTCCAGCTGTCTTCCCACCGCCTTGTTGACAAACTGCTTATAGCCGCCTGCCGCCGCAATAAACTGATCCCGGTCAGCGATCAGCGCCGCATGTCCGGATACCTGCGCCAGACTCTCCGCATACTGTCTCGCAAAGGTAGCCATCTCACCGATGGGAGAATACTTCTTCAGGATGACCTGGCCCTCCCTGTCCGTATAAATTTCCAGCGGATCGGATTCCCGGATGTGCAGCGTCCTGCGGATTTCCTTGGGGATGACAATTCGTCCCAGATCATCTATTCTTCTCACTAT
This sequence comes from uncultured Acetatifactor sp., assembly GCA_910586835.1. Lineage (GTDB taxonomy): Bacteria > Bacillota > Clostridia > Lachnospirales > Lachnospiraceae > Acetatifactor. Next base: position 31,256 of record CAJUJU010000017.1, read on the forward strand.
TCCCGTCGCTTTCATAATGAACGTAAAACCTCCGTTTACAAATTTCCAGTTATCAATGCTAGTATCTGTAAACAGAGGCATTTTATACCTTTATTTCCCGTTTTTATCATTCTTCAGGCCGCGTCAGCCCCAATCCTCCTGAAAGCTTCCGCACTCCGCAATGTCAAAACGCTTTCCCGGTTTTGTCGGATAGGTTTTCGTGGCGATATAGCGGTTCTTTTTCATACAGATTTCTCCCACCTGCCGAAGCTGCAGGAGCCGTTCGTCAAAACAGGAAAACTCATTTTCTTCCAGCACGACACGTCCGTGAAAAAAAGAACCCTCTCCGCATGTCACCTTGGGGCAGGCCACAATGGGCGCGCCGCCCCATTCCGGCACATAAGAACAATCCACAAAACGATTCTTCCTGAAAATCAGTTCTCTGACAGCGCCGGACTCATACCAGTATTCCGCCTCTCCCTCCAGATAAACCGCTGCGCCGGAGGTTTCAAACAGGCAGTTCTCTACAAGAGCGTTTTTGCAGGTAAGCAGTACTCCTCTGGCTCTGTTCCTCCGGAAAACACAATTTTCCACAAAAACCGCGGGAGACCGGGTCAGGTTTTCCGCCACCAGTCTTCCCTGGGGCAAAACCGGCAGAACATCCTCCGTCTCCGCCTCCATTTTCCCCTCCTGGTCTGTCCGGATCCCCTTAAGCTTTCCTCTCCAGAACGGCCGCAGCTCGTCCGCCCTCATCAGCGCCAGCTCATCCCCCGCCTTGGCCAGGCACACGCCTCTCTGCATCACATGCCCCCAGTCCAGCTGCAGTCGGTAATCATCTGTTCTTCCGCATACCACGGCATACAAACCGTGAACATTCACTCCGTCATCCATTTGACTCTCAAAGCGACAGTCCTGCAGCCGAATCTTCCCGCTGCAGTTTACAAAATGTGTGGCATCCGCCGCCACCGAAAAGCACCTTCCCGTCTCCTCTCGCGGAAGCACCTCCACCTGCTTCAGGCTGACATTTTCGCATCGCTCGGCCAAAAGCCCCATTCCCGGGGCATGATGTATCCGAATGCCTTCGCAGGTGATATCCTCTGAATCCGCAGCGTAAATTGCCGGAGCCGTCCGTGGGTAATGCCGGAAAATCAACAGATTTCCGGGACGGCTCCCCGCAAAGAAGCATTCCTCCCCTTCCAGGCTGATCTCTGCCACATCCTTTGAAACCGCCCGGAACCGGGGATGTCTTCCCACCTTCTGAGTCTCCGTGCAGAAATACAAATCCTCTGTCCCATATGCCGGCCCACGAGTATTTGCATCCATTTCCAGACAAAGGTGCACCGCATTCTCACAATCCTCTCCCTGAAAAATCAGCCTGTCACGCTCTGCATACCACGGATATTTTTCCCCGTCTATCCGGACAAGCATCCTCTGCCTGCTCACTTCCAGTATTTCCCCCTGGGAATAAACCGGCCGGTGATAATCCACGGAAAATTTTTTCAGCAGCAGTCCGTTGCAGTTTTCCAGATGAACAGGAAGCATTCCTGTGTGAAAAATCCACCTGCTGCCTCCGCCGTCAAGGGTAAAGTCGCGGATTCCCTTCAGGGAAAGCCCCACCGCCAGGCCGTCGCAGGCATCGTGATTGGAAATATGCAGCTTCTTCAGCGGCAGCTGCGGATAAAAATGATATTCTCCCGGCTCCATCCGCAAAACAATCCCCGTCTGGCCCTCCAGAGCCTTCATAAGCTCTCCGAACTTTTCCGTTGTCTTCTCATGGTCTCCCGGCAAAATTCCCCAATCCGCAGCATTCACCGCCTTGTTCATCGCATTTTTCTCCCTCCTGTCTCCAGAACCCGGGCCAGCTACAGGCCGGAGTCCTACTGCCAGACCACCTTGTCTACTTCAATCCACTTTCCGCTGGATCCGGATGATTTCTGTGCCTTCACCGTGATCCGCACCGTATGGGTACCGCTCTCCAGGGTTCCCGTATCATACAGCACCTGCTGCAGCATTGCTTCCGCCGCATAAGCGTCAATGGTGGCTACCTTGGTGCCGTCAACGGTAATGTCCGCCAGTCCGCACCAGGGCGCCTTCAGACCATAGATAACCGCATTGGTACCCTCAAAGCTGAATTCCATATAAGCCTTCCATGTATTGCTGGCGCTGTCGTCGTCATGATAACTGCCCGGGACGGACTGATGCGTCCAGGCGGAAAACTTCTTCAGATTGGGATTCTCGTCGTTCCAGACCACCTTGTCCGTAACGGGAGCGCCGTTCTGGCTGTCGTAAATCTCCACCTTGTCAAATTCAATCCATGTGCCGGAAGAGCTTTCGTTTTTCGCGCCCGCAACCGTCAGCGTCACCGTATGCTCTCCGTAGGGCAGTTCTCCGGTTTCAAAAAACAACTCCTGCTCTCTGGTCGTCTCCGCATAGGTGTCAATGGAAACAGCTTCTCCAAAATCAATCCGCACATCCGCCTTTCCGCACCAGTTGCCTTTGATGCCATAAAGCCTTGCACCGGTTCCCGTAAAGGTGACTTCCACATAACCGTCCTTTTCGTTGCAGGCCGCGTCGTCGTTCCGATAGCTTCCTCCCGAAGACTGCTGAATCCAGTTGGAGCTGTAGGACAAATAGACGGAGTCATTGTTCAGGACTATGGTTCCGGCATTACTGTCCTGCCCGGTTGTAAACCGTGAAACCGCGCTTGCGGCAGAACCAGCGGGATTTGACGCGGTAACCTGCCAGTAATATTCCGTTCCGAAGGCAAGCTCTCGGGATGCCTGATAGCGGCATGCGGTTCCCGTGTCCGTATCGATAACCGGAGCAGACAAATCAGCATTTGCCGAAACCGTCAGATGATAATTTTTTGCGCCTTCCACCGCATTCCACGCAAACGCCTGAGCCGTACCCGCTTCCGTGGCTCCGTTCTGCGGAACGGTCAAAGCTGTCTGCCAGGGCGCTGCGGCAAAGGTATCGGAGCCAAAGGTATATACCACCACGCTTTCCGCGGGAATATTGCTGACGTAGCTTCCCCCGCTGACCGTCTCAAATCCCTGGAAAAGATTTTTGTATTCCGGTGTGGTGTCCCATACGTTCTGACCAGACATCACCATGGCGCTGACATGGTTCATCTGCTCCGGAACGTTCAATGTAAGCTGCGTTGCATCCCACTTGTTCAGCACGATAACACGCAGATCCGTCTGTGCGTCATTGCTGAATGCATAAACCCGTACCGTATTGGCATTGCTGGATGCATCCAGCCTGTTCTCCAGCACATTGTGATTGATGATTCCATGAATAATCGCAGGTCCTGTGAACCGAACGGTCTTGCCGTCCAGATACCACTGATCCAGGTCAAACCAACCGAAGGAGTTGTTGGGACATCCTGCAATGGATGCCTTGCTGGGATAATGGGAAGGCCAGCTGACGATGTAGGAATATCTGCCGTCCTCTATCATCTCAAGCATTGCGTTCAGCAGCGCCATGCTGCCCCCCAGATCACGCACATGCCCTGCATCCCAGTCGTCCTGCACCGGCGTCCAGCCTATGTTGCATTCTCCCAGAATCCCTTCCTTGCCTTCTATGGGAGTTCCCGGCGTCAGAAGCGTATCACTGTTTTCGTCAAAGTACTTATTCCATCCGTAAAAAGCATATCGGTGGTCGTCGTAAGCGTCAAAGGCTCCCTGAGCCGCGGAGACAAGGGCGTTGTTCCAGCTGTTCCACAGAACATTTTCGGGAGCTCTCTGCAGTACCAGCCGGAAATTTGGATTTGCCGACTTGACAATCTGCTGAAACTCCGGAAAAAGGCTGCCCAGATACTGGGCGTTGCCCACACCGCCCGCGCCGTTGTTCCAGGGCTCGTTTCCCATATCAAAGTAGCAAAGGTCAATCCCCTGCCCTGCAATATACTCTGCCATGGAAGCCGTAAGCTGCTTTACCTTTTCCAGGGACGCCTCCCCGCCGAAGGTGTCAAGAGATTCGATGGGAATCATGACAAAGGGAATCACATTCTGGGCTTTGCAAAAATCAATAAATTCCACCAGGCCGAAGGTTCCGGCCGCATCCCTGGTGTTGAGTCCGCCCCAGTACCTGTTCGAGGACAGCGGAATCTCCTGTTCCCAGTCAAAGGCCCATGCGTCATAGCCCCAACGCATCATATTGATTTCACTTGCAAAAAATCCCTGTTCTATCCAATTGCCGTTGGCCTGCCACATCTCGTCGCTGATCATGGACATTTCGATGTTGGCCCCAACCCTGCGCGCCCCCTGCAAGGGCGAAGCAGCTGCGCCGTTTACATTGACCGTAACCTGTGCCGGACCTGCAGCCTCCACCGGCATGCTGACGCTGCCCAGCATTGCCGTGGCCAGTATTGCCGAAAGCGAAACTGTCATAAGCTTTTTTATGTTCATGATTACACCCCCTGCCCGCTCCAGGCGGGCATACATTCACCCAATCGCCGTTTCGTCATAAAGGGGACGGAGCTCCTGCCCCGCCCCCCTGTGTTTCAAGAAAGCATATTCTTACATCAATTGCCGTTTGTCTTGAGGAATTCCAGCGCCTGCTTCTGCATCTCAGCATAAACAATGTCTGCACCTGCTGCCGTCATATGTTCCCTCAGCGCTGCGATATCAGCCACGGGATCATCGGTAAAGCCAAGACCAAGCAGCTTATAATCCGTGTTAAAGACATCGGTAATTGCAGCGATTTCGTTCTTTACGCTGCTGTCGTCAAACACGAATGTCTGATAACGTCTGCTGCGTGCGTTTTCCTTCCAGAGCTCGGTCAGCTCCTCCATGCCGGGAATACCACCTACAACAACACGCCAGTTTGCGTCGTTACGCACACCCCAGTTACAGTTGCTGTCATAAGCATAGTTCGAGCTGGCGGGCAGAGAAACCAGTGCATTGTCACCGGAAGCTTCCCAGTGCTTGCCTTCGATACCAAAGCAGAACAGGCTGTTCACTTCGGGGTCATTGCGCAGATAGTCAAGCGCCATCAAAGCACGCTCAGGATTCTCGGACTTTGAGAAAATACTCATTCCGTTTGCCAGATAAGAGTTCAATACAGGCGGCACACCTTCCTGTGCGTCAAATACGCGAACGTCCCATTCCGGATGCTCTGTTGACATCTGTGCGTAGATGCTCTTTGCAGTATTTGCATTACACAGAGCCAGCGCGGATCTTCCGGCCTGGAAGCTCTCTGTGTTGTTCTGCGTGTTTACAACAGCGTTTTTGCTCCAGAAGCCTCTGTCCTTCCAATCCTTCAGGCGCTCGATAACTCCCAGGAACTGCTCCTGATCGTAATTGCCTTTCACCTGTGCAGTGTCATCCAGCTCGCTCACGCTGCCGATTGCCTGCCAGGTACCGATGCCGGACACCTTCTCCTCGGACTCCCAGTTTGCCTTTTCCCACATACGGTCAAATACAAACAGCTTGTCATAATCAGATCCTACATCCAGAGGGATCAAAGTAGGCTCGTTTGCCACGATGGCATCCATGTAGGCTTCCGCCTCGTCCAGAGAAGCAACGGATTTGATGCCGTATTTGTCCATCAGATCGCCCCTTGCCATATAAACATAAGAAGTGATCTCCTTGTAGTTCATGGGAAGCATGAATACCTGGCCGTTTACCTTTGCCTGTTCCCACGCTTCGGGATAGATGGTCTCCGCAGTCATGGGCGCATAAGTGTCAAGCGCTTCCTGGGTAATCTCCCAGAAACCCTGCTTGGTTGCCTGTGCGTTGTAGAAACACCAGTCAGCCGTGTAAATCATATCCCATTTCTCGCCGGAGGCAAAAATCAGGGAATACTTATCCTCATATTCGCCCCAGCTCATGAACTTCACATCGATGGTTGCATTGATTTCTGCCTTCAGTCTTTCATTGATCTTTTCAAACACCTCGTCATTGTCTACCGGACGGTCACCGATCAGATACATCGTCAACTTCACTTCCTTGGAAATGTCCGGTGTGTTTGCCTCACTCCCGTCAGGTGTCTCCGCGGAATCGGATACAGCCGGAGCGGAAGGCTCCGAAGAGTCAGGTGTAACAGAAGCCGCCGGCTCACTGCCGCAGCCGCTCAGGGTGCCAAGTCCCAGCAGCATGGCCAGGCACAGGGCGCTGAACCTTGTTTTTTTTCTCATAAATATTTCCTCCTTTTTTGGATAGGGTTATATAAAAATTCTGACGAATTTTATACCGTGTTTCAATTGTTGGTTTTTACCCCTTCACCGCACCGATGGTAACGCCTTTCACAAAATACTTCTGCAGGAAAGGATACAGCAGGATAATGGGGCCCGTTGCAACTACTGTCATTGCCAGCTTCATGGGCTCACTGGGCACATCGCTTGCAGGTATACCGCTTCTTGCGGCAGCCGCGTTCATGGCCTGCGCTTTGGTGAGAATATTGTTTAAGAAGTACTGCAGCGGGTACATACTCCGTTTGCTCTCGTCCAGAAACAGCATTGCGTTGTACCAGTCATTCCAGTAATTCAGGGCAATAAACAGTCCCACTGTGGCCAGCCCCGCCTTTGACAGCGGCAGTGCAATATTCAGATAAATTCTGAAATCTCCTGCGCCGTCCAGCTTTGCCGATTCGTACAATGCCTCGGGAATGCTCATCATGTAGCTTTTCAAAATCAGCAGATAGGTTACGTTAATCAGAATCGGCAGGATCAACGCTATCACACTGTTATGAAAGTGCAGATACTTTGTGTTGAAAATGTACCAGGGCACCAGTCCGCCTCCGAAAACAGAGGTAAAGTAAAAGAAAAAGGAAACCTGATACCGATACCGGAAATCCCGGTTTGCAAGCACATAAGCCGCCATACTGGTAAGCCACAGCCCCAGCAAAGTCCCTGTCACCGTGACGAAAATCGTTACGCCATATGCCCGCAGAAGCTCTTCCGGAATTCTGAACAGCATTTTGTATGCGTCAAAGGAGATCTTCTCCGGAAGCAGGCTGTAGCCATGCAGCTGAATGGCATACTGTTCCGACACGGATCCGCTCAATACCAGAAGAAACGGCAGCAGACACGCCAGCGAAAGGGCTCCCAGTATCACATAGGAAAGTATATTAAATACGATGCGGTCCCGACCGATTGGCTTTTTACTCTGATGTTTTACGCCAGCCATAAACATGTTCTCCCTTCTGTCCTAACCTTCATTACTGCTCTTCTGATTATGCAGCTGTTTAGAACAGCGCATATTCAGGCTCTACCTTTTTCACTGCATAATTCGCAAGCAATACCAGAACAAAGGATAATCCCGACTGATACAGTCCTGCCGCACTGGTCATTCCAAACTCCTGAAGCTCAAGCAGGGAACGCGTCACATAAGTGTCAATGACATCCGTCACCTCTATCACCATGGGATTATTTCCGGTCACCTGCCAGAACATCTGGAAGTCACCCTTCATGATCGTTCCGATTGCCATCAGGAACAGAATCACCACAGTAGGGCGTATGCAGGGCAGTGTTATGTGCCTGATCTTCTGCCACATGGTTGCGCCGTCCAGGTCTGCCGCCTCAAACATTTCTCCGTCGATGCTGACGATGCTCGCCAGATACATAACCGTTCCATATCCCACATTTTTAAAGGCGCTGACCGCTATCAGAATCACCGGCCAGACCGCCTTGTTGGAATATACATCCAAAGGCTGGGCCCCCAGGTTTCTCAGAAAGGTATTCACCGCGCCGAATTCATAATTGAACATATTGTATATGAACGCGCCCACCACAACCCAGGAGATAAAATAAGGAAAGAACATAACAGACTGCGTAATCCTCTTAAAGTATTTCCCCGCCAGCTCGCTAAGCAGTATGGCACAGGTAATCTGCAGCAGCGTATTCACGCACAGAAACGCAATATTGTAGAGAATGGTGTTTCTCGTTGTGATCCAGGCCTTCCCCGACCGAAAGAAGTATTCAAAATTTCTGAATCCGGCCCAGGGACTGCCGAAAATACCGTCGTGATAATTGAATTCCTTGAAAGCCAGCACAATTCCCGCCATGGGAATATAACACATTAAAATTACTACAACCGCAGCCGGCAGAATCATGAGCCACTTTACGCGATTGTCCTTCAGGTCACGCAAAAACGGGTGTGTGGTCTTTTTCATCGCCATTCCTCCATACGTTCCATTCTATCGTTTTATTGCATTCCGTGTTGTATTGCATTCCGTCAACTTTGATGATTTTATCCTAACAAAATAATGCTGTAAAAACAACGGGACAATATTTTGAAAAGAGGGTAACTTTATGTTCTTTGTCTAATTTTCCACTTTCAAAGGTGAATCAGCTTGAATTTTTGTCATATTTTATATATGATTGAATCAGGGATTGTAAATTATGAGGTGTATATCATGAATTTTACCGTATTGATTGTTGATGATGAAGCAATGCCCCGCACTGTTCTGCGGGAACATATTCCCTGGGAAGAGCTCTCTGTCACAAAGGTTTGTCTTGCCACTGACGGAGCGGAAGCCGTAGAACAGGCGCGCAGGTTTCAGCCGGATATTATCATCAGCGACATCAAAATGCCGCGTCTGAACGGACTGGAAATGGCCGCCGCCGTGCGGGAATTCCTGCCGGCCTGTCAGTTTATCTTCCTGAGCGGCTATTCCGATAAAGAATATCTGAAAAGCGCCATCCGCCTGAGGGCCGCAAGCTATGTGGAAAAGCCGCTGAACCTGGATGAGATTACCGCCACCGTCAGAGAGGTTACCGGAGAACTGCAGCGCCAGGCAAAGCCCTCTGCGGAAGAATTGTTCTTTCATGGGGAGCACGGTTCGGACAAGACACGGAATGACAAGCCATTAAATAAAGATAGCTTCGATGCCGGAGAAACCTTCCACAGCCGGCTGGATCATCTGATCCGGCAAAACAAAAAAGAAGATACCTTCGTTGCGCTGAGAAGACTGTATGAAGAAGCCAGCCGATGCGAGGGAACGCCTCCGGAATCCCTGCGTCATTTATACTGCAGGATTCTCTTTCTTTTTTTACATGCCGCCGAGAGCCGCAATATCCGCACGCTCACCGCCTAGACCGACCGTCTGTTATATACCGTGTCAAAGCAGGAAACCCTTGCGGGCCTGCGGAATATTCTGCTGCAGACGGCTCAGGAGTATTTTAATGCTCAAGGGATCTCCTGTCCGGATATTTACACACAGGTGGAGGAGTATCTTGAGAGCCATTACCGCGACTGTTCACTTACGATTCAGGCGGTGGCCGGTAATCTTGGATTCACCAATACCTACCTTTGCGCTGCCTATAAAAAAAGCTGCGGCAAGACCATCAACCAGCGTCTGACGGAAATTCGGCTTTTTCACGCAAAGGAACTGCTTACCGCCACAAGCTGCAAGCTATATGAAGTGGCAAACAACGTGGGTTACCAGGACGGCAAATATTTTGTCAAGCTGTTCACCCGTGAAACCGGGCTGTCGCCCAGAGAGTACCAGCGGAGGCATGCCTATGAGGAATAAGCTTCGGCGGTGGCTGCTGTGGTCCACCGACTGCGGAAGGCTTGGCAACAAGCTGATGTGTATTTATTTTCTGCTGATTGTCCTTCCCCTTGGGATGTTTTCCTTCTACGCCTATGTGCGTGTCAAAAACATGGTGCAGGAGCAGACCTTCTCCGCTGCGCAGAACGCGTTCGACGACACCTGTATGTCTCTGGAACGTCTTCTCGGCCGGTTGGACGGAGTTATCGACATCCTTTCCACAGACCCCCTGGTTTATATGATGGCATCCAACGACCCCCGGGACTACACCTATATTCACCGGCTGGAGGATTCCAACCAGCTTGCCACCACCTTTGAATATCTCTGCATGCTTGCGGACGTGGATCTCATCCGGCTTTATGTGAACAATGATTATTCCTATTCCAACACCATGACCAACATCGTCCGGATCGACCAGGTGGAGCACAGCAGCTGGTATCAGACCGCAGCAGGGGGCAGCGGACGCCTGTGGTGCGCTCCCTCCGACTTTGAGGATGCCCTCGACGAAGCGGAACGGCACTGTTTTTCTTCCGTGCAGATTATCTACAATCCCCGCAATGTGAAAGAGCCTCTGGCGATTCTCCGTGCGGATCTGGACGCCCGACGTGTGGAGCAGCTTATCACCGGAACATCCGTCACGGAAAACGGATTATTGCTGCTTTTACGCGGGGACGATATACTTTTCTCTTCCGATGCCGATCCCTCTGTATCTCATGTGGATGCCCTGGTAAGACAGGCGCAGGAGCACACCTCAGACGCATGGGAGACACTTCAGGCCGACGGCACGGAATATTATGTCCGCTGCCGGGAAATCGGGCCTTCCGGTTGGCATATTGCCAGCATTCTGCCTCACCGGGACGTCTTCCGGCTGAGCCGCGAGCTGAGCCTGGAGATGCTTGCCATTGTCATATCCGTAGCTCTGGCCGCCTATTTGCTGGCATATCTGATCAGCCAGTCCACCCTGAAGCGTATTTCTCAGCTTGCCAAAACCATGCAGGCCGTGGAAAAGGGAAATGTGTCGGTGCGACTGGAACCCTCCGGCAACGACGAAATCGCGCAGCTGATGGGGAGTTTTAATCAGATGATGGATCAGGTGGACGCTTTGATGGAAGAACGGGTAGAACATGGCCGCCAGATCAAGAATCTGGAACTGAAGGCGCTGCAGGCTCAGATCAATCCTCACTTCCTATATAACTCCCTGGATCTGATCAACTGCACCGCCATCAACCGCAATGTGCCGGAGATCAGCCGCATGGTCAACGCCCTGGGGAAATTTTACCGCCTGTCTCTCAGCAAGGGACGGGAAGTCATTTCTCTGGCCGACGAGCTGCGGCATGCAAAGCTTTATGTGGAGATCCAGAACCTGCGCTTTGAAAACCGCATCCTGACAGAGTGGGAGACAGACCCTGCGGCGGAACGTTGTCAGATTATCAAGATTGTTCTGCAGCCCATTCTGGAAAACGCCATTCTGCACGGTATTTTTGAAAAACCGTCAAAGGGCGGACATCTGAAGATAAAAGTGCGGCGCTGTGCAGACGGCATCCGCATTGCAGTGGAAGATGACGGCGTTGGGATGGATGAGGCTACCCTTCTCGCCGTATTTTCCGGGACAGTTCCCTCCGGAAATACGATCACCTCCGGCGGCTACGGCATCCGCAACATTCAGGAACGGTTGCTTCTGGCCTACGGCGCCCCCTACGGTCTGTCCTGTGAAAGCCGTCCGGGAAAGGGAACCACAGTTACCGTACATATTCCGGAAATTATTCCGGAAGAAAATCAGGAGGAATTTTAAATGTTGCAATTTTCTGTTTTTAACGACACCGATTGGCTCTATCCCGATTCGGAACACAATACGCATACCGAAATCGCCCTGCAGCTTCCCCGGGGAGGCCACGACGGCGTGCAGCTGCTTGTGGACGCCCCCCACACACAGGTATCCGTATCCTATGATCCGGAGACTTTCCAACATTCCGGCAACGGCTCCGGCCCCGTGGTACAGCTGTATCGGCTGATTCCCATCGGGGTAAACGAAAATACCTCTCCCAAGCTGATGACCACCACCGATTATGAGAGCTGCCGGGAATATGTCACCCGCAAGGCACCCTTTGAGGTCTACGATGCCCTGCAGCCTTTTGACGGGGAAATCCCGGAGGGTGGAAGGTTCGCCCTGTATCTTTGTGCGGAGTCCTTCCCCGAAGCACTCCCCGGCGTCTATTCCGGCACCCTTACAATCAAAGCATCCGGCGGCGAGACCCGGATTCCCGTCCGCTGTACCGTGCATACCCCCGTTGTTCCCGCCCTGTCCGAAGCCCGTCTGGGCATGTTGAACTTTTTTGACTATGACGGACTTGCCTCCCAGCATCAGACCGTCAAAGGCAGCGATGCGTACTGGGAAAGCTTCCGCCAATATGTCCGGGCACAGATCCGGATGCGCTGCACTCATATCCTGCTGCCCCCCGGGGAGGCCGTGTATCAGGACAACGTACTCACCGGATTTGATTTTTCCATGGCCCGGCGCGCCGGACAGATTGCCATGGAGGAGGGCGCCGTCAGACTGTGCGGCGGCCATATGGCACATTGGCACGAATGGGACGACGCCGAATACTATCCCAACTGGGATCAGACCACCGGCATCACCACCCCCCAGGGCTATCTGCAGATGCGGCTTTATTTTTCAACCTGGGCGCAGGTTGTCCGGGAAAACGGCTGGGAGGGCTGCATGACGCAGGCTCTTGCCGACGAACCCCAGACTCATAACGACAAGACTTATCGCGTGCTTGCCTCCATGTTCCGGAAGTTTTTGCCGAATGTGCCCATTATCGACGCGGTGGAGACCGTCAATCTGGGCGGCGGCATTGATATCTGGGTGCCGAAGCAGGACACCTATGAAAAATGGAAAAAAGAATATGAGACCCTGCAGGCCGCAGGGGAAGAAATGTGGTTTTATACCTGTGCCTTTCCGGCAGGCCCTGCCATGAACCGCAGCATGGATCTGCCCCTTACCGTCAGCCGCGTCGTGCTGTGGATGGGTGCGCTCTACCGCCTGTCCGGCTTCCTGCACTGGGGATTCAATTACTACATCGGAGAGGATATCTGGCACAGCGCCTGCTGTCCCCACAAGGGAGCGCTCCTGCCCGCGGGAGATGCCCATATTGTATACCCGGGAGACAACGGCGGCCCGTGGCGCAGTATGCGCTTTGAGGCCCAGCGCGGCGGCGCAGAAGATTATGAACTGCTGGTGCAGGCCATAGCCCTTGCTCCGGATCAGACCGACGCGTTGATCCGAAGCGTCTGCACTACCTTCCGGGACTATGTGCGAAGCGGCGAAGAAGTCTCCGCCGCCAGACAAAAATTATTGGAACTTTTAGAAGAGAAGAGCAAAGCCCTGTAAAGAAAACGTCCTTTCTCCCTTCTCTTACCGATCCATTTCCGCAATACGCCCGGTGGATTTGTGCTCACGGATAATTCCCTCAATCTCCTTTAAATCCGTGCTGAGCAAGTCCCCGGGAATTGTATTTTTCAGTGCGCTTACCGCGTTTCCGTATTCCAGCGCTTTCCGGCAGTCCCCCTCATGGGACAGCAGTCCGTACAATACTCCCGATATATACGCGTCTCCGCTTCCGATCCTGTCCACCACCTCGATGTCGCTGTAGGGGGCTTCCTCATAGAATCTGTCCTCCTTCGCGCTGTAGATCATGGAGCCGAAGGTGTGGCGTTTGGGACTGTGCACCACCCGCTGCGTGGATGCCACAATGGAAATCGGATACTCCCGGGCAAAGCTTTTCATAATATCCTTCGCATCTCCCTCCTTCAAAAAGGTCAGGCGGGCAGTGTCCTCGGAACAGAAAAAGATATCCACCCAGGGCAGAATGGCCTCGATGCACTCCTTCGCCTCCGCCCCCGTCCACAGATTCCCCCGGAAATTGACGTCAAAGGAGATCAAAGCGCCGTGCTCCTTGAATCGCTTTATCATCTCCACCGTCGTCTCCCGCACCCGGGGGCTCAGGGCCAGCGTGATACCGCTGGTGTGAAAACACCTGGCAGCGCCAAACAGCTTCTCATCGTAGTCGCTCACCGAAAGCTTATTCATGGATGTATTCTTCCTGTCGTAGACAATGCGGGGCTTGCGGGGATAGGCCCCGTTTTCATAATAATACACCCCCAGTCTCGCATCCCTGCTGTCGTCATACACCAGATAATCATCGCTGACGCCGCAGAGACGAACCCTGTTTTTAATATACATCCCCAGATCGTTGGCGGGCAGCTTGGATATGATGCCGCAGCGCAGGCCCAGCATGGCTGCTCCCGTGGCGGAGTTCAGCTCCGCTCCTCCCGCCTGCTTGCTCAGGGTGTCGCCCCTGGTGATCCGCTCATTGTCCGGCGGCGACAGTCTCAGCATGATCTCACCCAGGGAAATTAAGTCAAAGTCTTTTTTCATAAGAAGAGCCCTCTCTTTTCCGAATTGTCATTCCGTATTTTCAAAATGTCGTACCCCCGCCCCTTCCTTCCGGGAAACGGCGGCCTGATTCTCCTGCTATCATAACACATGTCCACCCGAGAAAAAAGAGAAGCCCCGCTAATTAAAAATTTAACATTCCTCCAGATACTCCAGATATTCCTCCTCCGTGGCGAACAGCATGTAGGCTCCCTCCACATACCCCATATAACCGCTGGCTGTACTGTATCCTTTCATAAAATTACCTCCTGTTCAGAATGGTTTTCTTGTTCTAAACAGAAGGTAACATATTTAAAGTACTATAAAACTCCCTCAAAATAAATATATGTTCGATTTCTTTCAAATTTGCCGGGAGACATCCTGCAATTACACTGCCGTGTTCTCCTCCGGAAGCAGCAGCCGCATCTCCTCCAGCAGCTCCTCCGTCCTGTTCAGCAGAAGCTCCGCATCCTTTTCCACCAGTCCCGTCTTTTTATATTTATATGTGAAAAAGGGAACTCCATAAGCGGTAAAGGTGAGGCTCCGGTCATATTTTTTCAGAAGCTCCGGAATTTTCAGGATATCCACCCCTGCGTCCGGCCGGAAGGTAAAGGTGATCCTTTCATTCTTTCCCTTGATCTCCGTCATAAACAGCCCATGGGCGGAGACGCGGATCAGGGCAATGCGCAGCAGATTATCCACCGATTTCGGGATCTCCCCGAAACGGTCCAGCAGCTCATCCTTCATGTCGTCTCTTTCCTTCTCGTTTTCTATCCCGGCAATGCGCTTGTAGATATCCAGCTTCTGCACCTCGTTGACGATATAGGAAGGCGGAATAAACGCATCCACATCCAGATCAATCTGTGTGGTGAAATCCTCCGCCACCCGGACGCCCTTCAGCGACTGCACCGCATCGTTCAGCATTTTGCAGTACATGTCGTAACCCACTGCCTCCATATGGCCGTGCTGACGCACGCCCAGCAGGTTTCCGGCCCCCCGGATCTCCAGATCCCGCATGGCGATCTTGAACCCGCTGCCCAGGTCGGTAAACTCTCTGATCGCTTCCAGCCTCTTTTCCGCAACCTCCTTCAGCATCTTGTCCCGCCGGTACATCAAAAAGGCATATGCCGTGCGGTTGGAACGGCCCACACGTCCCCTCAGCTGGTAGAGCTGGGACAGGCCCATGTTGTCCGAGTCATGAATAATCATGGTGTTTACATTGGAGATATCCAGGCCGGTTTCAATGATGGTGGTGGATACCAGCACGTCGATCTCACCGCCGATGAAATCATACATGATCCGCTCCAGTTCATGCTCCTTCATCTGCCCGTGGGCATAGGATACCGATGCCTCCGGCACCAGCCCGGCAATCTGAGAGGCCACATCCGCAATATTGTTCACCCGGTTATAAACATAATACACCTGTCCGCCTCTGGCAAGCTCCCTGGCGATGGCTTCCCTCACAAGCTCCTCGTTGTACTCGCAGACAAAGGTCTGGATCGGCAGCCTGTCCTCGGGCGCCTCCTCCAGCACGCTCATGTCCCGGATGCCCACCAGACTCATGTGAAGGGTTCTCGGAATGGGTGTTGCCGTTAAAGTCAGCACATCCACATTCTCCTTCAGTTTCTTGATCATTTCCTTATGAGCCACGCCGAAACGCTGCTCCTCGTCGATGACCAGCAGTCCCAGATCCTTAAATTTCACATCGTCGGACAAAACCCGATGTGTGCCGATGACAATATCCACCAGCCCCTTCTGCAGATCCGACACCGTCTTTCTGATCTCTCCCGGCGTGCGGAAACGGCTCATCAGTTCCACCCGGACGGGATAATCCTTCATGCGCTGCACAAAGGTAGTGTAATGCTGCTGGGCAAGAATGGTGGTGGGAACCAGATAAACCACCTGTTTTCCCTCCTGCACGGCTTTGAAGGCTGCACGGATGGCAATTTCCGTCTTGCCATAGCCCACGTCCCCGCAGATCAGACGATCCATGATCCTGTCGCTCTCCATATCCGCCTTGGTGTCCGTGATGGCATTCAGCTGATCCACCGTCTCCTCAAAGGGAAACATCTCCTCAAACTCCCTCTGCCACACCGTGTCCCTGCCAAACTGATAGCCCTGCCCCGCCTGTCTTGCGGCATACAGCTCCACCAGATCCTTCGCCACTTCATTGACAGCGCCCCGAACCTTTGTCTTGGTCTTCTCCCATTCCTTCGAGCCCAGCTTGTTGAGCTTGGGCCTTCTGGCATCCGCCGAGGCATATTTCTGAATCACGTCAAGCCCGGTGGCCAGCACATAGAGATTGCCGCCGTCCCGGTACTCTATCTTCATGTAATCCTTGACCACGCCCTCCATCTCCACCTTCTCGATTCCCCGGTAGATGCCCAGGCCATGGCTTTCATGAACCACATAATCTCCCACCTTCAGTTCATTGAAGTCCTTGATCTTCTGTCCCTGAAAGTGCTTCTTCGCCTTCTTCTTTTTCTTCTCCGCGCCGAAAATATCCGTCTCGGAGAGCACCACAAACTTAATCAGCGGATATTCAAAGCCCTTCCCCACATGCCCGTAGCAGGTCAGCACCTCCCCGGGCTGTACCTCCCTCATGGGATCCTCCGAATATACGGCGGCAAGCTCCTGATCCCGCAGATCCTCCGCCAGACGTTTTGCACGGGTGCGGGAGCCGGACAGCAGCAGAACCCGGCAGCCGTTCCTCTTAAACTGTTTCAAGTCCTTCACCAACGCCTCAAAGCTGTTGTTGTAGGGTGCAAGGTTTCTTGCCGCGATATCAAGCTTTCTCTCCGGCCTGAAATAACCGCTCCTGCCGTCCATGGTGGCCAGAGTGACCACACTCCCTCCCAGCAGTCTGGCCGCAACCTCCTCGCCGCTGTACAGTATATTCATCTGTCCCGGCAGAATATAGCCCTTCTCCGCCCTCTGAGTCATGCTCTCCCGAAACTCAAGCTCAACGGCATCCGCCTGCTCCTTCAGCCTGGCAGGCTCCTCCAGGAAAAACAGCGGTCTGTTCGAAGCATTGTTTTTTACCGACATCCGCGTCAGAAGTTCCGGAAGAGTTACCGTGTCCTCATAAAAATAGCGGATATAGCCCTCCAGGTTTGCTCTGCTCTGAAACTCCAGCAGCTGCTCTCTCAGCGCTTTCACCTGGGAGGCAATCCGGTGCGCCTCCTCTGTGCGAAAGGCTTCCCGAAACAGCTTTTCCTGCCTAGCGGCCTCCGCCTCCAGCTTTTGAAACCCGGTCTTCAGCTGTTCCTCATCCAATACAAATTCCGTGGCGGGATATACGGAAATGCTCTCCAGCTTTTCGATGGAACGCTGGCTCAACACATCGAAGCTGCGGATGGATTCCACCTCATCCCCCCACAGCTCAATGCGGTAGGGATTCTCCTCCGTCAGGTCAAAGATATCCACAATGCCTCCACGCACGGAAAACTGCCCGGGAGTCTCCACCTGGCTGCACTTCTCGTACCCGAAGGAAACCAGCTTTTCGGCCAGCGCCTTTTCCTCCGCCAGACCGCCCCTCTCCAACGCCAGAACATCCTTCTCTCTGTCCCAGAGCGCCAGGGGCGTCATCAGCGCGGCATAGGTAGTAACGATGGTCAAAGGCTTCTGCTCCATGAGCCGGCGCATGGTTCTGACTCTCTCCTTCACCAGCTGATTTCCGTGAATATCCGCCTGGAAAAAAATCAGATCCTTGGCGGGATACAGCATGACATTCCTGTCATAAAACTTGTATTCTTCAAAAATCTCTCTCGCCTTTATGTCATTATAAGTGACGATGACCTTGCTCTTAACGCCATCGCTGAGTCCATATATCATATGAAGCTTCTGGGAATCCACACACCCCGTCAAGCCCACGGGGCCCTTTCCCTTCCGCACCGCCTCCTTCAGGCTGTCGTAATCCGCCAGCTCCCGAAGGGGTGAAAGCAATGCCTGCATCTGTCCTGTCCTCCCAAATCAGTCTCTCTGCCCTTCTGCCGTTACTTTGTACTGTTAAAAAGATTCATGGCTGCGTCCGCACCCTGTTCTATGATTGTGCGAATGGCTTCCGCCGCCCGCTCTGCCGCCTCATCCATCAGCTTCCGCTCCGGGGCGGAAAAACGGCCCAGAACATAATCCGCCAGATCCCAGTGCGCCGGCTTCTCCCCCACACCCGCCCTGACCCGGATAAAGGAATCGTGTCCCAGATGAGCAATAATATTCTTTAACCCGTTATGTCCTCCCGCGCTTCCCTTTTTCCGGATGCGAAGCTTGCCCACCGGAAGACTCACATCGTCGGAAAGAACAATCAGCCCGGAGGTCTCGTCCACCTTATAATAGTCCAGAAGCTCTCTGACGCACTCTCCGCTGAGGTTCATATAAGTCAGCGGCTTGACAAGAATACACTTCTGTCCGGCCACGCTCCCCTTTCCGATCACCGCCCTGTGTTTCTTTTCCAACACGGAGATCCCTTCCTGTTCGGCCAGCCTGTCTATGATGTCAAACCCGATATTATGTCTTGTATTATTATATTCTTTTCCGAAATTCCCCAGACCTACAATGATATACATCGTCATACCCCTTTTCCGCCGCCGGCGGATATCCGTTTCCTGTTTCGTTCTGCTACTGGTATTCTATCGGTATCAGGCTGTATTGTAAAGCAAAATTCAATTTTCATACCAGAAAAACGCCGCGGTATTTCTACCGCGGCGGCTGCAAATTTTATCCCTTATTCTATGTCCGGCTCCATGGAAGCCTTCTCGTAGCGCTCCAGGATAATTCTCTGGATGCTGTCTCTCGTAGCTGAATTGATAGGGTGTGCAATGTCTCTGTATTCCCCATCTGCTGCCTTCTTGCTGGGCATTGCAATGAACAGTCCTTTATCGCCCTCTATAACCTTGATGTCATGCACTACGAACTCATCATCCAGGGTGATGGATACAATGGCCTTCATCTTGCCTTCTTTCGCAATCTTGCGTACTCGAACATCCGTAATCTGCATTTGTGTAACCCCCTTAGATCTTTGCGTGCGATTCCGCGCCCCGTAGCGTTTCCACCATGCCGGCCAGTTTCCGCATTTCATGCCTCCTCCCGCCGGGCTCCTTCTGTCAGGATATATGGCCCAACTGTCACGCGAGCAAGCCCCGTGCAGCTGGGTTACACATCCTGTCGCACGGCCAACCTGTATACTACATCGTATACCTTTCGTTTTTTTCCACTACTATCCTGATCTTTCCGTCCTCGCCCACATAACGGGTATTGGCACGGATAGTATCGCGGCTTTCCACGATACAATTCTCAATATAAGTATTGTCTCCGATATATACGTCATTGAGAATGATGGAATTTTTGATGACGCAGTTGTTGCCGATATAGCTCTTCTTGAATATGACGGAATTTTCCACCACACCGTTCACGATACAGCCGCTGGAGATCAGACTGTTCTTTACGCTGGAGCCCACATTGTACTTTGCGGGCGGCAGATCATCCACCTTGGAGTAGATATCGGGATATTGCTTGAAGAAATATGCCCTTACCTCCGGCTTCAGGAAATCCATATTGGTTCTGAAATAATCCTCCACAGAAGCAATATTCCGCCAGTAACTCCTGATCTTATACCCGTAGATCCTCTTCAGATCCTTGTAACGAACCAGGATGTCACGGACAAAGTCATATCTGTCCTCCTCCGCACACTTCTCGATCATCTCAATCAGCTGGCGGCGGCGAAGTACATAGATTCCGCAGGAAACCGTGCTGGTCTTTGCCTGCAGCGGTTTTTCCTCAATCTCCTCAATGCGGCTCTCCTCATTCATGCGTATGGTTCCGAATCGCTCGATGTTCGTCCCCGGCTCCATCTCGCGGCAAACCACCGTAATATCTGCCTTCTTGTCAATGTGGTACTCCAGCACCTTGTTGAAGTCAAGCTTATACACGCCATCCCCCGACGCAATCACCACATAGGGCTCATGGCTGTTCTTGAGGAAGGAAAGATTCTGGTAGATCGCGTCCGCCGTTCCCCTGTACCAGTTGCTGTTGTCCGCCGTAACGGTAGGCGTCAGCACATACAGTCCGCCCTGCTTACGTCCGAAATCCCACCATTTGGAGGAGCTGAGATGCTCGTTCAAGCTTCTCGCATTGTACTGGGTCAGCACTGCCACCTTCTGGATATGGGAATTTGACATATTGCTCAACGTAAAGTCAATACTGCGGTAGCTTCCCGCCACAGGCATCGCACAAATCGCCCTCTTCTGTGACAACTCCTGCATCCTGTGATTGTTACCGCCTGCTAAAACTATTCCGATTGCTCTCACTGTTATTCACCTGCCTTAATCAATGTTTTGCCGCTTGCAAGACCGGGGCCCTCATAGTCGGCGGCTTCCGTCACTCCGAAGATCACGGAGTTCTTTCCGACGCTGATATTGTCGGGGATCACGCTCTTCTCGCCTATGGTCACAAGACCGTGATTATAGATATGAGGCGCCGTCTCGTTCTCAGCCTCCTCGCCCACACCCAGCTTTACATTGTTTCCGATCTTCACGTCCTCAGCCACAATCGCCTTGTACAGCTCGCAGCCGTCACCGATCTGCGTATGGTTCATGATGATGGAATCCCGGATCACAGTACCCTTTCCGATGGTAACGCCGCAGCCGATTACGGAATTATATACCTTGCCGTATATGTCGGTTCCCTCTCCCACGATACAGCGCTCCGCCACGCTGTCCTCCGCCAGATACTGCGGCGGCTGGATCTCGCTCTTGGTATAGATCTTCCAGTACTCCTCGTACAGGTTGAATTCCGGCACGATGTCGATCAGCTCCATGTTTGCCTCCCAGTAAGAGCTGAGCGTTCCGACATCCTTCCAGTAACCCGTAAATTCATAGGCAAACAGGGGATACTGCTTCTCATGGCAGTAGGGAATCACATGCTTGCCGAAGTCCAGCGCAGGCTGATCCGCCATGGCAATCAGCGCCTCCTTCAGGGTTTTCCAGTTGAAAATATAGATACCCATGCTGGCCAAGTTGCTCCTGGGATGTGCCGGCTTCTCCTCGAACTCGGTAATTCTCCTGTTCTCGTCGGCAATCATGATTCCGAAACGGCTTGCCTCCTCAATGGGTACCGGCATCACCGCAATCGTAACCTCTGCATTGTTGGCCTTATGGAAATCCAACATGACCTCATAATCCATCTTATAAATATGATCGCCTGAGAGGATCAGCACATAATCCGGATTAAAGCTTTCCATATACTCCAGATTCTGGTAGATGGCATTGGCCGTACCCGTATACCATTCACTGTCGGAGCTCTTTTCGTAAGGAGGAAGAACGGTGACTCCTCCTATGTTCCGGTCCAGATCCCACGGGATTCCGATTCCGATATGCGTATTCAGCCTCAGCGGCTGATACTGTGTCAGAACGCCCACCGTATCCACACCCGAATTAATGCAGTTGGAGAGAGGGAAATCAATAATCCGGTATTTTCCCCCAAACGCAACCGCAGGCTTTGCCACCTTGGAAGTCAGCACTCCCAGACGGCTGCCCTGTCCGCCTGCCAATAACATGGCAATCATCTCTTTTTTAATCATGTCGTCACCTCTGTCTGATTTCTGCCGATTGTTCGGCTATCAAGATAAATCTATTATATCATATCCTTGTACGAAAGTGAATATGAAACGCTGAAAAAATTAAGGAATTTGCAAATTCTATATGGGTTTTCAACAGAATTTTCCCGCCGCCTCAAAAATATTTGTGTATTTATTCCAAAACAATTTTCGTCGGGAGGAATTTCTCTCCGTCATTTTCAACATGGGTTTCCGTTTCCCATGTTCTTCCGTGGGAAATGGCATTTTTTGTTTGTTTTTTGCAATAATAATGCTTATAATAGAGTGTAACAAATAAAAGGAAGTGTAACCTATGTACAAAATTGATTTCAACAGCCCTTCCCGCGTTTACTTTCTGGGCATCGGCGGCATCAGCATGAGCGGACTTGCCGAAATCCTGAAACAGGCCGGCTTCACCGTTTACGGCTCCGACCGGAAGTCCACAGCTATCACACGGGCTCTGGAGGAAAAGGGCATTCCTGTAAAGTACGGCGAAAGCGCCTCCCACATTCCCGCCGATATCGACTGTGCCATCCTGACCAGCGCCGTGCGGGAAACCAATCCGGAACTGTGCGCCATAAAGGAACGGGGTATCCCCTGCCTGACCAGAGCGGAGCTGTTGGGACAGCTGATGAAAAATTATGCCACCTCCGTGGCCGTCAGCGGCACCCACGGGAAGACTACCACCACCTCCATGATCAGCGAGATCCTTCTTGCGGCCGGCACCGATCCCACGTTGTCCCTGGGGGGAATCCTGAAGTCCATCGGCAGCAATGTCCGGGTGGGCGGAAAAAAGTTTTTCGTGGCGGAGGCCTGCGAATACACCAACAGCTTTTTAAGCCTTTTCCCCACAGTGGGCCTGATTCTTAATATAGAAGAAGATCACCTTGACTTTTTTAAGGATCTCTCCGAGATCCGGCGCTCCTTCCGCAGGTTTGCGGAGCTGATCCCGCCGGAGGGCAGCCTGATCATCAACGCCGACATTCCCGACTATGAGGAACTCACCAGGGGCCTGTCCTGTAAAGTCATAACTTTTTCCTGTACCCAAAGCCGCGCGGATTATTCTGTTGCAGACGTTACCTACGACAGTCTGGGGCATCCCTCCTTTCTGCTGCACAGTCCCGTCTCCGGCGCGGAGCGCTTCTCCCTGAAGGTTCCCGGACTGCATAATGTGGGGAACGCCGTCGCCGCCGTTGCGCTTGCCGACTGTCTTTCCATTGAGAGAGCTACCGCCTCCTCCGCGCTTGGCGCCTACGCAGGTACGGACAGGCGCTTTGAATATAAGGGCTCTGTGGGCGGCGTCACCGTAATAGATGATTATGCACATCATCCCACGGAAATTACAGCAACCTTGTCAGCCGCCCAAAGCTATCCCCACAAGACGCTGTGGTGCGTCTTCCAGCCCCACACCTTTTCCCGGACAAAGCAGTTTATGACGGAATTTGCCAAAGCCCTTTCCCTGGCAGACAGGGTCGTCCTGGCAGACATCTTTCCCGCCCGGGAGACGGATAACCTGGGCATCAGTTCCGAAAACCTGCGGGCCGAGATCCGGGCATTGGGGCATGAATGCTTTTATTTCCCTTCTTTTGACGAGATCGAAAATTTTCTTCTGGAAAATTGCATAAACGGTGATCTGTTGATAACTATGGGGGCAGGCGATGTGGTAAAAATCGGAGAAAACCTCCTCGGTTCATAGTTTTCCACATTATCCACAGACCGGAGGCTTAAAATGCGCTTCCGGACTGTGGATATTTTTCCCTTCAGATGTGGATAAGTTTTTACACCGCTGAGACCGACACCTTCTTTGTCTTCGTGTTTTTATTTTTTCCCTGCAAAATTATCCACAATATACACATTATCCACAGCTTTTTCCCGCTCCGGCCCGCCTTGGCGTTTTCGGGAATTTGACTATTTTCTTTTTGAACCCCGTATGCTATACTTGGTCTACTGCGTAAAATCATTGCGCAATTTCAAAAAGGAAGTGCAGCCGATGACACATTTAAATATTTATAAGGATAACGATACGGATTCCACCGTGATACCAAATCTTTTTATCGACGAATATATGAAGGATGCCAACGATGCACAGCTGAAGATCTACCTCTATCTGCTCCGCATGATGAACGGACGTCTGGCTACCAGTGTGTCCGACATCGCGGACAAGTTCAACCACACGGAAAAGGATGTGGTGCGGGCGCTGAAATACTGGGAAAAAAATCAACTTCTGGACCTGGATTACGACGAGGACAAGGCCCTTGTGGGAATCCATATCCGCGACCTGAAGACGGTGGCTGTCAAGGCCGCTGCAGCTCCGGTCTCCTCGTTTATTCCGGTGCCCAGCGCTTCCTCTCCCGCCGTTCCCGGCGAACAGGCTGCTCAGGCTGCGCCCCAGGCACACCCTGCCTTTGAAAAGTCCGCCTTTGAGAAACCCGCCTATTCCGCAGACCAGCTCAGAGAATTCAAAAACCGTCAGGACACCGCCCAGCTCCTGTTCATCGCGGAATCCTATATCGGGAAGCCCCTGACACCGGCGGAGATCAAAACCATCCTCTATTTTACGGATGTACTCCACTTTTCCGAGGATCTGATCGACTATCTGATTCAGTACTGCGTGGATAAGGGAAAAAAAGACTTTAAATACATTGAGAAGGTGGCCGTTAACTGGGCCCAGGAAGGAATTAACACTCCAAAGCAGGCCCAGGAACAGGCTTATCTGTATGACAAAAATATTTACACCATCATGAAGGAACTGGGAAAAAACAGCGCTCCCACCCCCAGGGAAGCAGAATACATAACGCGCTGGATCAAAGAGTACGGCTTTGCCAACGACATTATCTTTGAAGCCTGCGAACGCACCGTTATGGCCACGGACAAAAACCGCTTTGAATATGCCGACCGCATCCTGCGCAGCTGGCACGAGCAGAATGTCCGTCACAAGTCCGATATTTCCAGAATAGACGAGGTGTACAGACAGCGCAGGAAGAGCGGCTCCACAACCTCCGCCTCCAGGCAGTATGCCAATCCTTTTCATCAGTTTGCACAGAACACCTATGATTTTGACGCTCTTGAAAAAGAGCTGCTGAGCAATTAACGGAGGAGAACTGCATTGGCACTTACCAACTCTCAGTACGCATCCATCATTAAGGACTACGAGCAGATCAGGGATCGCCGCCGTCGTCTGCTGGAGGCCAGAAGGGCTCAGGTTTACAGGGATATCCCGGAATATCTGACCCTGGAGGATTCCATCAGCTCGCTGTCCGTCTCTGCGGCAAGGGACATACTTTCAGGGGACGCAGACGCCCCCCGGAGACTTCACTGTGCCCTGGATGAGATCCGGCGCAAACAGCGGGGGCTTCTGGCCTCCGCCGGGCTGCCGGACAGCTATCTGGAGCCGGAGTACGACTGTCCCCTCTGTCAGGACACCGGATACCTTGCAGCAGAAAACGGCCCAAAGCAAAAATGTTCCTGTTTTCGCCGCCGGGAGATCTCCATCCTCTACGCACAGTCAAACATTCAGGACATGATTGCCCGGGAAAATTTTTCCACGCTGTCCTCAGAATACTATCAGGGCGAGGATCTGCAGCGCTTTGAGGCTGCGGTGCGGCTGAGCAGGGACTTTGTAAAAAACTTTAAACAGGACTACCGGAATATTCTTTTTTATGGTACAGTAGGTACAGGCAAGAGCTTTCTTTCCGGCTGTATTGCCAAAGAACTGATAGACGGCGGTTTATCTGTCATTTATTTCAGCGCTTCCGGCTTTTTTGACACGCTTGCCCGCTATTCTTTCGACCACAGAGAAAAAGAAAATCTGCTGGACATGCAGGAGGATATCTACGGCTGCGACCTGCTGATCGTGGACGACTTGGGTACAGAGCTTACCAACACCTTTGTGGCATCTCAGCTCTTTTCCTGCCTGAACGAGCGCAATCTCCGCCGCCGGCCCACAATCATTTCCACTAACTTAAGTCTGGAAGAGCTGCGCGACCGTTATTCGGACCGCATTTTTTCCCGCGTCACCAGTTCTTTTTCACTCTGCAAGCTGACCGGTCCGGATATCCGGATCTGTAAAAGAGCAGGCAGATTTTCTTCCGGCAATGTAAGGCATTTTCCCCGGGATTGAGACAGGTTTTACTGCGATACGAAAAAAGGTAAATTACACATACAAAAAGGAGTCAAGCATGGGCAACCGCGAAGAAAAAAGAAATCTTGAAACCATCCCCGTTGGTTCTCTCGGAATCATCGCCATGGAGGGCTGTAAGCCGTTGGGCGAGAAGGTCGATCAATATCTGGTGAAATGGCGTGCGGAACGAGAAAGCGAGCACAAGGATTCTCTGGCGTTTTCCGGCTACCAGAGAAATTCCTACCTGCTGGGCGCAAAGGTGCCCCGCTTTGGCTCCGGAGAAGCAAAGGGAGTGATTCTGGAATCTGTTCGAGGCACGGATCTTTACCTGCTGGTAGACGTGTGCAATTATTCGCTGACCTATTCTCTGTGCGGCCACGAAAACCATATGTCACCGGACGATCACTACCAGGATCTGAAGCGGCTTATCGCTGCAGTGGGCGGAAAGGCACGCCGCATCACCGTTATCATGCCTTATCTCTACGAGAGCCGCCAGCATAAGCGGACGGCCCGGGAATCTCTGGACTGCGCGCTTGCCCTTCAGGAGCTGGTGCAAATGGGAGTTGACAATATCATCACCTTCGACGCCCACGACCCCAGAGTTCAGAACGCCATACCGCTTCATGGCTTTGAGACGGTACAGCCTGCTTACCAGTTTATCAAGGGGCTTCTGCACAATGTAAAAGATCTGAAGCTGGATTCCGGGCACATGATGGTCATCAGCCCGGACGAGGGCGGCATGAGCCGGGCAATCTACATTGCCAACGTGCTGGGACTCGACATGGGTATGTTCTATAAAAGACGCGACTATACCCGAATTGTCAACGGCCGCAATCCCATTGTGGCTCACGAATTTCTGGGGACAAGCGTGGAGGGCAAGGATATGATTATCATTGACGATATGATATCCTCCGGCGAGAGTGTCATTGAGGTAGCCTCTGCGCTGAAGGAACGCAAGGCGAATAAAATCTTTGTGTTTGCCACCTTCGGACTGTTCACCAGCGGCCTTGCCAGATTTGACAAGGCATATGAAGACGGCATTATTGACAAGGTACTGACGACAAATCTCATCTACCAGACACCGGAACTGCTCCGCCGCGAATGGTATATCAACTGCGACCTGAGCAAATACATTGCGTACATCATCGACACTCTCAACCACGATTCCTCCATCAGCGATCTGCTGAACCCCAACGAGAGGATACAGAATGTGGTTGCAAAATACAGACAGGACGAGCTGTAAAAAGTGCCCTTCCTATAAAAAACCGGTTCGGAGGCAGATATCAATGCTGTTCAATTCTTATGTATTTGTGTTATTATTTTTGCCGTTGTGCATAATCGGTTATTTCAGCTTGAACCACTTTGGAAAGTATTCTGCCGGACAATTTTTTCTGCTTGTGATGTCGCTGTGGTTTTATGGTTATTATAATATAAGTTACCTTTTTGTTATATTGACAAGCATGCTTATCAATTACGGCGTTTATTTGCTTATTCTGAAATTCGCAGGACGCAGAACGCTTGGTAAAGGTATTTTATTCTCTGGTATTGTTCTGAACCTTGGAATCCTGATTTATTTTAAATACATGGATTTCTTTATTTCCAATATTAACGCTGTCTTCAAAACAGAATTAGACTTTTTGAAGATAGCGTTGCCATTGGGGATCAGTTTTTTTACCTTTCAGCAAATTTCCTTTATTACAGATGCATATCGCGGGGAAGTGGCAAAATATCATTTTTTACATTATGCCTGTTTTGTATCCTTTTTTCCACAGCTTATTGCCGGGCCGATTGTAACCTACGACGAATTGATTCCGCAGTTTCTGGATCGGGAAAAGAAAAAAGTAAACGCAGATAATCTCGCCGCCGGAATCTATCTCTTTGCCATGGGACTGGCTAAAAAGGTTTTGCTGGCAGATGTATTTGGCGATGTGGTCACTTACGGCTTTACCACGCTGGAGCAGTTAAATTCTGTAACCGCTCTGTTGGTCATGCTGTCCTATACTTTTCAGATTTATTTTGATTTCAGCGGTTATTGCGATATGGCAATGGGAATCGGCCGTATGCTGAATATTGATTTGCCACTGAATTTCAACTCACCCTACAAAGCACTGACAATCACCGAATTCTGGGACAGATGGCATATGACATTGACCCGATTTTTTACAAAATACATCTATATTCCCCTTGGCGGAAACAAGAAGGGAAAAGTCAGGACATATGCCAACATCCTGATTGTATTTCTGTTGAGCGGATTGTGGCATGGCGCAAGCTGGAATTTTGTCTTTTGGGGACTATGCCATGGAATCTTCATGGTTCTCACCAGACTATTTTCAGATTTTTTCAAAAAACTGCATCCTGCTTTGAATTGGCTGATGACATTTTCCTTCGTAAACATTATGTGGGTATTTTTTCGGGCTGAAACTTTTTCACAGGCTACCACCCTTGAAGTGCTATACTAGGAACTATGACTATGACTCCCTGTTTCATGCTCATGTACGGTAAAGAAGCAAGCAGCCGAAAACAAGAGATAGACCGCCAGCGCCACACTATTCCGAAACCAAAGACCAAAAGACAAGCATTATGAAAAACATGCAAAAATTCAATGTGAAACTGATAAGAGAATCATAACCCACAACCTACGGTTGAGTTTCTGTAATTTTTTATAAACATGCTTATAATTGTTTTTCATTTAAATACAAGTTATAATAAAATAGCGGTTGCAATCGAAATTAAAAATGAAAAACCAAGCAAAATCTACAGAGGAATATTATGTTTAATTCAACTGATTTCGGAAAAAGAGTAAGAGAGTATCGCACAAGAAAGAATTACTCTCAAAAGGAGATTGCTCTTAGAATAGGCGTTTCCGAACAAGCTGTATCCAAGTGGGAGAACGGCGACTGCCTGCCCGATATTTACAATTTAAAATTGTTAGCACAAGTGCTTCACATTTCTGTTGACACCTTATTGGACACCCAAATGCAGAATTCGGAGAAAATTGTAGAAACCATTAATGTTTGCGGTGCACGTTTCGATATAGTCGAAAAACCTGAGTTCATACTTGCGGGAAAAATTATTTATGCAAAGGATTTCCCCGACATTAACAGCTTTTATTCCGCAATGGACGCTCTTGCGGCAGATAGGCACAGGCCATACTTCAGCACGCTGAAAGAAAGCGTCTTGCCAATATATGATATAAACTTAAGCGTAAATTTCTGGCTTGATGAACAAAGCCGCGCATACGGCGTGGTAAGAGAAGTTATGACGGAAGATCAGCCCATAGGCACGGATATTTACAAAGTTCCCACATCGCTATATATTCGAGCGTACACGAATAAAGAGACTTCAAGAATTGTCTGCAAGGAACAATGCGAAATTTGGGAACTTTTTGCATACATCAGAAACCACTTTATGCCATCCTACAATTTTAAAATGGCTCAAAACGGGGCACAGGAAATGGAGATGTTCGACACGTTCGACCACAGCTCCGGTTACGCTTATATGCCTGTAGAAAGAGGCGTGTAATTGGTTTCTGACTTCTAAAAGGAAAGTAGTCCGCAAGTACACCAGCTTTGAGGAACTCACCCCTGCCCTGTTGCGGGAGTTTGTGGAGAAAATCGTAATCCACGAATCGAAATCTATTACTCTTTTGTCGGCAAGGTAGCGTTGCCCGACTAAAGCCCGACCCGTCCGGCAGTCAGCCGGACAGGGAACGGCAAA
>CAJUJU010000018.1 GCA_910586835.1 uncultured Acetatifactor sp.
GGGAATATCACCCCTTTGAAGAAAACGAGGCGGCGGCCTATGCCATGCTCCATCAAGCGATCTCCCTGGGCAGCGCCGCTGCGGTTCTGGGGGCACTGCGTATGGATATGCTGACACCGGAACTGAGGGAGATCATGCCTTTTGAGAGCATAAAAGAAGCATGGGATGTCATCTATGAAAAAGCCGAAAATGGCTGCGCTTTCTGCCAGTACATGATCGGGAACACCTATTATTTTCTGGACATTATAGAGATCGAAGATCACAAGGAAAGTGACTTTGCAGATAAGGGAGCCTGGAACGAATGGAAACGCCTGCAGATAAAACAGTGTCTCCCCTGGTTTGAGAAAGCATTTTCCGGCGGCATGATACTGGCGGGGCGGAATTATGGTCATTACTATGAGCATGGACGGGGAGAGTACATTCCGGCAGAGCCGGGAAAAGAAGTTCCTATTATGCGTCAGGGCGCAGAACGGGGCTACCCCGAGTGGATGTATGCCTATGCCCATTATCTGGCCTATACAGAGGATAACGATAAAGAAGCTCTTCCCTGGGCGCTGAAAGCGGCAGAGGCAGGACATCTCTGGAGCTGGCATATCATAGGGGATATTTATTGGAACGGCAGGGCGGTGGAGCGCAATGTGCCCTATGCTTTAGAGTGCTACAAAAAGACTGCCAGCTATGGTAACGACAGCTATGCCTGCCGACAGTTGGGACGTTTGTATTTCAACGGCTGGGGTACGGCTGTGGACTATGCGCAGGCGGTCCAATGGCTGGAGAGAGATAAGGAGCCGGAAGGTATCAAATACGATCTGCTGGGAATCTGCTATCTGCTGGGGCATGGCTGCAGACAAGATCCGGCGAGAGGGAAGGCGTTATTGGAGAGAAGTGAAAAATCCTGCTATAAAAGTTATGGCCTGGGGATGATGTATGCCGAAGGGATCGGTGTGCGGGAGGATATTGAAAAAGGTGTAGAGTATCTGAAAGCGGCGGGAAATTACGGGCCGGCAATCGAGGCATTGAAACATTACAAGAAAAGCCTGTTTGGGGTATGGCGGAGAAAATAAGAACATTTGGAAAAGGAGTGTGACGGTTTATGGGATTGGTATGAAACAAAGATTAAACAGGCTCCCAAGACCAAGAAAGAAATCGAGTATAGTGTTTCCAAATATCCGAAGTCGATGGAGGAGAATATACGAAAAATAACGATGAAATATACAGAAGAAACGCTGTCTCTTGCGCTGGATATTTCTATATATTTGGGCGAAACAATTATAAAAAATTATCCCAATCTGTACTGGGGGCATTATACAAGGCCAAAGAATGAGTTTTCTGCTAATAGACCAGTTATACTGGGATTGAAAAGCAAACCGAAGAGATTTGATTCCAGCCGGATCGTTTTCGTATGCATGATAAAATCCAGTGAAAAATCTGACAAGAATCGAATATATGACCTGTACCGCTTTCGGGAGGATGAATTTGATCCAATAAAGCCCAGCTATTGGGATAGTTGGTAACTATGATTTGTCAAAGGAGGCTTTTATGACAACGGCAAAAAAGTATTTGGGGATATTGAGAGAACGGGAACCGCAGTTATGGAAAGAGTCATTCAAAGAATCCGGCTTTACAGAGAAAGATTTATCAGATATTGAAAAAGGGCTTGGATATAAGCTGCCAGCACCCTACCGTGAATTTTTGTTAAGCTATAAAATGCCAGGTGACATTACTGTGCTTGTTTCCTTTTGCGGAGATTCCTTTGCCTGTTCATGGAGCAAAACCTTTTCACGGGAGAAAAATGGCTATATTCCCAGGCCCGAATTTGACATTGGCCCAACGGTTGAGTTTGATTGGCATAATATTCAGGGAAACAGCGGAACAGAATTTTTGAAGAACCTCCAGCAAGAACAGAAAACCCGGGATGATTGCCCCTGCTTTTTGGAGGCAGGATTTATCGGGCTTGGAAAGGTATACGGGTATCTGGTGCATCTGGATCTGGTAAGCGGCGGCGTTGTCACGATACATGAAGAGGGCGTATATGACATGATGGGCGCCGGGGTAAAATGGAACAGCAAATCGGAAGTAAGGAAGTATATGGAAACACGGGAACTTTATATCTGTAAGGACTTTCATGATTTTCTCCGTTTTGCCTGTACTGGTGACTTTCTTGACGAGGATGAAGCAAGATTCCCCACACAGGAGGAATTAGAGCAGGATTATTCCTGTTAACAGATTGGAGAACTTCGGCATGCCACTTTGCAGGTTTTCCCCAGTCCATGCAAAAATCTACGATTTTACCAGCTCTATCCCATGTACCGCAACGGAAAGCATGCTTATTCCGGATGATCTGTCTGTCCGATGCCCTGCCCTCAAGTGGCGTACCTATTTCGGATTGCCGTATATTAACCTTTTGGGAAGAGAAACCATACTCAATGCCCCTTGCTGGAAAACGGAGGAAGTTGGAGAAACTATAGCAATCCAGCTGACGGAAAGTGTATTTGAGGATATACCATCAGAGCAGCGAGAGAAGGTTGTAGAATATTTTGAGAAGAGTGTAGCCCAAGAGATTCGGGCAGAGTTGGGCAGGGGATTTCTTTTCCGGCCATATCATGCGTCTGAAAAATATGACAGGAAAAAGAAACTGGTTCCAGAATTTCCAATCAGAGAATTGTTCGGAAAGAATCTTCCAGAGGAGTTAGGACATGGATTATGAGCAGTTTATCACAGAGATACAGAAATATTGGGATCTGCGTAAAAAGGGACTGAAAAAGCAGGCAAACAGCTTTCTGTTCTCATTTACAAAATCTTTTAAAGAAAATGTGCCGGATGCAGATGCAGACGCTGTTTTGTTTCGGTTTTGCAGAGAATACCTGGATGAGATGAAATTTCCGGGGGATGCGTTGCCCAGACGCCACCTGCCATTTCAATTAACAAAGCTGCTTGACGATTATTTAAGCCGTGAATGTGAGAAAAATCAGATGCCGCAGATGCGGTGGGCGTACCAGATTTTTGGAAACATTTACAATCCCCACGATCCAAAGATGGAACATGATTTTTATCCCATCCTGGAGCGCGCATACATGCATGAAAAATGTGATCCTCAGACGGTTCAGCTCTATTTTAGGGAGCAGCTTGATTCCCTATGGTGGGGGCAGCATCATTTTCCGGAGAGCATCCGCATTACAAAAGAGGAATTTGAAAATATTGTAGGTGTAGCAAAGAAAATCCTTTCAGAAAAAACAGTAGATCCGCAGCTTGTGGAAGAGTTTGAGTATTACATGAAATTGTATCAAATCTATTTTGAATGGCAGAACAATAACAGGAACGGCGATTTTTACGAGTTGTGCAGGAAGGAAGGACTGGCGTTTGAAGGAGTCCCGGTGATTTATTATAAAGAATAGGAAGGCGGCGCTATGATATCTGAAGAACTGAAAAAAATCAAATCTTTTGGCAGCAGTATGGAAAGCTCCGTGACACCGGAGGACATTGCAGACAAGGAAAAAGAACTGGGGGTTATGCTACCCCAGGCTCTGCAGGAATTATATTTGACCTTTCATCCGAATGATCCTGCTTTTACGGAAAAGGGAAATCTGATTCCACTTGAGGAATTAAAAATTTACAAACGTGTCTATTGGACAGATACCATCATTACTATCCTGCCTTTTTGCCAGCATGAAAGATACGGCTATGGCTTTGAAGTAAGCCGGTATCATAAAAGCAAGGATATTATGAGCCGCAATGATCCGGAAGATCCGCAGATGTGGGGGCTTTATGTGCTGCCGGAAACACGCAGGGAAGAAAAGCATCTGGAAGGCCGTGAAGTGCCGTGCAATCAGTCAAAACTCTCTCAATGGATCATGGAATGGTTAGGATACCAGCAGACCATGGCGCAGCCCAGCGTGGCGGCCGTCAACAAGGATAAGGCGGAAAGTTATTGGAAAAAAATGCGGGAGCATCTTCCGAATACGTTTTATCATGTTCCTCCGGAGCAGCTTTCCAGTCACAGAACAAATTTTAGCGTAAACTTTGTGGAGGAACCATCCAGGATTTTATGTGGAAGTATTCTCTATTCAGAGATGGCTTATTTTGGCGGCAGGACTGATGAGGAACTGGAACAGCTTATGAAACAGATGGGATTCAAATATATCTGGATGAAAAGCCAGGATGGGCATCCTATTTTTAATTCGGCTCCACCCCAGCCGCCACAGGAACGGGAACTGAAATCCATTGCCCCGGTATTACAGTTTCTCTGCAAATTTGCCGGGATTGAGGGAAAGGGAGCGAAGGAGGAAAGTATTGAACGGGCAGGAGCCCGTCTGGGAGCTTCCCTTCCGCTTCCATTGGAAGAGTTTTACCGCTATCTGCCAGGCAGATTTTATCACAGTTATAACGTGGTTCGTCCTCTTTCCGGATTGAAGCAGACAAAGGATGGCAAACTGGATTTTCTCACAGAAAATCAGGCGGTGTATCACTGGGCGGCGGAATTGAACAGCCCGTTTCTATACCGCCGTGCCAATGACGGCGTAGGAGAGTGGAACGCATATGGTATTTTAGACGGTTTTCTTGCGGCGGAATTTTTGTGGGCGCTGGCTTGTGATGAAAAATTGAATCTGGTCCTTTGGGAGCTTCCGGATTTTGAGCCACCAATGTTGTCTGAAGGCGGGAAGTTGAGTCCGTACCTGTATTCTATTGCAGGTATTACGGATCAGATCGCCGCAGGCAATACCCGAAGGCTTTACCAGGCCATGGATGGGCAGGCTGTTGGATTGTATGACAGTGAAGAATGTACATTCTGGTTTGTGACAAAAGATGAAACCTTGCCGATGGTGCGCCGGATGCAGAGTTTGGAAAATTGATTGTAGAGGTTCCGAAAAAACGGGGAGATGGTGCAGCCCGTTTTTATGAAAAGGGCATGGTATTGGAAAAGAAGCGGCTGCCCTACTCGGAAATTAAAGATGTGGTGTTTGTAGCTGCCACATCAGATAAAAAGTTCACTTTGAAACAAGCTGCAAGAGATATGGGTGTTTTATGGATATACCCCAAAAAGGGAGCTACGATTGGACTAAGGGAAATAAATTATCAATTTGATAATGAAATCATGGAGAAAATCAAACAAGGGCTTGGTTTTTAAATAGGATTTTTCCATAGTGTAATAACTGCTAAAAAATACATGTTGATGGTAGAGATAACATTTTTGTTCAACAGAAAGATTTAGACAATCGACCTTCACATGGAGCATGGAGGGCTGCTTATTATATTCAAAAAGAATTGAAACGACAACAAGAATGGTTGGAGCATACACCTTATATGACTTGATTATCCCCAACATTGATTATGATATAAAGATGAGGTTTGTCAGCGTGGAATACCTGGACGGACTTCTGGAGAGGACGTCAAAGGCTTGTGTTTCGGCAGGAAACAAAGGACGGGAAATTTTGAATCTTGCCATGAAAGAGGCAGTTATAGAGGGCTATATCAATGTGAATCCCGTGCCGGAAACAAAGCCGTATAAGCGAAAGAAACCCAATATCGTGATTCTCAGCAGGGAGAAAATAAAAATACTTTTTTAGGCGGCTTCAAAGGATAACTGGTATCTGGAAATTCTGTTGGGACTGTTTTGCAGACTGCGGAAAGGCGAAAACTATGGCTTGAAATTTTCTGACTTTGATCTAGAACGCCGTAGTGTGAAAATCAGCAGGCAGATTGTTGCAAACCCTATTATAAAAGAGGGGAGCAGGATTGAAGAAAATATTTTAATCGAACGTGCCCCCAAAACGCCCAACAGTTTTCGGGTGCTGCGTGTGCCCGAGGTCATTATTACAGAGCTGGAGAAAAGAAAATGTCAGATAGATATGTATAAAGAAAAGATGCAGGAGGCTTTTATTGATAACGATTATATCAGTTGTCAGGCAAATGGAAAGGTTCATAGTCTGTCTGCTATGAATAACGCTTTGACAAAGCTGTGTGTGCGGAATGGGCTTCCTGCCGTAACTGTGCATGGACTTCGACATATGTTTGCCACCATTTTGGTGGAACAGGGTGTTCCTCTTGCGAAAATATCAGGGGTGTTGGGACACAGTTCTGTCAATACAACCTTTGAATATTATTGTGACGTTATGGATGAGAAAGAAAAGATTATTGCCTTTATGAATGACGCTTTTATTCCAGAAGGCAGGGAAGGGACAGGATAACATGGAATTTGACTTGAAATTACAGCAGTTTGTGGACTGGAAGGTTTATAACGTCACGCCGATTAAGAATAAGTTTGGCTATCGTGTAGTGCTGATTTATGCGGACGGGACAAAAATACCACAGCAGAAATCTGGATTTGCGACAAAGAAAGCGGCGAACACGGACAGGGACAAGACGCTGGGCGAATTATATTCAGGCACATATGTGGTATACACAAGTGTAAAGGTAAAAGATTTTATGCTGTTCTGGCTTGAAAAAGAAATGCGCCCACACATTACAAGCGGCTCCTATGAAACTTATTCCAATATTGTGAATAACCATGTGATTCCGGCGATGGGCAACATCAGAATGACAGAAATCAAACGGAGCCATATCCAGAGCCTTTACTATGAAGAAGCGGCGGCTTCCGTTTCTATCGCAAGATTGGTAAAAACGGTGATGAATACGTCTATGCAATATGCTGTGAATAAGAAAATCATTTCCATAAATCCGACGATTGATGTGGCACTGCCAAAGCAGGTAGAGAAGAAAGCCTATCACACCCGGAACATTGATACACAAAAGACGCTGAATATGGAGCAGGTTTTAACGCTCATTGAAGCGAGCAGGGAAACGCCAATCCATATGCAGGTATTATTTGCCGTGCTGTTGGGATTGAGGCGGTGTGAAATCAATGGGGTAAAATATTCGGATATAGATTATATCAACCGGACATTAAAAGTACAGCGGCAGTTAGGCAAGAAACCGAACACGACTGCCGGGGACTTCCCGGCTAAGACGTTTACAAAACAGGAAATCGGATTGAAAACGCCGTCCAGCTACCGAACCATCCCCATACCGGATTATGTGTTTGAAGCCATTCTGGAAGAAAGAAAAGTGTATGAGAAGAACTGCAGAAGGTGGTTAGGCACATTTCAGGATTTGGATTATATTTGCTGTTCCACTTATGGGCGTCCGAGAAGCAAGGATTTTCACTGAAGGCATTATAAGAAGCTGCTAGAGGACAATGGTCTGCCTGATATAAGGTGGCATGATTTGCGAAGCACCTTCTGTACCATTTTATTAAAGAACAATTTCAATCCCAAAGCGGTACAGATTTTTCAGAAGATAATTATATAGAACAAATCAGTGAATTTCTTGCATGAAACTAAGATACTGGCATAACTGAATGGCATAAAAAGATATAAAAAAGCACAGAACAAAAGTTCGATTTTGGTCTGTACTTTTTTTGACTTATGTGTTATAATGAAAAACCAAATGACTGGATAATACTATCTGTACTGGCTGGTGTTATTCAGTGTTGTTTCGTTTCAAAAATACGGTTTTGTGACCTGCATTCGTGTAATTGCTATTTTAACGCTTATTCGCCAGCTTTGCAAGCCCAAATTACACGAATCGAAAACTGAATTACACGAATTTTGGGCGAATAAGCAAACTTTTTTCGGCCACATTACGAAGTATCTCTTGTGGAAATTGGAGGTTTTCATATGCCAGAGTTCAAATTACAAGCCCCCTACAAGC
Source organism: uncultured Acetatifactor sp. (assembly GCA_910586835.1). Classification (GTDB taxonomy): domain Bacteria; phylum Bacillota; class Clostridia; order Lachnospirales; family Lachnospiraceae; genus Acetatifactor. Next base: position 7,708 of record CAJUJU010000018.1, read on the forward strand.
CCACAGGCGACCAGCCGCAGGCCATCGCCGAGCTGGTCAAAGGCTTTAGGGAGGGCAATCAATTCCAGACTTTATTGGGGGTTACGGGTTCCGGCAAGACATTTACGATGGCGAATGTTATTCAGGAATTGCAGAAGCCCACGCTGGTCATCGCCCACAACAAGACGCTTGCGGCGCAGCTTTACGGAGAATTCAAGGAGATGTTCCCGGAGAATGCAGTGGAGTATTTTGTGTCCTACTATGATTATTATCAGCCCGAGGCCTATGTGCCCTCCTCCGATACCTATATTGCAAAGGATTCATCCATCAATGACGAGATAGACAAGCTGCGTCTCTCTGCAACTGCCTCTCTGACAGAGCGGAGGGATGTGATCGTGGTGGCCAGTGTGTCCTGTATTTACGGATTGGGAAGCCCGGATGAGTATCAGGACATGATCGTTTCCCTGCGGCCGGGGATGGTAAAGGACAGAGACCAGGTGCTGCGTGAACTGGTGGATATTCAATATACCAGAAACGACATGGATCTGCAGAGGGGATGCTTCCGGGTTCATGGGGATGTGATAGAGGTGTATCCCGCCCAGGGGGGCGATCATTTTATCCGAATTGAGTTTTTCGGGGATGAAATAGACAGAATCGCGGAAGTAGAGCCGCTGTCCGGGAAGGTGCATGCCGCGCTGAACCATATTGCAATTTTTCCGGCCTCTCATTATGTGGTGTCCCAGGATAAGATCAGGGCAGCCTGCGAGAACATTGAAAAGGAACTTGAGGAAAGAGTGCGTTGGTTTAAGGGAGAGGACAAGCTCATCGAAGCACAGCGCATTGCGGAGAGAACCAACTTTGACATTGAGATGATGCGGGAGACAGGCTTTTGTTCCGGAATAGAGAATTACTCCAGACACCTGAATTTCATGCCGCCGGGATCGCCGCCCATGACCTTGATGGATTTCTTTCCGGACGATTTTCTGATCATCATTGACGAGTCTCATATGACCATACCGCAGATACGGGGGATGTTTGCCGGGGACCGTTCCCGCAAGCAGACGCTGGTGGATTACGGGTTTCGGCTGCCGTCGGCGCTGGATAACAGACCCCTGAATTTTCAGGAGTTTGAGTCTCATATCGACCAGATGCTCTTTGTGTCAGCCACGCCATCGGATTACGAGGAGGCTCACGAGCTTTTGCGCACGGAACAGATTATCCGCCCCACGGGACTGTTGGATCCTCTGGTGGACGTAAGGCCTGTGGAGGGGCAGATTGACGATTTGATCGGGGCGGTCAACAAAGAGGTGGAGAAGCACAATAAGGTGTTGATTACCACGCTGACCAAGAGGATGGCGGAGGATCTCACGGATTATATGAGAGAGGTGGGAATTCGGGTAAAATACCTGCATTCCGATATTGATACCCTGGAGCGGGCGGAGATCATTCGGGACATGCGGCTGGATGTGTTCGATGTGCTGGTGGGAATTAACCTGCTGAGGGAGGGGCTTGACATCCCCGAGATTTCGCTTGTGGCGATTCTGGATGCGGACAAGGAAGGGTTCCTGCGCAGCAGTACGTCCCTGATACAGACCATCGGGCGGGCGGCCCGAAACGCGGAGGGACATGTTATCATGTATGCGGATGTGGTGACGGACTCCATGCGCATTGCCCTTGAAGAGACCAGCCGCCGCCGGGAAATTCAGATGAAATACAATGAAGAACATGGAATCACACCGCAGACCATCAAAAAGGCTGTCCGGGAGCTGATCAGTATTTCCAGGGTCATCGCCAAAGAAGAGATGCAGTTTGAAAAGGGTCCTGAATCCATGAACCGCAAGGAGCTGGAGAAACTGATCGCGGATATCCAGAAGAAGATGCAGAGGGCGGCCGCAGATCTGAATTTCGAGGCTGCCGCGGAGCTGCGGGACAAGATGACGGAGCTGAAAAAGAAACTGCAGGAGATGGACGAGGAGTAGGAAGAACGGACATCCGCAAAAAGCAAAGGAACAGGATCTGAGGAGAAAAGAAAATGGAAGAAGTTAAGAGAATGCGTCCCAGAGATTATATTAAAATCAGGGGGGCATGCGAGCATAATCTGAAAAACATTGATGTGGATATTCCCAGAAACGAGCTGGTGGTGCTCACTGGCATGTCGGGCTCCGGAAAGTCGTCCCTGGCCTTCGATACCATCTATGCGGAGGGACAGCGCAGGTACATGGAGTCGTTGTCCTCCTATGCAAGACAGTTCCTGGGACAGATGGAGAAGCCAAATGTGGAACGGATTGACGGACTTTCGCCGGCAATTTCCATCGACCAGAAATCCACAAACCGCAATCCCCGCTCAACGGTGGGAACCGTGACGGAGATTTATGATTATTTCCGTCTTCTGTATGCCCGGATCGGGATTCCACACTGTCCGGAATGCGGCAGGGTGATATCGAAGCAGACGGTGGATCAAATGACCGATCAGATTATGGAACTGCCGGAGGGGACAAGGCTGCAGCTGCTCGCCCCTGTAGTCCGGGGAAGAAAGGGACGACATGAGAAGGTGCTGGAGAGAGCCAAGAGAAGCGGCTATGTCCGCGTGCGTATCGACGGCAGCATGTACGAGCTGACGGAAGAGATCACCCTGGATAAAAATATCAAACACAATATTGATATTATTGTTGACCGCCTTGTGGTGAAGGAGGGGATCCAGCGCAGGCTGGCGGATTCCATTGAGAATGTTCTGGAGCTGGCGGACGGTCTGCTGGTGGTGGATGTGATCGACGGAGAGCCAATGACCTTCAGCCAGAGCTTCTCCTGTCCTGACTGCGGCATCGGAATCAGCGAGATTGAGCCCAGGAGCTTTTCCTTCAACAATCCCTTTGGCGCCTGCCCGGATTGCTTTGGACTGGGGTACAGGATGGAGTTTGACGTAGAACTGATGATTCCGGATCTGTCCCTGAGCATCAATCAGGGGGCGATTGCAGTGACGGGATGGCAGTCCTGCACCGACAAAAAGAGCTTTACCCATGCAATTCTACAGGCCTTGTGTGACAAATACGGTTTTGATCTGGACACGCCCTTCGGAGAGTACCCGGAGAAGGTGAAGAAGCTTCTTCTGTACGGAACCGAGGGGAAGGAAGTGGAGGTTCACTATGAGGGTCAGCGGGGAAAGGGCGTTTACCCCGTCGCCTTTGAGGGGCTGATCAAAAATGTGGAGCGGAAGTACAAGGAGACCTTTTCCGACACCATGAAGCAGGAGTATGAAAGCTATATGCGGATTACTCCCTGTAAGGCCTGCGGCGGAATGCGTCTGAAGCGGGAAGCCCTTGCCGTGACAGTGTGTGATAAAAATATTTATGAAGTAACGGCCATGGCTATTCGGGAACTCTATGAATTTCTGGGGGGGCTTACGCTGAACAGTCAGCAGCAGCTCATCGGAAAACAGATTCTGAAGGAGATTCGCGCCAGGGTGGGATTTCTGGTGGATGTGGGACTGGAATATCTGTCCCTGGCCCGGGCAACCGCAACCCTGTCCGGCGGCGAGGCACAGCGAATCCGGCTTGCCACGCAGATCGGCTCCGGTCTGGTGGGCGTTTGCTATATTCTGGACGAGCCCAGCATCGGCCTGCACCAGCGCGACAATGACAAGCTTCTGAATACGCTGAAAAATCTGAAGGATCTGGGCAATACCCTGATCGTGGTGGAGCACGACGAGGATACCATGCTTGCGGCGGATTATGTGGTTGACATCGGTCCGGGAGCGGGTTCTCACGGAGGCGAAGTTATCGCCTGCGGCACGGCGGAGGAAATTATGAAAGTGCCCGGTTCCATCACCGGAAAATACCTCAGCGGGGAGCTGAGGATTCCCGTGCCGGAATGCAGAAGGAAGCCCGGGGCCTGGCTGCAGGTGGTGGGAGCACAGGAGAACAATCTGAAGAATATAAATGTGGATTTTCCGCTGGGGGTTCTGACCTGTGTTACCGGTGTGTCCGGCTCGGGCAAGAGTTCCCTGGTGAATGAGATTCTGTATAAACGTCTGGCCAGAGATCTGAACCGCGCCAGATGCATTCCCGGAAAGCACAGGGAGATCAGAGGACTGGAACGGCTGGATAAGGTAATCAATATCGATCAGTCGCCAATCGGGCGGACGCCCCGTTCCAACCCGGCTACCTATACCGGTGTGTTCGATCAGATCAGAGACCTTTTTGCTTCCACGGCGGATGCCAAGGCCAAAGGCTACAGCAAGGGACGCTTCAGCTTCAACGTGAAGGGCGGACGCTGTGAGGCCTGTGGCGGAGACGGAATTATCAAGATAGAAATGCATTTTCTGCCGGATGTGTATGTGCCCTGCGAGGTCTGCGGCGGAAAACGTTACAACAGAGAGACCCTTGATGTAAAGTATAAGGGTAAAAATATTTTCGATGTGCTTGACATGACGGTGGAGGAGGCGCTGCCCTTCTTTGAAAATATGCCTTCCATCCGCAATAAGATTCAGACGCTTTATGACGTGGGGCTTTCCTATGTGAAGCTGGGGCAGCCTTCCACCACTCTTTCGGGCGGTGAGGCACAGCGCATCAAGCTTGCGTCGGAGCTCTCGAAACGCAGTACGGGAAAGACCATTTATATTCTGGACGAGCCCACCACCGGTCTTCATTTTGCGGATGTACACAAGCTTGTGGAAATCCTTCACCGGCTGGCGGACGGCGGCAACACGGTGGTGGTCATCGAGCACAATCTGGATGTGATAAAGACGGCGGATTACATTATTGACATTGGGCCTGAGGGCGGAGACCGGGGCGGCACCGTGATTGCAAAGGGTACTCCGGAACAGATCTCCGAAGCGGAGCAGTCCTACACCGGGGTCTATATCAGGAAGATGCTGGAAAAAGCCAGGCAGTGACCGGATTTTTTCATCTTTTTCGGAAAAAATGTAAAAAATTGAGTTTTGCTCTAAACAAATTCTTCGTGCATACCGATAAATTATTATGAGGCAAGGATGCAGGGAACAGACGGACGGAACCGTTTTGTTTCCTGCACTTTCTGTTTCGCTGGAAATTATTCCCATTAATTTTTCATAAACCCCTATGAAAAACAGTGGTTTTCGGTTATAATAAGAACCATATGACTAACTTTAGGAACTTATAGACCACGAGAAAGGGGTGTTTATAATATGCAGTGTACGGACATCGGAATTGATTTGGGAACAGCCAGTATATTAGTATACATCAGAGGAAAGGGCGTCGTACTGAAGGAGCCCTCCGTTGTTGCATTTGACAGAGATACAAACAAGATCAAGGCGATCGGAGAGGATGCGCGGCTGATGCTGGGAAGGACGCCCGGCAATATTGTGGCGGTGAGACCTCTGCGCCAGGGTGTTATCTCCGATTATACGGTGACGGAAAAGATGATGAAATACTTTATCCAGAAGGCTTTGGGAAGAAGAACTTTCCGCAAGCCCCGCATTGCGGTCTGTGTGCCCAGCGGAGTCACTGAGGTGGAAAAGAAAGCGGTGGAGGATGCAACTTACCAGGCAGGCGCCAGGGAGGTTGCCATCATTGAGGAGCCGATTGCGGCAGCCATCGGCGCAGGCATTGATATCTCCAAGCCCTGCGGAAACATGATTGTGGATATCGGCGGCGGTACGTCGGACATTGCCGTGATTTCGCTGGGCGGAACGGTGGTCAGCGCTTCGATTAAGATTGCAGGCGATGATTTTGACGAAGCCATCGTGCGGTATATGCGTAAGAAGCACAATCTACTGATTGGTGAGAGAACCGCCGAGGATTTGAAAATAAAGATCGGATCCGCGTATCCCAGGCCGGAGACGGACTACATGGATGTGAGAGGACGAAACCTTGTGACCGGTCTGCCCAAGACCGTGAAGGTATCCTCTGAGGAAACCGAGGAGGCACTGCGGGAAACCACGGCTCAGATTGTGGAGACCATTCACAGCGTGCTGGAAAAGACGCCGCCCGAGCTGGCGGCAGATATTGCAGACAGAGGGATTGTGCTCACAGGCGGCGGCAGTCTGCTGCGGGGCCTGGAGGAACTGATCTTCGCGAAGACAGGAATCAATACCATGACGGCAGAGGATCCCATGACGGCTGTTGCAGTGGGAACCGGGAAATATGTGGAATTCCTCTCCGGATACAGAGAAAACTGAGAAAGCTTTGACAGGGAAGGAAGAAATCAATGGTAAAAGGTTTATATACCGCCTATACAGGTATGATCAACGAGCAGCACAGGATGGATACACTGACAAACAACCTGGCGAATGCCTCGACGGTGGGATTCAAGAAGGAAGGCGCTACAAGCCAGGCTTTTGACGATGTACTTGCGCTGAAGATCAAGGATCAGTCCGTGGGTCTCACCAATGTGCAGAGACTGGGCAGGAACCAGCCGGGCGTGAAGATCGGTGAGAATTATACGGACTATACTCAGGGCTCCTTCCGGATTACGGAGAATACCTATGATCTGGCGCTTGCCGGGGAAGGTTTCTTTGCCATTGAGTTTACCAACAAGGCGGGAGAGACTTCCACCATGTATACCCGTGCTGGGCAGTTTACTCTCAACAGGGAGGGCTATCTTGTGACGGAGGACGGCGATTATGTGCTGGATACCCAGAACAGAAGGATTCAGCTGAACACATTGCTGGAGTCAAAAATACTTGACGACGGAACCATTACCCAGAATGACAGGGTGGTGGCTAAAATACAGGTGACGGATTTTGAGGATTATAACTATCTGGAGAAATACGGGGAGACCTACTATCGGCCGGTGGAGGGAGCGCGTCCCATCACCACGGATGCGGAGGTAAAGTCCGGATATCTGGAGATGTCAAATGTGAAGGTGGTGTCGGAGATGGTGAACCTGATTGCCATTACCCGGGCTTACGAGAGCAATCAGAAGATCATTCAGACCTATGACAACACGCTTGAGGTGGCAGTGACACAGCTTGGCCGTGTGCAGTAATTGTTTTTTGATGAAAGCTTAATGATACAGAACAGACAGGAAGGAAGAAAAGAAAATGGTTCGAAGCTTATGGACGGCGGCGACGGGTATGCTGGCACAGCAGACAAATCTGGATACCATCGCACACAATCTCTCAAATGTTAACACTCAGGGTTATAAAACTCAGGTAAACGAATTTAAGACCCTGCTCTATCAGACGTTGCAGACCAGGACGACCACTGCCAACGGCGCGCAGAAGCCTACCAGTGCCCAGGTGGGTCTCGGTACGAGAAATTCAGCCATTTCTTCCATTTTCAGAGAGGGAAATATGATTGCCTCCGACAGTGAGACTTCGTTTGCCATCGACGGCAAGGGCTTTTTTGCCGTGAGGGGACAGGACGGCAATACCTACTACACAAGAAACGGCAATCTGAAATTTACTCTTGCCGCCAACGGAAACATGCTTGCCACCACAGACGGACTTCCGGTGCTGGATTCCGCAGGACAGCCCATTATACTTAACAATACATACGTTCTCAGCCGCATTACCGTGACAAAGGACGGAGAACTCTGTTATCCCGACGCAAATAAAAACCCTCAGCCCATCGGGCGCAGGATCGGTGTATACCAGTTTAATAATCCCAACGGACTTGACAAGCTGGAAGACAGCCTGTATGGCCAGACGGCAGCCAGCGGTCAGCCCATCAATGAGGCCAACAATAACAACGTGGAGCGCAGTAATATCATTCAGGGCTATCTGGAGGGTTCCAATGTCCAGGTGGCGGATGAGATGGTAAATATGATTGTGGCACAGCGGGCTTATGAGCTGAACTCCAAGGCGATTATCGCCTCGGACGAGATGCTGCAGCAGGCCAATAATCTGAGACGGTAAGCAATCCGGCGAAATGGAAAGAGGAGGAATAAGCGATGGATTTCAGTAATGTCACTTCCATGTACGGCGATGTGTATGCAAACGCTGCGAATCAGTCGGCGTCAAGCCTGCAGAACAAGCTGAACGGCACGGACTATTCCAAGGCTACGGATGACGAACTGCTGAACGCGTGTAAACAGTTTGAAGCTTATTTTGTGGAGCAGATGTACAAGGGAATGTGGAAGACCATACCTCAGAGCGAGGAGTCTTCAAACTCCACCAGTACTTTGATGGACTATTACAAGGACAAAATGATCCAGGGTATGGCAGAGCAGACAACGGAGCAGAGCGGTCTTGGTCTGGCTCAGATGCTTTACGAACAGATGAAACGAAATTACGGACTGGACACAGTGGAACCGGATGCGGTAGAATAGAGAAGAAACAAAAGGCTGTCTGATATAAGGCAGCCTTTCTGTTTATATAACAGGGCTCTTGACACCCTGACCTTAACAAGAAAGTTCGATTTGGGAGCGGCTTTGATGGAAGAAATCAGCGGATATGTGGATCATATTATTTTTCAGAACAGCGAAAACGGATATACTGTAATGAACCTCATGTCGGAAGCGGAGGAAATCACCTGTGTGGGCATGTGCAGAGGTCTTGGCCAGGGGGAAACCATCTCTGCACAGGGCGAATATACGGAGCACCCTGTTTACGGAAAACAGTTTAAGCTTGTAAGCTGGCATACGGTTGCACCCAAGGACAGCGCAAGCATGGAGCGGTATCTGGGTTCCGGGGCAATAAAGGGGATAGGGCCGGCACTGGCGGCGCGGATTGTGAAGAAATTCGGTGACGACACCTTCCGCGTGATAGAGGAGGAGCCGGAACGGCTTGCGGAGGTTAAGGGGATCAGCCTGCAGAAGGCGCAGGAGATCGGGATGCAGATGGAGGAGAAGAAGGACTTCAGAGACGCGCTGGTGTACCTTCAGCAGTACGGCATCTCCAATACTCTGGCGGTGAGAATCTATAACAAGTACGGCATGGGGCTGTACGGAGTGCTGAAGGAAAATCCCTACCGTCTGGCGGAGGATATACATGGAGTGGGCTTTAAGATGGCTGACGAGCTGGCAGGCCGACTGGGCTTTCACACGGATTCTGACTATCGTATCAGAAGCGGCATCTTTTATACGCTGCTGCAGGCGGTGGGGGAGGGGCATTGTTATCTTCCGCTGGAAATGCTTCTGGAACGGGCCGGTCAGATTCTGGGGGTAAAACAGGAGGACATACGGCCCCAGCTGGATAACCTGATGATGGATAAAAAGCTGGTGGTCAAAGGAAACTGTGTTTTTTCCGCAAGCTACTATTATGCCGAGCTGAACTGTGCACGGATGCTGAGCGAGCTGAATATTTCCATGTGTGAGGCGGAGCGGCTGCCCGCTCAGGATGCAGCTGTGAAAAAGCGGCTGCAGGATTTGGCGGGAAGCCTGAATATGGAGCTGGACGAGCTGCAGTTTGGGGCTGTGCTGCAGAGTATTCAGAGCGGACTGTTTATCCTGTCCGGGGGGCCGGGTACAGGAAAGACCACCACCATCAATATGATGATCCGTTACTTTGAGGCGGAAGGACTGGATATCTTTCTGGGGGCACCCACCGGCCGGGCGGCAAAGCGCATGACGGAGGCAACCGGATTTGAGGCCAGGACGATTCATCGTATGCTGGAGCTGAACAGCGCGCTTTCCGATGAAGATGCAAGAAAGGTGCGGTTCGAGCGCAATGAGGAAAATCCGCTGGAGACGGATGTGGTCATCATTGACGAAATGTCCATGGTGGATATCCAGCTGTTTCAGGCGCTTCTGAAGGCAGTGGTGCCGGGCACCCGGCTGATTCTTGTGGGGGATGTGAACCAGCTGCCCAGCGTGGGCCCCGGCCAGGTGCTGCGGGATCTGATCGGGAGCGGACGATTTCCCACAGTAAAGCTGAAAAAAATATTCCGACAGGCGGAAAAAAGTGATATTGTGGTCAACGCCCACAGGATTAACAGAGGGGAACAGATCGCCCTGGACAATAAATCCAGAGACTTTTTCATGCTGGAGAGAAGTGATGTGAATGTAATGTACAAGCATATCATTCAGCTGATCCGGGAAAAGCTTCCCAACTATGTGAATGCTTCTTCCTTTGACATTCAGGTTCTGACACCCATGCGGAAGGGGAGCCTGGGATGCGAGACCCTGAACACCATTCTGCAGCAGTATCTCAACCCGCCGGAACCCGGCAAACGGGAGCATGCGAGCGGAGCGAACATTTACCGGGAGGGGGACAAGGTCATGCAGGTCAGGAACAATTATCAGCTGGAGTGGGAGGTAGTCAGCAGATATGGAATTCCAGTGGATAAAGGAACTGGCATATTTAACGGAGATATGGGAAGAATTCTTGAGATAAACGAAAATTTATCCAGTCTGGTGGTGGAATACGACGAACAGCGCAGAGTGACTTATCCCTTTTCACTGCTGGAGGAGCTGGAGCTGTCCTATGCCATAACCATCCATAAATCCCAGGGCAGCGAGTATCCGGCCGTCCTGCTTCCGCTGCTGGGGGGGCCCAGGATGCTGTTCAACAGAAACCTTTTGTACACTGCCATCACACGGGCGAGAAGCTGCGTCACGATTCTCGGGAGCAGCGCTGCGGTGCGGGACATGATAGAGAATACCAGTGAAAACAGGCGCTTTACGGCGCTGGCACAACGGATCCGGGAGATTTGCCCGGGTGAGGAGGAAGGAGAGTTGATTTGCCGGGAGAATGGAAGAGGCTGACAGGAGGGCTGCTTCGGGCAGTGTATCCCGGACGCTGTCCCGTATGCGACGGGATTGTCAGGGAATGGGGAGAAAAAATCTGCGCAGAATGTCTTCCGGAGCTTAAGCTGTTGACGCCGCCCTGGTGTATGTGCTGCGGCAGGAAGGTACAGGAGGGGGAGGAATACTGCGGAGAATGCGGGGAGAAAAGGCATTCTTTTGACAGGGGAAGAGCACTCTATGAGTATGACAGCTCGGCTGGGGCCATCTACCGTTTTAAGTATGCGGGCCGCAGGGAATATGCGGACTTTTTCGCGGAACAGATGGAGGAATATCTGGGAGAATTTATCCGGAGTATTCGGCCCGACGGGCTGGTGCCCATACCGCTGCACAGAGCAAGGCAGGTATCCCGGGGGTATAACCAGGCTGCGCTGCTTGCGGAGAGCCTGGGAGGCAGGATGAAGATTCCGGTTTACTCCGGAATGCTTATCCGGGCCAGAAAAACCGTCCCCCAGAAGAAATTAAATGCACCGGAACGGCAAAATAATTTGAAAAAGGCTTTTATTATGGGCAGAAATGATGTAAAATTAAAGACGATTGTAGTTATCGATGACATCTTCACCACCGGTGCCACAATAGATGAGGCGGCGAGAACGTTACGGGATGCCGGTGCGGAAAAGGTCTGTTTTGTCACCCTTGCCTGCGGGGCAGGCGCACGGTGATTTTCGCCGCAGCAATGGAGGGATACTATGAACATCAGAAACTGTAGAACATGTGGGCAAATCTTTAACTATTTTTCCGGTCCTAATGTATGCCCTTCCTGTCGGGACGCGCTGGAAGAGAAGTTTCAGGAGGTAAAGGACTATATCCGGGCTCATAAGGGAGCAGGAATCTCCGAGGTGGCTGATGCCTGTGAGGTGGAAGCGGCACAGATCCGCCAGTGGCTGAGGGAGGAGAGACTTGAGGTTACGGAGGACTCGGCGGTGTTCCTGAGCTGCGAGAACTGCGGCGGCCCGATCCGAAGCGGCAGATTCTGCGAGAGGTGCAAGGGCAATATGGCGAAAAACCTCAACAGCGTGCTGAATACCGGAAAGCAGAAGCCGGAGCCGGCGAGGCAGCAGAAGGAAGAAGGGGGCCCCAAGATGAGGTACCTGCAGTAGGAGGAGTTTCATGCTGAACGAGGAACGTGTGATCCTGATGACACATATGGCGTCCTACGAGGCCGGAGAAGGTAAGAAAAATGTAAAGATAGGCAATTACTTCCGAAGCGATTATATTTCCGTGCAGGTTTTAAAATCTCTGATCTGTGGTACAATCGCGTTCGCTATTGTGTTTGCCCTGTACATTTTCTATGACTTTGAGATGTTCATGCAGGAATTGTACAAGATGGATCTGATTACTTTTGCAAAAGATGTATTGATCTGTTATGCGGCAACGGTTGCGGGATATGGAGTACTGACCTATATTATCTGCACTTACCGCTACGCCAGGGCAAAGAACAGCCTGAAGCGGTATTATCATAATTTAAAAAAGCTGAATTCTTCATATGGAGGCGGAGCCTCCGGGAAATCAGCCGGAGGACGTAAATGACAGGGTTACTGGAAATTAAGGAAAAAATCAAATCATTCTATGGCAAATATGAGACCTTTATTCTGCCGGTAGTAAAGTTTTTGCTGGCATTTATTGTGTTGAATACGCTGAATGGGAAGATGGGCTATATGACAAAGCTGGATAATGTTGCGATCGTGCTCATTGTCGCGCTGATGTGTTCCTTCCTTCCCACAAACTGTATTGTTCTGTTCGGTACTGTGTTCAGCCTGCTGCACATGTATGCGCTGTCCCTGGAGGTTGCGCTGGTGGGACTGTGTGTGTTCCTGCTGATGTTTCTGCTTTACTTCAGGTTCAGCCCGGGGGATTCGCTGCTGGTGATTTTGACCCCGCTGCTCTGTGCCTGGAAGATACCCTATGTCATTCCCATTGCGGCGGGTCTGGTCTGTGCGCCTACGGCGGTTATTTCCGTGGGCTGCGGCGTCACCGTGCACTATCTGCTTCAGACGGTGATCACCTCCGGGCCGGCGGTCAAGACCATGGCGGACAGCGAGACTACGGCAAAGCTTCGGCTTATTGTGGACGGGCTTGTGAAGAACAGGGAAATGCTGGTGATGATCGCCGCGTTTGCGGTCACGGTGATGGTGGTTTATCTGATCCGCAGGCTTTCCATTGACTATGCGTGGACCATTGCGATGGTGGCGGGGGCCATGGCGGATATTGTAATTCTGCTCATCGGAGATCTGCTCTATGATATCAACATCTCCATTCTGGGAGCGCTTTTGGGCTCCGTACTGGCCCTTGCAGTGGCGAAGGTGTTGGAATTTTTCCGCTTCTGTGTGGACTACAGCCGGACGGAGAAGGTTCAGTTTGAGGATGACGAGTACTATTATTATGTAAAGGCGGTTCCCAAGATGATGGTGGCTGCGCCTACGAAGACCGTGAAGAAGATTAACGCCCAGCGTTCCAGGGTGAGCGAGCGGAGCGTTACCACAGAGCGGACCGGAGGACGCCGAAGCGGTGCTCCGGTTCGGAGCCAGAGAGCCGGAAGCGGTTATAAATCCCGTGAGAGAAGTATTACCTACGGCAGTGCGGACGGGGATCCGGATTTGGAAATCCAGCCGGAAGACTATGAAGAATAAAAGCGAGACGTAGAACAAAATGCGGTGGTTAGAGACAGTAGTTGACTATGTGAGAAACTTCAGCACATATCGGGGAACGATTGATCCGTATGACATCCTGGAGATCCTGATCATTGCCCTTCTGGTGTACTATATCCTTGTTTGGATGAAGACCACCAGAGCGTGGCAGTTGCTGAAGGGTCTGATTGTCATACTGGTCTTTCTGTTTCTGGCGTACTGTATGGAGATGAATACGATTCTCTGGCTGGCCAGAAACCTGCTGACCTTTGCCGTGACGGCGCTCATTATCGTGATGCAGCCGGAGCTGCGGCATGCGCTGGAGGAGCTGGGGAAAAAGAACTTCCTGCCGTCGGCTGTCTTCTCGGATTCCGCCAGAAAAGAGAAGGAACTTTTTTCGGAAAAGACCATCGGTGAAATCGTAAAGGCCTGCGTGGAGATGGGAAAGGTCAAGACGGGCGCGCTGATCGTAATTGAGCAGAAGGAATCCCTGAAAGATTATGAGCGTACCGGCATAGAGATAGACGGGATTGTCACCAGCCAGCTGCTGATCAATATCTTTGAACATAACACGCCGCTGCATGACGGCGCCGTGATCATCCGCGGAAACCGCGTTACATCCGCAACCTGCTATCTGCCGCTGTCCGACAGTCTGAGCCTGAGCAAGGAGCTTGGAACCAGGCATCGCGCCGGAGTAGGCATCTCCGAGGCGGTGGATTCCCTCACCGTCATTGTATCTGAGGAGACCGGAAAAATCAGCGTGGCTTATGAGGGAGGACTGGAGCGGGGGCTGAATGCGGAGGAGCTTAAGGCCCGACTGCAGCAGGTACTGAACAGACAGGGAGACGAGAAGTCCAAGGGCAAGGTCATCTGGAAGGGAAGGAGCAAGTCCAGAAATGAAAAAAAAGATATTTCATAACTGGGGACTGAAGCTGGCTTCGCTTCTGCTGGCTTTTGTGCTCTGGTTTGTCGTTGTCAGCATTGATGATCCGCCGGATACGGTAACCTTTTCCAATGTCCCTGTCAGACTGATCAATGCGGATCTGCTGGAGAAGGAGAACAAGGTTTACGAGATTCTGGGCGGAACGGATACTGTACGGGTGACAGTGAGAGCGCCGGGCAGTATTCTGAAGCAGCTGCGCGCATCAGACATCGTTGCGGAAGCGGATATGAGCAAGCTGACAGACATTAATACCATAGAGATATCATATACTGTTCAAAATGCAAATGTGGAATCTGTAAAGGGCGATCATGATTTTCTGCGCCTGAATATCGAAGACAGGGAAACCAAGTGGATCAGAGTCATCTCCACCACTACGGGCGAGGTGGCGGAAGGATACATGGTGGCGGGACTGTCGCCGGATCAGACCAATATAGAGGTCACGGGCCCCAAGTCGGCGGTGGATCAAATCAAGTCTGCCAATGTGGAGGTGGATGTGACCAACGCAACCTCCAACATGTCCCTGAACGCTGAGTTTCAGCTCTGTGACAATGAAGGAAACCCGCTTGAGCTGAAGGGGGTTTCCGCCAATGTGAGTTATCTGCATATGTCGGTGGAGGTTCTTGCCGTCAGGGAGATTCCCATCGAGCTGAATGTTTCGGGGAGTCCTGCGGAAGGCTATCTGACCACCGGGGTGGTGGAATGTGATCCCAGAACCATCCGGATTGCCGGCACGATTTCCGCCGTTGCGGGAGTGACAAAGTTGTCGGTTCCGGAGGAGGATCTGAACATTGGCGGGGCCACGGGCAATATGGTCTTCAACTTGAATCTCAGGGATTATCTGCCGGAGAATATCCGGCTTGCGGACAGCGGGGTTCCCGCAAAGGCTGCCGTAACGGTTCATGTGGAGCCTGAGAAGGAAAGGGCGTTTACCTTTGGCAGAACAGATTTTGAAATTCTCAATCTGCCGGCGGGATATGAGATAGAACCGGAGGAGACAGAGGAGTCCTACAGACTGCTGGTTTCCGGTTTGGAAAGGGCGGTTTCCGCCATAGATCCCGGCACGCTGCGGGGTACGGTGGATGTAGCGGCCTGGATGGCAGAGGAGGGAATCGAGGAATTGGAGTCACACTCCTATCGGATTCCCGTCAGGTTTTCATTGCCGGAGAGTGTGACAGCGGAGAACGAAATTGTTTTGACGCTGAGTTTTGTGAAATCGGAGGACAGGTAAAGAGATGGGCAGATTGTTTGGGACGGATGGAGTCAGAGGAATTGCAAATGAGGAGCTTACGCCGTTGCTTGCGATGCAGCTTGGCCAGGCCGGAGCATATGTGCTGACGAAGGAGAAAGAGCATAAGCCGACGATCATGGTGGGCTGCGATACCAGGATTTCCGGAGATATGCTGGCCAATGCGCTGATGGCGGGAGCCTGCTCCGTGGGTGCCAACTGTGTCTATGTGGGAGTCATTCCCACTCCGGCGGTGGCGTATCTCACCCAGAAGTACAGAGTGGATGCAGGGGTTGTCATTTCCGCGTCCCACAATCCTGTGGAATTTAACGGAATCAAGTTTTTTGACGGGGACGGCTACAAGCTTCCCGACGAACTGGAGGATGAGATCGAGCGGCTGATTCGCGAGAACATGTCAGGAATCAAGTTTCCCATCGGCCCCGGCGTGGGCAAGATCAAATACCGGACGGATGCCAGGGAAGAATATATCAATCATTCCATTCGCTCCGTCCCTGTAAATCTGGACGGGATGAAGATTGTTGTGGATTGTGCGGAAGGGGCGTCCTTTTACACCTCCGTGGAGGCACTGAAGGAGCTGGGAGGCAATATAGTAGCCATTCACAACAATCCGGACGGAACCAATATCAATTCTAACTGCGGTTCCACGCATATGGAAGAGCTGCAGGCCAGAGTGGTGTATGAGAAGGCTCGGATCGGCCTCGCCTTTGACGGGGATGCGGACAGACTTCTGGCTGTGGATGAGAACGGAAGAGTGGTGGACGGCGACCAGATCATGGCCATTGTGGGAAACCATATGAAGAACCAGGGAAAGCTGAAAAAGGATACCATTGTGGTCACGATCATGAGCAACCTCGGCTTTTTTCTCATGGGAGAAAAGAACGGACTTACCATTGAAAAGACAAAGGTTGGAGACCGCTATGTGCTGGAGCGCATGAAGGAAATCGGAGCCAGCCTGGGCGGGGAGCAGTCGGGACATATTATTTTTCTGGACGAAAATACTACGGGGGACGGACTGCTCAGCGCGCTGCACCTGCTGCAGGTGATGGTGGAGACAGGAAAGAGTCTCTCTGAGCTTGCGGGCGTCATGGAGGTACTTCCCCAGGCCCTTGTGAATGCAAAGGCGGCCAATCATAAGAAGGATAAGTATTTGGAATACCCGGAGATTGCGGAAGCCATCAGCGCACTGGAAAAGAGATTTGCAGGGGAAGGCAGAGTGCTTATCAGGCCCTCCGGAACAGAGCCTCTGGTGCGAGTCATGATAGAGGGAAAGGATCAGCAGGTGATTCAGGAGGAGGCCGAAAAGCTGGCTTGCCTGATTCAGGATGTGATGTTCTAAAGGACAAGAGAGGGCTGCTGTGCGGCAGCGGAAATTGGAGGGAAAGCAAAGATGGTAAGTCAGAAGGTTGTAATCAAGAATCCCACAGGCCTGCATCTTCGACCGGCGGGTATCCTGTGCAAGGAGGCGATGCAGTTCAAGTCCCTGATTACGTTTTCTTTTAAGGAAAATACGGCGAATGCCAAAAGCGTACTGAGCGTATTGGGCGCGTGCGTCAAGTGCGGAGACGAGATCGAGTTCGTGTGTGAGGGAGAAGACGAACAGGAAGCGCTGCGCACGCTGGTTCAGGCAGTGGAAAACGGCCTGGGAGAATAAGGCTACATAAAAGCTCATCCGTTGTGTGCGGATGAGCTTTTTATCCTTATAGGATTAGGGCGTCAAAAGCCCTGATTGAAGTTGCCTGCTGTCAATATGCCCCAAAGAATGGCGCGTGCACTCACGGGTTTGCGAAGCAAATCAGCGAAAAGTAAACCGATTGCCCTTCAGAGCGATGCAGACCATTGTTTTTCCGGTGTTGAGTTCAATTTCGTTGCCATTGTCGTCATAATATCTTGTGGCGCCGTAATCCTCAGCTTTTTTCCAGGTAATGTGAATTCCCTTTCCGTTTGTGAAATACCAGCCGTCCTCCGTGTCGTCGTTGCACTGGAAGGCCAGATACCCTTCGCCCAGATCCACATACTTTACAAACTGCACCAGAATGTTTTTAAAGGCAAGCTGTGTGCCGGAGGCATCCAGGTGGGGGCCGTCAGAGCTTCCGGAGAGATGCTGGGAACGATAATAAAGTCCCTCCTGCTCATTGTAATCAAAATAGCAGCGTGTCAGAGGATAGCAGCCTGACATGTCGATATAGACGGCGCTCTTTGCATCATCACCGTACTGGGACAGCGTATTGGGGGAGGAATCTTCAGCAAAATTGAAGTGGTTTGCCTCCGCAATCCCACGGTATTTCAGGGAATAGCCTTTGTCGT
Organism: uncultured Acetatifactor sp.; assembly: GCA_910586835.1. GTDB lineage: Bacteria > Bacillota > Clostridia > Lachnospirales > Lachnospiraceae > Acetatifactor. The sequence continues at coordinate 25,469 of CAJUJU010000018.1, forward strand.
TAATCACATCCAGAATCCCGGACCCCACGGCGTAGGCGTTGTGAGGACGGGGACGTGACTCATCCCGGAAAAAGGCGGCGGAATCAGAGTAATCGCCCTCATTGACCGTCTGCGTCGTGGGCTCTGCCAGCAGTTCATCCACAAAAAACGGATAACCGGAGTGGATGATAAAAGCATCCCATTCAAAAGCCCAGTAGGCGTAATAAGAACGCAGGCTTCGCACGTTGCCGATTTTTTCCAGTCGATCCCAGTCCTCATAAATGGCGAGAAGCCGGGACATATAGCCTTCCACATTTGCCTCGTAGAGAATGGACGCATCGGACAGACTGTATTGGGGAAGCGCCTGGCTTTCGTTGGGGGTAATGACTGCGATGGGGCGTGTGTCAGCCACGTCCTTATCCACCCATTCGTTGGTCAGGCGGCTTCGAGCCATACCCTCACGGGGAGGAATAGAGTCGGGATCCTCAGCGGAATCAGGGGAGATAGAATCCTGGGATCCGCTCTGGGTCTGAGCATCCTTTGACTGTTTATTTTCAGGGGCATCCGGATCTGTCGGGCCGCCGAAACTGCAGGCGGACAGCAGCACTGTCACTGCGGCAAGCAAAAGCCCGATTTTTATCTTATACATAGAAACACTCCTTTAACAGATCTATTTTAGCACAAAATACCCGGTCAGTCACTCAAAGGAGGTAAAATTAAGAATATTTTATAAAGTACTGCACGGTCAGGTTTCGCTTGCGGTTTATCGGTTAAAATAGTATACTCAGGATAAGATATGGATGAGGAGGCGCGGGATGAGTCTGCTGAGTGTGATCGTTCCATGTTATAACGAGGAAGAAAGCGTTTCGCTTTTTTATGAGGAGCTGATTAAAAACGAACCTTTTTTTCAGGAAAAGGAGATGGAGGTGGAAATCCTCTATGTGGACGACGGCTCCAGGGATAGAACGGTGGAAGAGATAAAGAAGCTTCGGGAGAGGGACAAGCGGGTACGCATGGTATCTTTTTCCCGTAACTTCGGCAAGGAAGCTGCAATGTACGCCGGTCTGGAGCATTCCAAAGGCGACCTTGCGGTGCTGATGGACGTGGATTTACAGGATCCGCCCGCTCTTCTGCCGGAGATGATTTCCTGGCTGGATCAGGGCTATGATTCGGTGGCCACCAGAAGGGTGAGCCGCAAGGGGGAACCGCCGGTGAGAAGCTTCTTTGCCAGAATGTTTTACAGACTGATGAAAAAGATCTCAAAGACCGAGATTATGGACGGGGCCAGAGATTATCGGCTGATGACCAGGCAGATGGTGGATGCCATTTTATCCATGCAGGAGTATAACCGTTTTACCAAGGGGATTTTCGGCTGGGTCGGCTTCCGCACAAAATGGCTGGAATACGAAAATGTAGAGAGAGCCAGAGGAGAGACTAAGTGGAATTTCTGGAAGCTGTTTCTCTACTCGCTGGACGGCATCACAGCTTTTTCCACGGTACCGCTGATGCTGGCGTCCGTGGTGGGGGTGCTTTTCTGTTTTCTTGCCTTTTTGATGATTCTCTTTATCATAGTGCGGAAAATGATTTTCGGAGACCCTGTGTCCGGATGGCCATCTCTGGTCTGTATCATGTTGTTTCTCAGCGGAGTACAGTTTTTCTGCACCGGCATATTGGGACAATATTTGTCTAAAACCTATATGGAGGTGAAAAAACGCCCTATTTATTTAGTAAAAGAAGAGTTATAAATAACACAAGATATTCACAAGAGCTTGCAGATATGATATCATATAATTGTTCATTCAGTGAAAGAGCAGAAATCGGCAAAAGGGGAATTCAATATGGAGATCAGTGCTGTAAAAGATTGTGAATTGGAAAGGTATATTACAGATATCATGCTTGATATCGGCGTGCCGGCACACTTGAGAGGATATCATTACATCAGGGACGCGATCTTATTGTCCGGAAGAGATGTGGAGATGGTCAGCAGTGTGACGAAGCTGTTGTATCCTGTCATAGCAAAACGTTTTAAAACTACGGATCAGAAGGTGGAACGCGCTATCCGCAATGCAATCGAGGTGTCCTGGAACAGGGGAAACAAAAAGACCTTCGAGAAAATGTTCGGCTACTCTGTCTTAAACGGCAGAGGACGGCCGACAAACAGCGAATATATAGCGCGTATCGCTGACAAAGTCCGCCTCGACATAAAAGCAATGTAACAGCATACATAACAATCTGTAACCGAAAACATGGAGCGCTCTTTTCTGATAGAACATTCGGGCAGCCGATGCCACCATACATCGGCTGCTTTTGCTTGTATGGAATATATAAATATGGTAAAATAAACCTTAATGAAAACCGGCGGGCACTTTCCGGCCGGTAAAAGGAGAGGAATGACGGAGAATTATTCATTATCGGACAGTATTGCTACGGCAGTAATCCTGCTTGTCGGAACGGCGGAGGCGGTTCATCTGTACGGGAGCTTTCTGCACAGGCCGCTGGGGGAATGCGCCGTAGTGTTCGGAATCCTTGCGCTGCTGGCGTTGGGGGCGCTCACGGCGGTCAGTATTCTGCTGGAGAAAAAACGATGTTCAAGGGAAGGGAATTCCTGGAGCAGAACAGAGAAAATACTGCTTGTCGTTTTTATGCTGCTGGTGCTGACGCAGCTTCTCTATATAGCGGGCGGAAAGATATACCGCCAGGGGGATATGACGGTGGAGACAGTCAACAGCTTCCTGGAAAATAACGGTAGTTATCAGGTGAATCCGTTGACGGGAAGGCCATACGCAGAAGGGCTTCCTGCCCGGGTCAGGATCCTGTGTCTGCCTTCCCTGTATGCTTTCATCAGCAGCCTTTTTCACATCAGCCCCAGACTTCTGGTCTGGAGAGTGATTCCGGCGGTGGTGCTCCTTTGCTGTCTGTGTGCATACAGCTGTCTGGGGAAGGCTCTGTTTCCGGAGCGAAGAGACAGACGCCTTGGATTTTTGGTTATTGTGCTGCTTCTTCTCTGGGTGGGAAGCTACCGCTATGGTATGGATGGCTTCGGCGTTCTGTTTGCGGGCTGGAGAGGTGTGACATTGCGGAATGCCATATTGATTCCCTATGCATTTTCGCTCTGTCTTCGGAAAAAATATCTTCATGCGCTGCTCTGTGCTGCTGCGGAGGCCTGTGTTGTCTGGACGTTTTACGGATTGGGGGCCGTTTTGGCGGTGATCTGTGGAATGGCGTTGACCCGGTTTGCCTGCAGAAAGCCAGCGGGAGAGGAGGCACAGTCATGACGGAGCTTCTCAGAAACGCGTGGAATGGTTGGCGGGCTTATACGGATCCGGGGAAATTGGCGGCTCTTCTTCTGATTTCTTTGGTGTTTTTGTGGATATATTATAAGAGGGTGCCCCGAAAGGAATTTCTGATCTATACCACGGTGACTGCGGTCTGTTGTATATTTCCTGTGACGGCGGCAGCGCTGATGCTCTATCAAACCAGATTTTATGACTATGAGTGGATTTGGAGCATTGTGCCGCTCACGGCTATGGTCAGCTATGGGGTCGTGCTGTTTGTGACGGATATTTTAAAGGAGCAGACACGGGGCGACAGAAAAAAGGAAATGGCTGTGGTGCTGCTGCTTTTGGCGGCGCTGGCACTCAGCGGGAGCATGGGCGCTGAGCCATGGGACTATGCGGGAGAGCAGGAGGCACGGAGGCAGTCGGAGGAAGTGCTGGCTGCATTGAAGGAACGCATGGCGGGCCGTGAGATCTGCTTGTGGGCCCCGCGGGAGATTCTGGAGTATGCCAGGGAATGCGATGGCGGGATAACACTGCTCTATGGCAGAGATATGTGGGAGCCCGCGCTGAATGCTTACGCTTACGACGTATATCCTCCGGAGCTTACAGAAGTATATGAGTGGATGGAGGGAATCGGAGAGGAGCCTGTATCGGTGAGGGAGTGCGCGGAAACGGTGAAGGAAACGCCGGTAAACTGCATTCTTCTGCCCGGGGCTGCGGACGAGGAGACGTTGGCCTGCTTTGGAGAGGTCATGGGTTTACAGGCGGAGGAACTGGGAAGCTATTATTTATGGATCAGGTGAGGGACTTATGGTGGATGAACTGATTAGCATAATCGTTCCCGTCTATAATGCGGAAAAGTACATTGTGGAGACGATGGAGTCCGTTCTGGCGCAGACCTGGTCCGGCTGGGAGCTGCTGCTGGTGGAGGATGCCAGTACGGACAGGTCGGCGGAATGCATTGAAAACTATATCAGTCAGCGGGGCGACGGAAGGATCCGGCTGTTGAGGCAGCCGGAGAACCGGGGGGCCGCCCGGGCCCGGAACCGGGGGCTGAAGGAGGCCGCAGGGCGGTATATCGCCTATCTGGATGCGGATGATCTCTGGGATCCGGAGAAGCTGGAGCGGGAGCTTTGCTTTCTGAAGGAAAAAAAGGCAGCCTTTGTGTTTACCGGCTATGAGTTTGCAGACGAGAGCGGCAGAGGAACGGGAAAGGTGGTTCATGTGCCGGAGACGCTGAATTACCGGCAGGCGCTGAGCAATACCACGATCTGGACCACCACAGTCATGTTTGACAGGGACAGGCTCTCTGATGAACTGCTTGAGATGCCGATTATTAAGAGCGAGGACACCGCGCTCTGGTGGAAGATATTGAGAAGCGGTTATATCGCATATGGGCTTGACGAGAATCTTGCCAGATACCGCAGGTCGGGAAAAACCCTGTCGTCCAACAAACTGGAGGCACTGCGGCGTATCTGGAATCTGTACAGAAGGGCAGAGGGAATGGGGATTTTAAGCAGCGGCTGGCATTTCTGCTTCTGGGCCGTCCGGGCGGTAAAGCGGAGATTGTAGGGAGTATCCCTGTTTGGAGGAAAAGGAACCTTGAGAGCAGTTACGAACGAAGAAAAACAGAGAAAGCTTGAGACTTTCAAGCGGCTGATTAATCTGGGGCTGGTGGGCATTTGTCTTGGACTGGAGGTAAGTGTCTTCGGGTATCACTGGTGGAATTATTTCCGGCTGTGTCTGGTGGAGGATCTGCGCAACCTGTGGTCCAGGGCAACCTATGTGGAGATTGCGTTGTATACCATAGTGCTTCTGTTCCTGTCTACCACATACGGAGCCATGCGCCTTGGCTATCAGAAAAACGCGGAAATTGTCTTCTCTCAGGTCTTGTCTACCCTTCTGGCCAATGTAATCATATACCTGCAGCTTTCCCTGATGGCCCGTCAGCTGTTTGTGATGGATATTTTTGCTCTGATGATGGCGGAGCAGATTGTGCTGGTGATTGTGTATGTCAATGTGGCAAACCGGATTTACCGCCATATCTTTCCGCCCAGGAAGCTGCTTCTGATCCATGGAGACAGGCCTATCGAGGATCTTTGTGCCAAGTTTCAGAGCAGAAGGGATAAGTATGTGATCGCCAGAGCCATTTCCGTGCGGGAGGGCTATGAGACCATCTGCAGGGAGATTGCACTGGCTTACGAGAAAGATGAATGCAGCGGGGTGGTGCTGGGAGATATCTCCGTAGAGGAGAGAAGTCCTCTTTTGAAGTTCTGCTATGGACGGTCCATCCGGGTGTACCTGATGCCCAAAATTACGGATGTGATATTGATGGGAGCGGAGGAATTGCATGTATTTGACAGTCCCATGCTACTGACCAGAGAATACAGTCTGACCATGGAGCAGCGTTTTACGAAACGTTTAATGGATATTGTGTGTTCTTTGATTCTTCTGGTGCTGGCCTCTCCCATTATGCTGATCACGGCGGCCGTTATAAAATTATATGACGGGGGGCCTGTTTTGTACAAACAGGTGCGATGTACCTTGAACCAAAGGGAGTTTTACATTATGAAATTCCGCAGTATGCGGACGGATGCGGAGAAGGACGGGGTGGCCAGGCTGGCTAAGAAAAACGACAGCAGGATCACACCCATCGGCAAATTCATACGAAAGTGCCGGATCGACGAGCTGCCCCAGCTGATCAATATTTTGAGAGGGGATATGTCCTTCATCGGTCCGAGACCGGAACGGCCGGAGATCATAGCGCAGTATCTGGAAATCATGCCGGAGTTTGCTTATCGGATGAAGGTGAAAGCAGGACTGGCCGGTTTTGCCCAGGTATACGGAAAATATAATACCACGCCTTACGACAAGCTGAAGTTGGATCTGACCTACATTGAAAACTATACGGTGTGGCTGGATCTGAAGCTGATGATGCTGACATTGAAAATTCTCTTCTGGCCGGACAGCACGGAGGGAGTGGAAGCCGAACAGATTACCGCCCTGAAGGAAGAGAAACGCAGGCGGGAACAGGAAGGCATACAGAAGCAAAAGGAGTCTGTGAAGGATAAGTAAGCCAGGAGGCATCCGCGGAGAAGATGCGGCGGGAGGCGGGACGGACAGGAGAGAGTATGTGGGAAGCAAATTACGGGAAAGAACCCTTTGACCTGAGATTGACAGTCCTCTATATGCTGGGACGATGGAAGCTGATTGCGGCCTGTACCCTGGCCGGTACCTTGCTGTTTGGCGGGATTTACTGCATCAGAAGCTTTCTGATGAATGGGGAACCGCAGTACAGTGCGAAATCTGTCTATCGGGCGGACTACGCCGTGGAGGACAGGGATCTGGACAAAGCCTTCATCAACGCCTATACCTGGAATACCTATGTACATACGGAGGAATTTCTGGCGGGAGTGAGACAACGGCTGAAGGAGGCCGGGCTGGAAGCGCTGACGGGAGAAGAGCTGGGAGATTGCATCATCGGGAATCTGGAGTCGGACTGGAGGGTTCCGTCCACGGTTGTAACCGCCGGAGTTCCGGAAAACAGTGTGGCTATTGCCCGGGCGGTGGAGGCGGTGATGACGGAGGAGTTTCCGGCGGGCATTAAGGAGATAGATGCCATTCGTGTGATCGATCCGGCGGATGAGGCCCTGGAGGTAATCCCGGACGTGCGTCCGGTGAGGGCCTTTCTTTTGGCGGCAGCGTTGTCTCTGTTTTTTACCACGGTGGCACTCCTGCTGCGGGAGATGGGTGCCTGCAGTATCCGTCTGCCTTCCACGATCCGATACAGATATGGACTGAAGGCGCTGGGAACATTGGAAAGTGCGGAGCTGAAGGAAAATGTCCGCTATCTGTTTGCGGGAATGAAAAAAGCGGCAGTGTGCGCCGTGCAGGATGAGATAGACATCCGGGAGGCGGCAGAGCGACTGGAGGAAAGCTGCAAAGGTGCGGCAGGCGATATCCCGGAATTCTGCCCCATGCCGTCTGTGCTGTTGTGTCCGGAGAGTGCGTCTGCACTGCGGGAGGCGGAAGGTATTCTGCTGGTGGTAAAAGCGGGAGCGTATGCAGGAAAGCAGCTGGAGTATGTGCTGGAGTACCTGCGGCAGCAGGACTGCGAGGTTACGGCCGTTCTTTTGTGGCAGGCGGACGAGAGGCTGCTGCGGCGTTATTATTGGTTTGCGCGAAGAAAACAGAGGGCCGGAAAAACGGGAGAGGAAGGTGTCGTATGAGAGTTCAGGTGCTTGCTTCCGTGATGAATCAGTCCTTTGACGATATTGTGAACAGGATGAGTCTTGACTCTGACGCAGTGATTGTCAATCAGTGCGATGAGCTTGGGTATCAGGAACAGGAACGGGGCGGAAATCGGCTGCGGTTTTTTTCTTTTCCGGAGCGGGGAATCGGAAGAAGCCGCAATGAAGCGATTCTGCGGGCGGACGGAGATATTCTTCTCTTTTCGGATGAGGACATTGTATATGAACCCGGTTATGCCGCTGCCGTGGAAGAGGAATTTCGGCACATGCCTGATACAGATATGATTCTTTTTAATGTTACAGTGGAAGAGGAGAGGAGAACCTACCACATAACAAAGAGAAGACGGGTACACTGGTATAACTGCGGCAGGTACGGGGCTGTGAGCTTTGCGGTGAGACGGGAAAGCCTTCTGGCATCAGGGGTGACCTTTTCCCTCTTGTTCGGCGGCGGGGCCAGGTACAGCAACGGGGAGGACAGTCTGTTTCTGAAAGAATTTCTGGAGAAGGGCTTCCGGGTCTGTACGGCGCCGGTGACCATTGCCCGGGAGGAACCCGGGGAGTCCACCTGGTTTGCGGGCTATAATGAAAAGTTTTTCCATGACAGGGGGGTTCTGTATCACTATTTGTATGGAAGAATGAAGTATATGATGGCGCTCCGTTTCCTGTTGGTTCATAAAAGGACACTGTGCGGGAATTCGGGGGTCGGTCTGTCCCAGGCGTATCGGTGGATGTGGGATGGCATGAAACGGAAGCGCTGAACCGATGTCCGGAGCGGAAGGATGTGAAACCTCCGGGTGTTGAATGGATGTCCGCCGGGGGCGGGCAGGGGGTATGGGAATGGAAGCCAGTGCTCTGGTATATGTAATTCTGACAGTCACAACTGTTTTTCTGGGGATGTTTGTGAGAAACCGGGCATATTATCCCGTTGCGCTCAGAGGCGGCAGACTGTTTGGGGAGTCCCCGGGATGTGACAGACAGCGTGCCAGGAATCGGGTGGCAGTGTTCGCCGTATACTGTCTGCTGACGGGGGTTTCCGCCTGCAGGATTGCCGTTGGAAACGATTACTGGGTGTACACTCAGAATTTTGAACTGATTTCTCAGGAGCGCCACGTCTCCTCGGAGATGGGATTTAACGCCATAGTGCGCTTTTTCCAGCTGGTGTTTGACAAGGGAAAGGTTCAGTATGTGTCTATCTTTGCCTTTTTCTCCGTGATTACGGTGTTCTTTTTCGTAAAAGCGCTCTGCGATCAGAGCGGCAGCTTTGCCTTCTCTCTGTTTCTGCTTTTGACGGGCGGTTACTATTTTAACAGCCTGAACTCGGTGAGGTACTATTTTGCCCTGGCTGTTGCGCTGTTTTCCATGAAATATGTGCTGCGGGGAGAGTACGGAAAATTTATTTTGCAGGTTCTTGCGGGGGCGTTGATCCATAAGTCCATTCTGCTTGTGGTTCCGGTGTACCTGCTGGCCCGTTTTCTGGCGGCGGCCCGCCTGAAGTGCTGGCACTATATTGTGGGCGGAGTTTTTCTGTGCAGTCTGGTCTTCTGCCAGTCGCTGTACCGGGAGATCATTTTCTGGTTTTACCCCTTTTACAGAGACTCTGCCTTTGACAACGGCCAGCTGTCAAAGGCCAATATTCTGAAGTGTGTCTGTGTGCTGATACTGTGTCTGATCTGTTACAGGCAGAGTCTGAGGGAGGATCTGCAAAAGCGGTTCTACTTCTTTCTGAATCTGTTCGGTCTGACGGTATACTGCTGTGGTTCCTTTATTCCGGAGACCTCCAGAATCGGATACTATATGATTGTGGCCCAGGTATTTCTTCTGCCGGAGTTGCTGTGGGAGATGAAAAAGGGGTGGTTTCGGAGCCTGTGCCATGTGGGAGTGGCAGGAGCGTTCTGCGCTTATTTTGTATTTTTGCTCAAGGGTATGTATGCCACGGATATTCGGCTGCTGCCTTATCTGAACTGGATTTTTAACTGAGGAGGTGTAAAGTGTGAAGGTGCTGTGGCTGTGTAATGTAATGATGCCAATGATTGCGGAGAAGCTGGACCTGGAGGCATCCAACAAGGAGGGCTGGATATCCGGTCTTGCGGCTGTGCTGTTGAAAAAGAGGCGGGAAAACGGAATCGAGCTGGCGGTGGCGTTTCCTGCGCCGGAAAAGATGTTTCCGGAGGGACATGACGTCTGTATGCGCCCGGTGACGCTTCACGGCGGCAGCATGAAATGCTATGGCTTCCGGGAGGACACCAGGAATCCGGAGCACTATGATCCCGGGCTGGAGGAGAGGCTGCGGAAGATTCTGGAGTCCTTTCGCCCGGACATCGTACACTGCTTTGGGACGGAATACCCCCATACCTTGGCCATGTGCAGGGTTTTCCCCCAAAAGAGCCGCCTGCTCATCGGAATTCAGGGGCTTTGTGCCGTATATGCCAACGCCTATTTTGCCGATCTGCCGGAGAAGGTGATAAGATCGGCTACCCTGAGAGACCGCCTGAGAAAAGACAGCCTGCGGCAGCAGCAGCAAAAGTTCGTCCGGCGGGGCGAAATGGAAAAAGAGGCGGTAGGGCTGGCAAAAAATGTCACCGGAAGGACGGAGTGGGATCGTTTTTATACCCGGGAATGGAATCCGGAAGTCAATTATTATAATATGAACGAGACGCTGCGGCAGGATTTTTATGACACGGTCTGGGACAGAAAGAACTGTACGCCACATTCCATCTTTTTGAGCCAGGGAGATTATCCCATAAAAGGCTTTCACTACATGTTGAAGGCACTGCCGGCCATTGCGGCCAGATATCCAGACGTACATGTCAGCGTGGCAGGAAACAGCATCATGGGGTATGATACCTTGAAGCAGAAGCTGAAAATCTCCGCATACGGGAAATACCTGAGAAGACTTGTGAAGAAAAACGGACTGGAGGGGCGCGTCACTTTGCTGGGAAGCTTAAACAGCGTGCAGATGAAAGAGCAGTACCTGAAGAGTCATCTGTTTGTCTGTTGTTCTTCCATAGAAAACTCCCCCAATTCCCTGGGAGAAGCCATGCTGCTGGGAATGCCCTGCGTCAGTGCGGATGTGGGAGGAATTACCAGTATCTTTACAGGGGGAGAGGACGGGATTCTGTATGAGGGCTTCCGGTCTCCCTTGAATTCGTTTGACAAAATCAGCGGCGCACAGCAGGGCGGCTGGAGTCAGCTGGAGGTCATTGCAGGGCGGCTGGCGGAGGCGGTGACGGAGATCTGGGCGGATGAGGAGAGGCTGAAGCAATATTGTGCCAGTGCCAGAAAACATGCGGAAAAAAATCACAGCAGAGAGAGGAATTATGCGAAGATGACGGAGATCTACAGAGAGATATTGTCTAAATCGCAGGAGTAAAGTGTGAGAAGAATGCGTGACGATATAAAATTTGTGTTTGTCTCCAACTATCTGAACCACCATCAGATTCCCTTCTGCGATGCCATGAACAGGATTCTGAGGGGCAGCTTCGCCTTTATCCAGACGGAACCCATGGAGGAGGAACGGCTGAGGATGGGCTGGGACAGCCGGACGGCCCGGGACTATAGAAAGCTTTATTATGAGGAGCCGGAGGATTGCCAAAAACTGATTGAGGAGGCGGAGGTGGTTCTTTTCGGCGGAAGCGACGATGAGAGCTATGTGGAGGCTCGTCTGGAACAGAGGAGGCCGGTAGTGCGGTACAGCGAGCGGCTGTACAAGACAGGACAGTGGAAGGCCGTTTCGCCCAGAGGGCTGCTGAAAAAATATCATGACCACACCAGGCATCGGAAGGATCCGGTGTACCTGCTGTGTGCAGGCGCCTATGTGGCGTCGGATTTTCACATTGTCAGAGCATATTCCGGCAAGATGTACCGCTGGGGCTATTTTCCGGAGACCAGGCGATATGACCTGGAACAGCTGCTGTCTGAAAAAGGATGGTCCGAACAGAGGCTGCCCTGTCTGCTCTGGGCGGGCCGGATGATCGACTGGAAGCATCCGGAGCTTGCGCTGGAGACCGCAAGGCATCTGAAAGAAAAGGGACTTGCGTTTCACATGGATGTGGTGGGCGGAGGAGACCTGAAGGAGGAGCTGGAGTCCTTGCGGGATCGGTACGGGCTGCAGGAGCAGGTGAGTCTGCCGGGCTTCAAGACGCCGGAACAAGTGCGGGAGTACATGGAACGCGCGGATATTTTTCTCTTTACCAGCGACAGACAGGAGGGATGGGGCGCGGTGGCAAATGAGGCCATGAACAGCGGCTGCGCCCTGGTGGCGGATCATTTGATCGGAGCGGTGCCTTTTCTGGTGGAGGATGGCCGCAGCGGACTGATTTATAAGGACGGAGACAGAGAGCAGCTCTTCGGTCTGGCGGAGCGTCTGGTGAGGGACAGGGAGCTGTGCCGGGAGTTGGGAAGAAATGCTTATCGGAGGATCACGGAGCTCTGGAATCCAGAGGACGCGGCAAAACGGCTGGCACTGCTCTGCGTGAAACTGGGGCTATTAAAGCCCGCTGAGCTGGAGCTTGAGGAGTCGGAACGGAAAGGCAGGGAAACCGACCGGGAAGGAGCCCCCTGCACCCCTGCTCCTGTGATGGGAGAGCGGTATAGACGGCTCCCGTTTCAAAGCGGGCGGGGCAGGTGACGGACTGTCTCGGTGTACGCTGGAGGATTGGGATGATCAGCATAATAGTACCCGTATATAATACAAAGGAATATTTGACCAGGTGTGTGGAATCGCTTCTGGCCCAGACCTGTTCCGATCTGGAGATTCTTCTGGTGGACGACGGCTCCACGGACGGAAGCGGCGCCCTCTGTGACAGGCTGGCTGGAGAGGATGGGAGAATCCGTGTCCTCCACAAGGAAAACGGAGGCTCATCTACCGCAAGAAACGCCGGGATTGCAGAGGCTCGGGGAGAGTTTGTAGGTTTTGTTGACAGCGACGACTATGTGGACACAGACATGTATGAACGGCTGCTGGAAGCAGTCTGCCGGTATCAGGTCAATGCCGCGCAGATCGGCCGGGACGAGATTGCGCCCGACGGAACGAAGCTGCCGGACATCTGTACTCCGCCGGAGGAACCGGAATGCATCCGGCCGGAACGATTTCTGGAGGAGCTTCTGATGCACAGAGGGGACTGCTCCTTCTGCACCAAACTGATCCGCAGACAGGCTCTGGAGGAATACCTTTCCGGCAAATCGGGAGGGGAAAGCACAGAAGACCTGCCTGATTCCGGGGAATATTTTCCGGTTGGTGTGCTGAATGAGGACTTTCATCTGCTGATAGAGCTGCTGGATTATCTGGGGCCCATTGTGTCTCTGCCGGGTCACGCCTATCATGTGTTTTACCGCCTGGGAAGCAATTCCAGGAAGGCGGACAAGAACAGTTTTTCCAGAGTGTATGAGGACAGCGTAAACAATGCGGATATGGCGGCTGAGCTGGTGGAGGGAAACTATCCCGGTCTGAGGGAGGTTGCCTTTCGCTTTGGTATTTTTCAGCGCCTGGAATATATGCTGCATATTCCCGTGGCACAGATGTGCAGGGAGAATGATTTTTACCGGAAGACGGTGAAATACCTTCGGAAAAACTGGATCAGAGCCATGAGAAACCCGATACTGACGGGAAAAAACAAGCGCTACCACACACTGTTTGCGGCAGCGCCGAAAACGGTCAGAAGAATCCACGGGATTCTGATGATGGCAAAAACTACCGTACAAAAACGTTGATTGTTATGTTATTCTAAAGCGGCAACAACGTTGATCTGATATGCCTAAGAGAGGTGTTTATGAAATTACAAAAGCTTTTTCAAAAATGCATATTGGGTGTCCTGACCGTGGTGCTTTTCGTTACCGCTGTTTCCGTTCCGGAAAACAGGGTATTTGCGGTAGGAACCAGATGCTCTTCCGATCTGGATTCGGAAACCGCACTGCGGATCGAACAGGCGGGAACGGCGCTGCAGGAAATCATTGCGGATCGGGAGATCATGGCGCTGGTGTATCTGGCGGATACCTACCCGGTGCGGACGACGCCCTCCCCGGATGGCGATGTGGCGGTCAATGTGCTCAGCGGACAGCTGGTGATGATTCAGGATATCTATGTGGATGGCGAGACCGGGGTCTGGGAATATGTGGAGCTGGAATATGACGAGGGTGTTTACCACGGTTATATTCCCAGGGTTCATCTGGCGGTGTCGGATTCCCGTTTCCTTCAGTGGGAGGAGACCTATGGAATGAATCCGGACAGTGTCTCCTATACGATGGATGAGAGCGGGCAGATCCGTTACGCGGATATCGAAACATTTCCGGAGAGCTATCGGCCGGCGCTGCTTGCACTGAAGCAGAAGCATCCCGCATGGACTTTCGTCAAAATGAATACCACGCTGGATTGGGAGTCCGTGATCTACAGCCAGCTGCAGGACGGGAAGAGTCTGGTGTATAAGACGCTTCCGGACTGGGCGAAAAACGGTCTGTATGACACGGGAAACTGGTACTATGCCACCGAGGCGGCGGTGAAGGTCTACATGGATCCCCGCAACAGTCTTTCGGAGGATGCAATATTTCAGTTTGAACAGCTGACCTACAATGAGGAAAATCACACGCTGGATGCCATTCGGGCGTTTCTGAATAATACCTTTATGAACGACAGTAAGCCGCTTCCCGGTCAGAATGATCAGAGTACCATGACCTTTGCGGAGCTGTTCTGGAATCTGGGGAAGGAGGAGGTCAGGAATGTGAGCCCTTTCCACCTTGCGGCCAGGGTACTGCAGGAACAGGGGCAAGGAAACTCCGCGCTGATATCCGGAACCTATCCCGGCTATGAGGGCTACTATAATTTTTTTAACATCGGAGCCACCGGAAACACAGATCAGAAGGTGATCGAAAGCGGTCTTCAGTACGCGAAGGAGCATGGCTGGACGGGAGCCTATTCAGCCATCAAGGGCGGGGCGGATTTCATTTCCACCAAGTATATTCAGAAGGGGCAGGATTCCCTTTACCTGCAGAAGTTCAATGTAAACCCTCACGGCTATTATCCGCCCAATACGCATCAGTATATGCAGAACATTACTGCGCCTACCACGGAGGCACAGAAGATCAGAAAGCTTTACGCCAGTGCCAACTCGGTGGAGAGTACCTTTGTGTTTAAGATTCCGGTATTTGAAAATATGCCGGCCAGACCCTGTGCAGTGCCGGGTACGGAAGGGCCGGTGGAGGAGACCTTTGACATTACGCTTGCGCTTCCGGCAGGCTATGACGATACCACCGTGTGGCTGGACGGAGTGGCCTGTGAAGGTACGATCCAGGACGGAAGGATCACGGTGACGGCCAGGGATAAGACAGCGCTTTCCGCGGTCATTTATAAATACAACGAGTCCGGTGTGCCCAAGGGAATGTATGTGTGGAGCCTGAGATATGATAACGGGGCATATGTGCCCCAGCCGGAGCCGGAGCTGGAGGATCTGCTGACCTATCATGGTTTTTCCATACGCATTACAGGGAAATCAGGAATCCGTTTTAAGACGGGAATCTCGGAGGGACTGAAGGGCAGCCTGACGTCCTCCGGCGTAAACGGCTATCGGCTTCAGGAGTATGGTACTCTGGTCATGAACAATGCCAACAGAGTCCAGTATCCCATGATCAAGGACGGCACAAAGGTTCAGAGCGGTATGGCCTACGGAACGGATGCAAACGGCGGCTCTGTTGACGTGGTCTACGAGACTGTTGAGGGAAGACACCGTTACACCTCTGTGCTGGTGGGGATGCCCACTGCACAGTATAAGACGGAGTTTGCCTTCAGGGGATACATTATATTGGAAAAGAACGGCAGGAGGGTGACTCTTTACGGCCCGCCTGTGGCAAAGAGTATCTATTCTCTGGCACAGCAGCTGCTTGACAGAGGCAGCTATGAGCAGGGGAGCGAGACATATGAGTTTCTGACAAAGCTGATAAGCGATGCGGACTGATTTGTACGCCTGCTGAAGCAGGCAGATAGGAGTTAGTGTGAAAAGAAAGATATATTTTTTGACGGCGGCAGCGATTTCCTGCCTGCTGTTTACGGGCTGCGGAGATGGAAGCGGCGATATGCAGGCGAAGCTTCTGGAGCCTGAGACAGTGGATGCCACCGGATCCGGAAAGGCATCGGAGGCAGAGGCTGAGCCGGAGCCCACGGCCGAGCCGGAAATAAAGCTGCTTTGCAGCGCGGGGCATACAGAAGAGGAAGACCTGCAGGTGAGACAGGCCGTGGAGGAGCTGTATCAGAATATGGAGCTGGAGGAGTATCTTGGGGAAGGCATTCACATGGTGAGCAATGAGAGCTGGTATGAGACCATGGCGGCAGATTTGGTGGAGGGCGCCAGAACCTACCTGCTCCAGAAGGGCGACGAAATCCTGTTTACCGTTCAGGTCGGTGTCACCATTTCGAGGGAACGTTATTCCAACGCTTATTACTGCAAGGAAGACAATATGGTTCTGCTGAAGCAGGAGGGAAGCCTTGTACAGGTGACCATGGCACAGCTGAAGGACAATCTCTATGACGGTTCCTTTGAGCAGGTGACCATTGACAGTGAAACAGGAGCGATCCGGATAGAACATGGAACCTGCGCCCAGGGACTTCGTGTGGGGGAATATTCCGTGATGGTCAAGCCGGGAACCGGAGCCGGAGATCCCTATGATCTGTGGAGTATGCGGGAGAACTTTTCCTACGAGACTACCGTGACCGAGTATGACGCCCAGGGAAACGAGATCCAGCCTGAGCCTACGCCGACCCCGGAGCCCACCGCAACGCCCAAGCCTACCAAAAAGCCCACGGCGACGCCAAAACCTACGCCGACGCCCGAGCCAACACCGGAACCCACGCCGCAGCCTACCCCGCAGCCGCCGGTGATCCAGAATCCCCAGCCTCCGGCGTCTACACCGGAACCCACTCCGCAGCCTACGCCTACGCCGTCCTCCGGACCAAGCTCAGGGGATGTGGATATTGAGTGGTCCCCCGATATTGAGTAAGGAAGTCTTAATTTGACATACCGGCCAGTGTGTTATATAGTATTACCAGAAACAGGAATCTGGCAAAAACGGATATGGCGGGAATAATACAGGTATGGAAAAGAAGACAAATTTTTTAAAGATTCCGGCGAACCGGATTATAGCGCTGATACTGTTGGACGTGATGAATATTTCCATCGCGTCCTTTGCGCCCCTTTATATTCGGTTTGAATTTCGCATCAGCGATATCTACCCGCAATTTATGAAGAGCTTTGAGCATTTGTTGATTCCCAATATTCTGCTTACATTGCTCTTTTTTGCGATCTGGAAGCTTTATAAAAGTGTCTGGCGCTATGCCAGTGTCAACGAACTCATCAATATTATTGCCGCAAATGTCTGTGCCACCGTGGCACAGATGATTTATATCTATGCCAGCGGAAATCATATGCCCAGAAGCTATGGCTTTCTCTATTGCCTTACGCTGATCCTGCTCACAGGTGTCATTCGCTTTGGCTATCGGATTCTGAGGATCCTCAGCAATAAGCGGTTCAGCCTGGCGGGAAGGAAAATATGGTCCAACGCCATGGTGATCGGAGCAGGGGCGGCGGGGGACATGCTTCTGAAGGAGATCGAGAGCAGCAGTTATCTGCAGCTTACCGCAAAATGCATTATCGACGACCAGCCGGGATGCCATGGGAAGCTGCTGCGGGGCGTGCCCATTGTGGGCGGCCGGGATAAAATCCTGGAAGCGGTGCGTCTGTACAATATCGACGAGATTATTTTTGCCATTCCCTCCGCGGATCCTCAGACAAAAAAAGAAATATTGGAAATCTGTAAGGAGTCGGGCTGCAAAATGCGGATGCTTCCCGGCGTTTATCAGCTCATCAACGGCGATGTGTCCGTATCCAAGCTGAAGCAGGTGGAGATCGAGGATCTTCTGGGGAGAGAGCCGGTTCAGATCAACACGGAGGAGGTGTTGAACTACGTCAGGGGAAAGACCATCCTGGTGACAGGCGGGGGCGGGTCTATCGGCAGTGAGTTATGCAGGCAGATTGCGGCTCACGATCCGAAACAGCTGGTTATTCTGGATATTTATGAAAACAATGCCTATCAGATTCAGCAGGAGCTGATCCGAAAATTTCCGGGGCTGAATCTGCAGGTGCTCATCGGCTCCGTGCGCAACACCAACCGGGTGAATGAAGTATTTGAGAGCTATCGGCCCGATATCGTCTACCATGCCGCGGCCCACAAGCATGTGCCGCTGATGGAGACAAGCCCCAACGAAGCAGTCAAGAACAATGTGATGGGAACCTATAGGGTTGCTGTGGCGGCGGATCGTTATGGGGTGGAACGGTTTGTGATGATCTCCACCGACAAGGCGGTGAACCCCACCAATGTCATGGGAGCTACCAAGCGGATCTGCGAGATGATAATTCAGATGATGAACCAGCGGTCAAAGACAAATTATGTAGCGGTGCGGTTCGGAAATGTGCTGGGGAGCAACGGCAGCGTGATCCCTCTGTTCAAGCAGCAGATCGCGGAAGGCGGCCCCGTGACCGTTACGGATCCGGAAATCATCCGTTATTTCATGACCATTCCGGAGGCGGTTTCCCTGGTGCTGCAGGCGGGAGCATACGCCAAGGGAGGGGAGATCTTTGTCCTGGATATGGGAGAGCCTGTGAAGATCCTGGATCTTGCCGTAAATCTCATCAAGCTCTCCGGCTTTCGGCCCGGGGAGGACATTGAGATCAGGTTTACCGGGCTGCGCCCGGGGGAGAAGATGTACGAGGAGCTTCTCCTGCGGGAGGAGGGTCTGAAAAAGACGGCCAATAAAATGATCTATATCGGAAAGCCCATGGAGTTTGACACGGTGGTATTTGAAAAACAGCTGGAAAAGCTGATTTCCGATGCGAGAGAGGAGTCTGCGGAAATCCGCAGGGACATCAAGGAGATTGTGGGGACATACCGCGAGGAGGAATACCGGAATGTATAAGACAGTAAAAAGTGTCATTGACCGTGTTTTTGCCTTCCTTGGACTGATTGTCCTTTCGCCTCTTCTGCTGGCGCTGGTCATTGCCATAAAGTGCGACTCTCCCGGGCCCGTGCTTTTTAAACAGAAGCGGGTCGGTATATATAAGAAACATTTTAATATCCTGAAATTCCGCACCATGCGGATTGACACGCCAAAGGATACGCCTACGCATCTGTTGAAAAATCCGGAGCAGTACATCACAAAGGCAGGAGCATTTCTGCGCCGCACCAGTCTGGATGAGCTTCCCCAGATTATCAATATCCTCAAAGGAGACATGGCTGTGGTAGGACCCAGGCCGGCGCTCTGGAACCAGTATGACCTGATCGCGGAGCGGGATAAATACGGGGCCAACGATGTTTTGCCCGGGCTGACGGGGTGGGCCCAGATCAACGGAAGAGACGAGCTGCCCATCGACGTGAAAGCCAGTCTGGACGGGGAATATGTGAAAAAGATGGGTTTTCTGATGGATTTGAAGTGCATCGTGGGCACGGTAAAATCCGTTCTGAAGCAGGACGGTGTGGTGGAAGGCGGCACCGGGGAACTGGAACGTGGATCCCGGCGGAAGGGGAATGACAGGGGTGAATCGAATTCCAAGGGCGCGTCGGCGCGGGAGGAAGAGTGAACCGACCGGTTCGCAGAGGCGACGCTGACATTCGGTGCGCCAGCCTGTGCAAAATACTCCGCGACATGGAGGATTAAAATGAAAAAAGTCCTGATTACCGGAGCGGGCAGTTACATCGGAACCGCTTTTGAAAAGTGGATAGCGAGCCAGGATTACTCCATAGCAACGGAAACCCTGGATATGAGGGGTGAGGCGTGGAGGGAGCATGACTTTCACGGGTTTGACGCCGTGTTCCATGTGGCAGGTATGGCTCACGCAGATGTTGGCAGAGTCACAGAAGAGCAGAAACAGCTTTATTACAGGGTGAATTGTGATCTGGCTCTGGAATGCGCCGAGAAGGCGAAGAAGGAAGGCGTAAGCCAGTTTATCTATATGAGCAGTATCATTGTTTACGGGGAGAGCGCGGGAATCGGCAGGCAGAAGGTGATTACCCGGGATACCCTTCCCGCTCCTGCAAACTTTTACGGCGACAGCAAGCTGAAGGCGGAGGAGGGGCTTAGGGGACTGGAGGATGACAGCTTTGGCGTGGTGATTCTCCGGCCTCCCATGATCTACGGGAAG
This sequence comes from uncultured Acetatifactor sp., assembly GCA_910586835.1. Lineage (GTDB taxonomy): Bacteria > Bacillota > Clostridia > Lachnospirales > Lachnospiraceae > Acetatifactor. Next base: position 45,152 of record CAJUJU010000018.1, read on the forward strand.
GGCTCAAAGGGCAATTATCCCCTTCTTGCGAAAATGGCGGTTAAGTTTCCCTTTTTTCCCAGGGAAAATAATCAGAGAAGTATGCTTTATATAGGAAACCTTTGCAGGTTTCTGCAGCTTATGATACAAAACGGCGAGAGGGGAACCTTTTATCCCCAGAACGCCGAATATGTTCAGACCGGGAATATGGTTGCCGCCATTGCGTTGGAACATGGAAAGAAGGTGCGGCTGACCCGCATTTTCCATCCGGCACTTCTTCTTCTGGGGAAGCTGGGCGGAAAGCCGGGAGGGCTGGTCAACAAGGCATTTGGAAGCATGGTCTATGAGCAGACCATGAGTGAATACAGGGAAGAGTACCGGATGTATGGGTTTGAGGAATCCATACGTCTGACGGAGAGTTGAGATGGATGATACCGTAAGCATTGTCACCGTGACCTATAACAGCGAAAAGACGCTTGGTGTCACCATGGAATCGGTGTTGGGACAGACCTGCAGCGCAATAGAATATCTGATCATTGACGGCGCGTCGCAGGACGGCACTGTAGAGCTGGCGGAGAGCTACCGACAGCGTATGGGGGAAAGAGGAATCTGTCTCCGCATTGTCTCGGAGAAAGACGGCGGTATCTACGATGCCATGAACAAGGGGATAGCCCTTGCCACGGGAGGAATCATCGGGATTCTGAACAGCGACGACTGGTACGAGCCGGACGCGGTGGAGACCGTGAGGAAGGAATTTGAAAAGGAAGACTGTGATCTGCTTTTTTCCAATATCAGGCTATACAGGAAAAACGGCAGAAGCCTGGTGAAAAAGGCCAGACTGCGCAGATTTCAGACCTCCAGAGACTGGAATCATCCAACCATGTTCGTGCGTGCCCGGATTTACAAGAGCCATCCCTTCCGTGATCGGGGCATCCATGACGACTATGGCTGCTATCTGCAGCTGGTGAAGGAAGGATACCGGGTCAGGACATTGGATAAGGTATTGGCCAATTTCCGTATGGGAGGAGTCAGCAACCGTAAGAGTCTGCGGGAGGCGGTGCAGAGGATAAAGGATCGTTACCGCTGGTGCTACCGGATAAACGGGTACAGCAGGTGGTATCTGGCGGAGTGCGTGGCCATTGAAGCGGTGAAGATGATTCTGGGCTGAATGGATAGGGGATCGGAAGCGGCGTGAAGGCTTTGAAATTGCTTTGCGGCTTTTGGATTCGGAAATAAGAACAGGAGTATGGTTGTGAAGATAGGGATAGATTTGCTTTGGGTTCGCCCGGGGATCTGTGGTGGGACGGAATCCTTTATCAGAAATTTGATGAATGGTTTTGGAAGATATGACGAAACTGACGAGTTCATGCTTTTTGTGTCCCGGGATAACAGCGACAGCTTTCAGGCTTTTGACAGTTTTCCAAATATGACACGCATGGTTATGCCGGTGGATTCGGCCAGTCAGCCCAGGCGGATTCTTTGGGAAAATATGCACCTCGACAAGGCGGCTGTTAAATCCGGTGTTGATGTGATGTTTATCCCTGTATACAGCATGCCGGTGACATATGGAAGCGGCATACCGTATGTCAGCGTGATTCATGATTTACAGGCGCTCCATTATCCGCAGTATTTTTCGACGGTCAGACGGTTGTTTTTGAAATACATGTGGAAACATGCCTGCCGGGCTTCTTCCCGTGTGATCACTATATCGGAATACTGTAAGCGAGATCTGTCGGAACATTATCCGACAGTGGAAGAGAAATGTTGTGTCATCTATAATCCGGTGGAGACAGGAGACTCCGGGTTGACCTCTGCAGTTTTGGAGGAGAAATACGGAATTCGTGAAAATGAATATTTTTACTGTGTCAGCTCCATGCTTCCACACAAGAATCTGGAGACGCTGCTGAGGACGATTGCACTGAGGAAACAAAAGGGGAAAGCGGTTCCCCTGGTTTTGAGCGGAGTTGGAGGAGATACGGCGGCATTTGACAAAGCGGTGATGGAGAACGGAATTGAAGATCTGGTGATCAATACAGGTTTTGTCTCCAATCAGGAGCGGGACTGCCTTTATGAGAGCTGCAGGCTGTTTCTGTTTCCCAGTGTGTTTGAAGGCTTTGGAATGCCTCCGATAGAAGCCATGCGCAGAGGAAAGCGTGTGGTTATGACGCGAAAGAGCTGCCTTGAGGAGGTAACGCAGGGCAGGGCGGTATATGTAGAGAATCCATATGACGCAGAGGAGTGGTCAGAAAAAATAGACGATGCCCTGCTGCTCTCCAGGCAGGCGGAAGCCTTTGAAGAGTACAGTCTGGAGAAGGTGGTGGAAAAATATGTGTCAGTATTGCGGAATGCATAAAGTTTTGACTTTTATGGATTGTTATGTGTGCCGGAGTGCGCGAAAGGCAGAGCCATGAAGAGAACCCGAAGAACCTTTGTCAATGTTATTACGTCTGCAGTCACCTATGCGGTAAACCTGGTCACTGCTTTTGTGGTTCAAAGTGTGCTGGTTGACACAATGGGGACGGACTATAACGGTATAAATGGTCTGTTTGGAAGTATTATATCCATGATGTCTCTTGCGGATCTGGGAATCGGGACAGCAATTATATATCATATGTATCGTCCCATGGCGGAGCGAAATCAGCGACAGATTAATTCGCTGCTGCGTTTTTACAGAAGATGCTATGTTGGAATCTCCGGAGTAGTTCTTTTGATTGGCATTGTGGTGGGGGTGTTTATTCCTCTCTTGGTGGGAGAGGTGGAAATACATGACAGTATTTATCTGATCTATGCCTTTTTTTTGGCGGACTGTCTATGCTCCTACTTCCTGGCTTATAAGAAATCGCTGCTCTATGCGGATCTGATGAATTACATACCGGATACGATCTATTTTTTGACATATATTGTTCAGAACGCACTGCAGATTTATGTTCTTCTGGTTTTTCAGAATTTTATTCTATTCCTGATTTTGAAAATGTTGGGAAAATGTGTTCCAAATCTGTTCATCTCTCTGTATATCAGGAGAAAATATCCTTTCACGGCGGAGAGATGCACAGAGCCTGTTGAGAAAGAGATTCGGGAAGATATTGTCACAAAAGTGAAGGGGCTGCTGTGCCACAAGCTGGGTAAAATAATTGTTACCGGAAGCGACAGCATTGTGATTACGGGCATATTGGGGATTAAGGTCATGAGCTTGTATACCAATTACCGTCTTGTCATCGCAGGGATCACAGCTCTTTTGAGCAAAATGTTTGAGACATTGACCAACAGTGTGGGGAATTTTTTGTTAGACAGCAGCCAGGAGCAGAGACGGGATGTCTTCAAAAAGGTTGATTTTATTAATTTCTGGTTTTTCGGCCTTGTGGCGGCAGGGCTGTATGCGGTTCTGCAGCCGTTGGTGGAGCTGTGGATGGGAAAAGACTTTTTGTTTGATAAGACAGTGGTTTTTGTGCTGGTAATAAATTTTTACCTGGACGGGATGAGGGCATCCGTAAATACCTTTAAGGAGGCGGCGGGGATTTTTCATGAAGATCGCAGGATTCCGCTGATAGAGGCGCTGCTCAATCTGGTGGCTTCTGTCGTGTTGGCAGGGGTGATTGGGACAGCAGGGGTATTTCTGGGAACCATACTCAGTACGGCTGTGGTGTATCTGTACAGCTATCCCAGATATGTCTGCGGGCCTCTTTTTGATATTACAGGAAGGCAATATGTGGGGATGACAGTACGTCATTTACTGGTGATGCTGAGTGTACTTGGAATTACAGAGTTTTGTATCGCCGGTATGGAGGATTGGAATCTGTGGGTGCGGCTGGTTCTGTCAGGCGCTGCGGCGACGGCAGTTTTTCACGCAGTATTTTTGCTGTTATATGGGAGAAGCGGAGAACTCCGCTATTATATGGATTTGATCAGAGGCAGAATCTGGTCGGGACAGGAGGGAAAAGATTGCTGAAGCTCAGAAAGAAACTGGGAGAGTATCAGGAAATTTATTACTTGATTTTTATTCTTGCGATGACAGGGATGACCTCTGCGGGGATCAATTCGGAGTATCGGATTTACAAAATCGTATTTGCGGTGGTAACGTTGTTTTTGCTGCTGAAGGTGATTGTTACAGATTATACATGGCGAGAACTTGTACTGATGGCACTTCTCACAGTACTGTTGGGGGTCAATTTACTGAGAAACGGGGAGAAGACACTTATTTTGACAGCTATGGGGGTCTTCGGGGCGAAAAATGTGTCTCTGGAAAAAGTCTTCAAGTATGCGTTATGGTTAAAGGTTGCGCTTACGGGGGGGACACTTTTGCTGGCAGCAGCAGGACTGATTGAGAACAGGGAGATATTGCTGCCAAAAAATCTGGAAACAGTGACGTTATACTGTTATGGATATCATACTCCTAATATGGCATTTGCCAATATTTTTGTCATACTTCTTTTGGCTGTTATTGTCTACGGGGACAGACTGAGGTGGTATGCCTATGTAATAGGAACAGGAATTATGCTGGCGGCATATAGACTTTTTATGTGCCGAACAGGTATTGTCGCATGGGGAATACTGCTCCTGATGGTGCTGGGATATAGAGTAATAAGGCACTGGAAGCTGGAGAAGGCTTATATGACCCTGTTTGTTGCGATTCCGGCAGTGTTGGCAGGGCTGACTTTAATATTACCTCTTTGGGTGAGAAAAGATGCAGTGGCTAATCAGATGCTGAACTATTATCTGACAGGCAGAATTGACCTCATCAATCCCTTTTACGATAATATCGGCAATGCTGTTTTGGGGAATATTCCGCGTATAGACTTTGACATCAGTTATTTTCATGTGTTGTATAATTATGGCTGGGTAGTGTTTGCGCTTTGGATTGTTGCATATTGTGCGGGAATATGGTATTGTAACAGAAAGAAAAATTATTATGGGACAATAGGACTGGGGATTATGGCGGTATACGGTTTCATGGAATTACTGCCTTTAAGTGTACTATGGAATCTTCCATTGCTGTATTTGGCGTGGATTCTGTTCAAGGAGAGAAGAGCAACAAATGAACAGCTACAACAAGAAATATCAGATCATTGAGACCTACGGCTTATTGCTGCTGGATGTGATATGTATAACGGCCTCATATGCGATGGCCTATCTGATTCGTTATCATGAGGCTCCGCAGACTCTTGGGAAACGGGAGATTATGCAGATTTATCTGCCTTTTCTTCTGATTTGTATGCTCAATAACTTTTTTACCGATGAATATAAGCATTTCTTTCAGAGGGGAAACTATTATGAGCTTCTGCGGGTTCTCAGGTATAATATTATCCTGTTTGTGGGAACGGGATTCTATATCTATGCGTTCCGGCTGGAGTTGGAGTTTTCCCGATTGCTGTTGGGATATTTTGTGGTGATTAACACGGCTCTTACCTATCTGGTTCGGATTGCATTCAAGGAATACATGAACCGGTATTATAAGAAGAGCAGAAACAGTGATAAAATTATTGTCGTGACCGCACAACAGGAAATAGAAAACGTGATGCATCACATCAGAAAGGATGCAGGCTGGAGCTATGAGATCATAGGAATTGTGATTATAGATGCGGACAGAGTAGGGGAGATGATCGGAGGAATTCCGGTCATTGCCGACAGGAAAAGCGTGATTGAGGTGGCAAGACAGAGCGCTGTGGATGTGGTGCTGCTGCATTGTCCCGGGACAGAGAGCAGTGAGCTGGAGATTCTGATACAGTCCTTTTTGGCTATGGGCGTTACCTGTCATAACTGCATGGAGCGATTCAGTATTGACACACCCTGCAGCAGTGTGGGAAAGTTTGCCGGGTTTCCGGTGATGACTTATCTGGTGAATGTAATCGACTACCGGCGTATGATGATCAAGCGCCTGATGGATATTCTGGGGGGAGGCGTTGGCCTGCTGTTTACGCTGCTGCTGACACCCTTTGTGGCGCTAGCTATCAAGGTGGATTCCAGGGGGCCCGTGTTCTTTTCCCAGATCAGGATCGGGAAAAACGGCAGGCGGTTTAAGATGTACAAGTTTCGTTCCATGTATATTGATGCGGAGGAGCGGAAAAAGGAGCTGATGGAACAGAATGAGGTGCAGGGGCTTATGTTTAAGATGGACAAGGACCCCCGTATTACCAGAGTGGGAAACTTTATCCGAAAGACAAGCATCGATGAACTGCCGCAGTTTTGGAACGTACTGCGAGGGGATATGAGTTTGGTGGGAACCAGACCGCCCACAGTGGATGAGTTTGAGCAGTATAATATCTATTATCGGAGAAGGCTCAGCATTACGCCCGGATTGACCGGCATGTGGCAGGTCAGCGGTCGGAGTGATATCCGGGATTTTGAGGATGTGGTAAAGCTGGATCTGAAGTACATTGACGAGTGGTCACTCCGGCAGGATGTGAAGATACTGCTCCAAACGGTAGGAGTGGTGTTGTTCCGAAGGGGATCGAAGTAGGCCGCTTGGGGGCAGGCTTTCCTGAAGAGGAGAGCTTTAGAGACATAACGTGGCAGCGGTTCTGAAGGCTGGAATAAAATCGGGAGAGGAGTGGGCACTATGGATATGAGACAAAAGGAAGAAACATATACAGTAGATGATATCTATTCTCTGCCCGCTGGTGAACGGGCCGAGTTGATTGACGGGAAGATTTATTACATGTCGCCGCCGAGTACCAGACATCAGATGCTTGTAATGGACTTATCATACCAAATAAAGGACTATATTGAGCGGAATAAAGGAGAATGTGAAGTGTTTCCTGCTCCGTTTGCGGTTTTTTTGAATGAGAATGACAGGAACTATGTGGAACCTGATATATCTGTTATCTGTGATAAGAAAAAAATTACGGAAAGAGGGTGTAATGGTTCACCGGATTGGATTATAGAAGTTGTTTCCTCAAGCAGCAGGCAGATGGATTATTTTAAAAAATTGTTCAGGTATCGTACCGCCGGTGTAAGAGAGTACTGGGTAGTAGACCCTGAAAAGAAAATTGTAACGGTATATAATTTTGAAAAGGATATGATGGATGAATATTGTTTTGGCCTGGAAGTACCCGTCGGGATTTACAATGCGTTAACGATCAAAGTTCAATAAATTTTTTAACAGAGCTCCGTAAGGGACTCTGTTTTTTTGTGGGAAAGTTCGTCAAATTTTCCTGTTGTGACGTATCCGGCCAATATAATAAGTGGTCAATTCCGCAGTCAATGACAGAAAAGAAGCCTTTAAAATAGGGGCTTCTTTTTGTGTTGGTCGCTAAAGGTGGTATTTACAGTCATTTGAGGCGGCGGGATTAGAAAAAATCTTACCAATGTGCTGTAGCATTCATTTTCTGTCCGTGGCAAGCGGTCGGAAGTGTGTGATACAGCACACTGGTTATTGCTGGGGATGCGGTGGGGTGGCAGAGATGCAGCATGTGTTTATCATTGGCGCCAAGGGCATATTAAATTATGGGGGATATGAAACCTTTATAGGGAAATTATTGGAGCAGCATGAAAATCACAAGGGGATAAAGTACCATATTGCCTGTAAATATAATGGTCAAGGCTATATGGATGAAACAAAACTGGAGGGGGCGCAACGAATTAATGAATATGAATTTAAATATAAAAATGCACATTGCTTTAAAATAAAGGTACCAGGAAATCTCGGTTCAGCACAGGCAATTTATTATGATATAGCTGCTTTGAGATTTTGTTGTAAATATATAAAAAAGAATCACATAACAAATCCTGTTATTTATGTTTTATCCTCCAGAATTGGGCCGGTGATGGCGCATTATGTAAAAAAAATACATAAGTTTGGAGGAAAGTACTGGCACAATCCTGATGGCAGAGAAATGCTCAGAAAGAAGTATTCTTATATTGTACGGCAATACTGGTCTCTGTCAGAGAGACTCATGGTAAAGTATGCAGACCTGGAGGTATGCGACAGTAAAAATATTCAGAGTTATATTAAATCAGCTTACGGAAAATATCAGCCCGAAACAACATATATTGCATATGGTGCGGATGTGAAACCAAGTATACTATCTGACGAGGCGCCTGAATATATCAAGTGGCAGGAGCAGCATGGTGCGAAATCAGATAGTTTTCTTGTAATTGGGCGCTTTGTACCTGAGAATAATTTTGAGATAATGATTCGAGAGTTTATGAGAAGTCACACAAAAAGAGACTTTCTTTTAATTACAAATGTAAATGACAGATTTTTAAATGAACTCGAGAAAAAGCTTCATTTTAAATCTGACCCGAGAATTAAGTTTGTTGGAACAGTTTATGATCAGGAATTACTGAAAAAAATAAGAGAAAAATCGTTTGCATATTTCCACGGGCATGAGGTAGGGGGAACAAATCCAAGCCTTTTGGAAGCTTTGAGTTCTACTGATTTAAACCTGCTTTTAAAGGTAGGTTTTAATGAAGAGGTTGCTAAGGACGCAGCTCTATATTGGACAAAAGAAGAAGGGAATCTCTCGGCATTGATTGACAGAGCGGATCAGCTCGCAGCGGAAGAAGTACACGAATTGGGAGTCAAGGCGAAGGAAAGAATCAAATCCGCGTATTCCTGGAATGTCATAGCCGGGGAATATGAGAAATTGTATATGAATTGTAATTCAGTCACGGCTGAACTGCTGCATGTTTGAATGGAAACTCTGATCCAAAAGATGTAGAGCTGGAAAGGGATAAGAGTATGAGTATTAAATCTGTCGCAAAGACGATTGTTACAAATTCAGATTTATTATCCATGTTCAGGAGAAAATATCTGTATTATGATGCCTGCAAATATTTTAAAAAATGCTATAAAGCGTATTTAAACAGTGGTTACCCAGAACAAATCAGAAAGTACAGAAATCGGTATAATGGTAAACGTTGTTTTATTATAGGGAACGGGCCAAGCCTGACGGCTGCGGATCTGGACAAGCTAAAGGGAGAATTTTGCTTTGCTGCGAACAGAATCTGGCTGATGTATGATAAGACCACATGGCGTCCTGCCTTTTACATGTGCCAGGACTGGAACATGATCCGGGGGGAAAAGGATCGGATCAGGGAGTATCCTGGACCGGTTTTTTTAGGGTACGATGGATTGTATAAATTTGGTCTGCAGTTTGATAATGCAATTGCATATTTGTGTGATAAGCGCCCCTGTACAAAAAGAGAAAATCCAATGCCGTTTTCCATAGATTGTGACCAGTATGTTGTGGATGGAACTACGGTAACCTATAGCAGCATACAGCTTGCGGCCTATATGGGATTCTCGGAGATTTATTTGTTGGGCGTTGACAACAGTTTTCAATATACAATGGATAAAAACAGGAAAATCACACGGGATGAGTCCGTAAAGGAAACATATTTTGATTCGCGATATAAAGAGGTATTTAACCAGTTCGGGCAGGGGAAAAATAAAGCGTTTGGCGTTAACGATCCCGAGATGTGCCACATGATCTATACTACAGCAAGAAATGCCTGTGAAAAATTGAATATCAAGATTTATAATGCTACACGGGGTGGAAAACTGGAAGTTTTTGAGAGAATTAACTTGGATGCAATAACTGGTGATAACTTATGAAGCAATTTGAAATGAAGAGAATAGATTTGCTTATAGCGCTTCTTTTACTTTTTTTCCCCGTATCAGAATATATTAATTGGAAACCTTTGGGCTATTTGGATGAGTTGTTGGGGGTTTTTTGCTTATTTTATCTATTGTGTGCATTGATGCGGGGAAAACTGAACAGGAATGAAGGGTGTATTCTTATTCTCATGTTCGGCATCGTTCTTTTGGGGGTGCTGTCTAATGTATTCAGCGGGTTAGTGACAAACCTGTTTGTCATCGGAGTGGATGTTCTGGAATTCCTGAAGGCAGTTGTGGTTTTTCTGGGATTTCATGTTTTTTACAGGAAATATGATGTGAAAGACTTGGGTTATCATCTTAAAGGGATCGCAAAAACGATTATTATTGCGGCATTTATTTGTGCTGTCATCAGCCAGTTTGGTGATATCGGAATGACAATGCGGCATGCTGACGGAAATATTTATCCGGAATATGGAATTCAGCCATTTGGATTTGTTTCAAGAAACGGAATTCAAACATATTACCTTTTGTCAGGGTGCCTGCTTTTTATTGTTGCAGGGGAAAAGAAGAGAATTGTAAAAAGGATATATGTTGTCTTGTATTTTATTACCACCTTTCTGACGGCTGCAACGCTGGTATGGTGCGGGAATCTGTTCCTGATTACTTTTTTTATCTATTATAAATACAGAAAACAATTAAAAATAGAAATGCTGATAGGGATTGCTGCAATAGCGATTGTTATTGCTTTTCCCGCAATACAGGAGTATATCTTTAATACCAGGGCGCCAAGATCCGTGTTGCTTTATTATGGATTTTTGACGGCAAACACTTACTTTCCGTTTGGGTCAGGCTTTGCGACTTACGGTGGGGAGATGGCCGCCAGATATTATTCGCCGTTGTATTGGGCGTATGGGTTTGATGATCGGTATGGTTTATCGCATACCGGGTATGGCGGGATATTAAATGACAATTATGTAGCAATGATCGTTGCGCAAATGGGGTATGTGGGACTGATTTTATTTGGAGTGGTATATTTCAGGCTGTTTAAGCTGTTTGATTATAAAAAACTGGACAGAAAAATCAAGCCGATTATAATGTCCGTTTTTGGTGTCATAGTATGTTCCCTGATGATCAGCGCAAACAGCAAAACCTTAATGGGAGTATGGATTCATGCAATCATGGGAATGTGTACGGCAACCTGTATAGAGGAAGATAAGACAACAGTTTATGAAGCAGGCGAAAAAGACAAGTGTAAAAGTAAATATATTTTATCAGATGCTGTATGAAGTACTGGCACTGAGCTTGCCTTTGATTACGGCTCCGTATATATCCAGAGTACTGGGAGCTGAAAAAATCGGTATTTATTCATTTACCTATTCTATAGCAGCCTATTTTGGAATGTTTTCCATGTTGGGGGTAAAAAATCACGGAAACAGAGAAATAGCAAAGAACAGAGAGGACAAGAATAAAGTAAGTGTAATATTTTGCAGTATCTATTTCATTCAGTTTTTGATGTCTTGCCTGATGGTATCGGTATATATAATTTATGTTTCGACATTATCGGTGGAATTCAAAAATATCTTTTGGATTCAGCTTATCTACATTTTTTCTTATATGCTGGATATAAACTGGCTGTTTTTTGGCTTGGAATTGTTTAAATATACATCAATCAGAAATATAATTATCAAGATTGCGACATTTGCCGCAACTTTTCTATTCGTCAGAAATTCGGATGATTTGTGGAAGTATTGTCTGGTATTGGCTGTAGGAGCGCTGGCCAGCGAAGGCTTCATGTGGGCATGTGTCAGGACGTATATCAGGTTGGGAAAACCCCAAAAGGATATTGTCCTGGCCAATATAAAGCCAATGCTGGTTATGTTTATTCCGGTTCTGGCAACAAGCTTATACAACATTATGGATAAGATTATGCTTGGTTCCTTAAGCTCTAAGATTCAGCTGGGATTTTACGAAAACTCGGAAAAAATAACCAACTGCGTAAAAACCGTTATTTTATCTGTTGGAACTGTAATGATGCCGAGAATGTCGATGCTTGCCGCAAAGAATGATGCAAAAAAGGCGGAGCGCTATATGGGGTTATCCATAGAAATCATTATGTTTTGTGCCTTTTCTTTTTCTTTCGGAATTGCAGCGGTAGCGCATCTGTTTGCGCCGCTTTATTGGGGAAATGAATTTGCGCAGTGTGATGTATTGCTTGTTGGTTTGTGTGTCGCCCTGCCGTTCAGTGCGTTTGGCAACTTTATCAGAACGCAGTACATGATCCCGCATGGAATGGATCGCCAATATATTACCGCTGTAATTGTCAGTGCCGGAGTTAATGCTGTTGCGAATTTGCTTTTGATTCCACTGTTGGGAGCTGAGGGCGCGGTGGTTGGCACCGTGATTGCCGAGGGCGGTGTGTGTATTATACAGGGATATTTTGTGAGAAAGAATATGGAACTGAAGACTTATATAAAAAAATCGGTTCCTTATATGGGATTTGGCATGGTAATGTATATGGCGGTTAAGTTTCTGGCCTTTGAATTGAATGATAGTGTTGCGTCTTTGATCGTCCAAATACTCTTGGGAGCAACAATATACGTTTTGCTGACTGTAATATATATGAAGTATAGTAAAAATGAATTGCTTGAGGGATTAATAAACAGATACAGGAGGCGGAAGTAAGGCAGGCTGAATACACGAGATTATAGCCAAGAGATGGATGTATTAAAAATTGGTCTGACAGAAAAGGAGAAGGTTTTTATGAAAACAGTAGCATTGATCCCGATTAAGCTGGG